>JAZKEM010000180.1:0-11416 GCA_040387055.1 Pseudomonadota bacterium | reverse complement strand
GCGGTGATCGGCCGTGCGTTGTACGAAAACAGTTTTACATTGGCCGAAGCCAATAAGATCGCCAACCCTTAAATCCTAGCCAGAGCCTTGCGCGCGGCTAACCCCGCGCAAGGCTTAGCGCGGTAACTCCTATGCTCGCCAAACGCATCATTCCCTGCCTTGATATTGACCGCGGCCGCGTGGTCAAAGGCGTTAAGTTTGAAGAAGTTCGCGACGCTGGCGATCCGATCGAAGTCGCGCGTCGCTATGACCAGCAAGGCGCTGACGAGTTGGTGTTTCTCGACATCACCGCCAGCTCGGAAGATCGTCCGACGCTGTTCGCCACCGTTGAAGCCGTGGCGCGTGAAATTTACATTCCTTTGACGGTTGGCGGCGGTGTTCGCACCTGCGCTGACGTTCGCGCACTGCTTTCGCGTGGTGCAGATAAAGTCAGCATCAATACGGCTGCAGTTGAAAACCCAACCTTCGTTTCTGAAGCCGCTGATCGTTACGGCGTGCAGTGCATCGTTGTCGCCATCGACTCCAAGCGCGTCAACAAAAAGAAAGAAGCACCACGCTGGGAAGTCTTCACCCACGGCGGCCGCAAAGCCACCGGTATCGACGCCATTGAGTGGACCAAGAAAATGGTCGAAATGGGTGCCGGTGAGTTGCTGCTCACCAGCATGGACCGCGACGGCACCAAAGCCGGTTACGACGTCGAATTTCTGCGAGCGGTGAGTGAAGCCGTACCGGTTCCGATCATCGCCAGCGGCGGCGTGGGCAACTTGGAGCATCTGCTTGAAGGCTTCGACAAAGGCGGCGCTGACGCCGTACTGGCCGCGAGCATCTTCCACCAGGGCACTTACACCGTCGGCCAGGCCAAGCAGTATCTGGCCGAACACGGCGTCCGCGTCCGCACCTAAAGCGCCAAAGGCGCGTACACCCCTAAAGGGTAGTGCGCGCCAAGATTCATTTTGAAATCATCGAACTGTCATCCAGTCGTGACTCTCGAAGCGTTACACTAGCCGCATGAATCCTTCACCCGCCGATGTTCTTCTCGACCTGCAAAAAGTTCTGCAGGAACGAAAGAGTGCGCCCGCTGATAAGTCCTATGCTGCGAGCCTCTACGCCAAAGGCCTCGATACCATCCTGAAGAAGGTTGGTGAAGAAGCAGCAGAAACAATCATCGCCGCCAAGAACCAAGACAGCTCGGCGCTGGTCTATGAAGTAGCGGATCTCTGGTATCACGTGATGGTGCTGCTGGCTGATAAGGACATTTCCGTCACTGCCGTCACAGATGAACTCGCCCGCCGCATGGGCACATCGGGTCTCGCTGAAAAAGCGGCCCGCACGAAATAACAGGAGCAGATCATGGGTAGCTTCAGCATTTGGCATTGGTTGATCGTTCTGGGCATCGTCATTCTCGTATTCGGCACGCGCAAACTGCGCGACGCAGGCGGCGATCTCGGCAGCGCAGTGAAGAACTTCAAGTCGGCGATGAAAGACGGCGAAGCTGAAGGCAGTAAAAAAGCTTCCGAATCGATCGCCTCCGCCGACAAGACCGACACCAAGGCCTAAGCGCAGCGCATAAGAGCTCAGCGCCGCCATGTTCGACGTCGGTTTTTCAGAAGTCTTTCTGTGCTTTTTGGTCGCACTGATCGTGCTCGGCCCGCAGCGCTTGCCTGCTGTGGCTCGCGCGATTGGTCGCTGGACCGGTCAAGCCAAATCTTACATGCGCAACCTCTCCGCCGAACTTGAGCGCGAGACACAACTTGCGGATATGAAGAAGCAACTTGAAGACGTGCAACGCAGCATGCGCGAGCACACCGAAGCCATTCAGAAAGAAGCTCGTGAGAGCGTCAATTTTGTTGGTACCGAGCTCCAAGAGATTTCGCACGAAACGACTAAGGATCTGCCCAAGTCGTGAGTGAAGAAAACACGCAGAGTGGCCCCGAACAAAGCGGCGGCCCCGAGCAGCCACTAATTGCGCACTTGCTGGAACTGCGCACGCGCTTGGTGCGCATTTTTGCTGGCATCTTTATCTGCTTTATCCCGCTCGCGTATTTCTCCAAGGAAATCTACACCTGGGTTGCGCAGCCGATGCTCAGGTTGTTGCCGCCTGGCTCTTCGATGATCGCCACTGAAGTAGCCGCGCCATTTTTTGCGCCGATCAAACTCGCAGGCATTCTGTCGATTGCCATCACGATTCCCTGGATTCTGTTTCAAGTCTGGGCTTTCGTTGCGCCCGGCTTATATAAAAGCGAAAAGCGTTTGGTGGTGCCCTTGCTCACCTCAAGCACGCTGCTGTTCTACTCCGGCGTTGCCTTCGCGTATTACCTCGTATTGCCGAGCGTGTTTCACTTCTTGGTAGGCGTGGCGCCAGAAGGCGTAGCGGTGATGACGGATATCAACAAGTATCTCGACTTCATCATGTCGTTGTTCCTCGCTTTTGGTCTGGCGTTTGAAACACCCGTGGCGATTGTGTTGTTGGTGCGCACCGGCTTTGTCACGCCTAAGCAACTCGCCGCACGACGCGATTACGTTCTCGTCGGCATCTTTGTGGTCGCCGCCGTCGTAACGCCGCCGGATGTGCTGTCACAGACTCTCCTCGCTGTCCCCGCCTATCTGCTCTACGAACTCGGCATCCTCGTCTCGCGCTGGATGATGCCTGACGCAGACAAGGTCGCCGCCGACTCGCCCCCGAGTGAAAACAACGTCGCATAGCAGGCATTGTAGGAGCGCGGCTTGCTGAGCAAGCACAGTGCGGGTAGCGTTGAACCAATAATTAAATCGGGGAGAATCCATGTACTCACTCAAAGGCAAAGTCGCCGTTGTTACTGGCGCAGGTTCCGGTATCGGTCGCGCTTTGGCGCAGCTACTTGCGGCCAAAGGCTGCACACTGGCGCTCGCTGACATCAACGAAGTTGGTCTGAAAGAAACCGCAGCCTCTTTGCCAACACCTCCACTGCTGCAAAAACTCGACGTTGCTGATCGCGAAGCCGTCTACGCTTTTGCCACACGTGTAAAGAATGAGCTCGGCACCGCGCATATCGTGATCAATAATGCAGGCGTTGCCGTATCGCAGACGGTTGCTGATCTCAGCTACGAAGATTTCGAGTGGATCATGGGCATCAACTTCTGGGGCGTGGTCTACGGCACCAAAGCGTTCTTACCGATGCTCACTGCGCAGAATGATGGCGTCATCGTGAATCTCTCGAGCGTGTTCGGCATCATCGCTGTACCCACGCAAAGCTCATACAACGCCGCCAAGTTCGCGGTGCGTGGATTTACTGAATCACTACGTCACGAACTCGATGGCACAGGCGTGAGCGCTATTAGCGTTCATCCAGGCGGCATCAAAACCAATATCGCTGCGACTTCGCGTTTCTATGTTGATCCGTCTGGTGTCAGCAACCGCGAAAACGCCGCGGCAGGCTTCGCCAAAATGGCCAAGACCACGCCAGAGCAAGCGGCACAAACGATCGTCGATGGCATTGAGCGCGGCAGTAAGCGTGTACTGATTGGTGCCGACGCAAAACTGATCGACATCATTCAACGCCTGATGCCAGTGAATTATTGGAAGCCAATGGGCGCGCTGATGCGGAGCATGCGCAAATGAGTGAGTCGGCAGAGCACGAAGTCATTATTGCCAACACGCGCCAGTGGCTGGAGCGCGCGGTGATTGGACTCAACCTTTGCCCATTCGCAAAAGCTGTGCATGTGCATGGCCGCATTCGCTACATCGTCAGCAAAGCGCGGCACATTGACGGTTTGCTCGAAGAACTGGATCGCGAGCTACAGGCGCTCCATGAAGCGGATCCTGCTGTTTGCGAAACCACGCTGCTGATTCACCCGCAGCTGCTGCAAGACTTTCTCGACTACAACGACTTCCTTGAAATCGCGGAAGGTGTTGTTGAAGAGCTGGAGCTTGATGGCGAGATACAGATCGCTAGCTTTCATCCGCAGTATCAGTTTGAAGGGACTGAGGCTGAGGACATTGAGAATTACAGCAATCGTGCACCGTATCCGACGCTGCATTTGCTTCGCGAGTCCAGCATTGAACGTGCGGTGGAAACGTTTCCGGATATTGCCGGGATTTACGAGCGCAATGTTTTAACGCTGCGACAGCTCGGGCATGAGGGTTGGAAAAAGTTGGGGCTCGCTACTAGCTAAGCTTTGTGCGTCGCCTTGCGGTATGTCCACTAGCTTTGATGTTTTAGTGTGTCGCCTTGCGGCGGTGCTACTGCCTGTTTTTCTTTGATGTTGTGTGTTTCGCGCTGAGGCGCGAGTCACTTTTCTTTGCTGGTGCAAAGAAAAGTAACCTAAAGAAAGCACCTTTAGAAGCAAAGCCACTCTTGCTGTTCTCAAGCAAGCAGTCAGCACGATGGCGCGCTTCATCCATCGGCATGTAAAAAGTGTGAGGAGGCACTTTTTTCTCGCATTGAAAGCAGCAGCCAGAACACATTCGGGTGCTAAAAGCTGAAAGGCACAAGTGGCTTTGCTTTTAGAAACGTTTTCTTTCGTGAGTTTCTTTGACGTTAATCAAAGAAAGTTACCCGCGCTTCAGCGCGGAACACAAGACATCAGAGAAGAACCGAAAGAGTTACGCCGCAAGGCGGCGAACAAACTCGCCGACTGAAATGAAGAGCAGTAAATCTCAGCCTAGCAATTGCTGGGTTTGGCTTCGCAGCAACCCAGCCTACGGTTTATAACGAAGATCTACTGACTCACTCGTCACCACAACCAACACCGCACCCGGCACCGTCGCATCGATTGTCTGACTCTGCTTAGACTGCCCATCCGAATACAAAACAATCGCCTTAAGCGATTTGTCTTTTCGACTAATCTCTGTTTTTGCAGTCGAACCCGGAACAATCGTGTTCACCGGATAAAGAACTTCCGCATCCGATTCCAAACGCACCGCAACCGTGCCGGTCGTCGAATTCTTGATTTCGACTTCTATCGACGATGGCGCTTTAGGCCAATACAAATAAGCTGCGAACAACAGTGCAAGCAATGTCAGCACACTGATCAATTTGTGCGTGGTCATTGCTTGCGCCACAGCGATTAATCCTGCCCAACCGTCAGATGCGTCGCCTTATCGCGCGCTTTGCCGCTGTCGAGTGTTGCGGTCTCGATTGCGCACTCGCCTGTCTGCGGCTGTCGTACGCGCTGCAACACTGGCTTGGTATCTGGCTTTACGCCGCGCCAAATTTCAAAGGCTGCTGCAGCCTGCTCAACCAACATGCCAAGGCCATCACTCACTCGCACGGCATCTTGTGTGCAGGCCCATGCTGCAAACGGTTCAAACGCTTTGCCGTAGCTAAGGTCATAGCAAGCGCCGCCTTCTGCCAGCAGTTGTCCTGGCATACGCAGTTGCGTGCCGCTATGACCCACTGACGTTGCATTGATGATCAGGTCAAACAAATCGCCTTTCAGTGCGATATGCGTCGCTGGGCGAATTTTTCCAACGGCTTTGAATTGTTCAGCCAGCTCTTCAGGCTTCCAGGGATTGCGGCCGGAGAGCGTGAGTTCTGCGGGTTTCTGATCAAGCAGTGGCTGGAGAATGCCGCGACCTGCACCGCCCGCGCCGAGCACGAGCACGCGCTTGCCGGCAATCTGCAAACCAAGATGATGGGTGATGTCACGCACCAGGCCTTCGCCATCGGTGTTGTCACCGCGCCAGCCAGTGTCCGTGCGAATCAAGGTATTCACTGCACCAGCAAGCTGTGCGCGTTCGCTAATCGTTTCACACAGTTTGGCGACGGGAATCTTGTGCGGCAGTGTGACGTTGAGGCCGCGATAACCTTCGGCGTGCAAACGCTTTAGGGTTTCTTCCAAGGCTTCTGGCGCAACTTCAATTGCGTCGTAGCTCAGTTCTTGCGCCGTCTGGCGCGCGTACTGCGCGTGGATGAAAGGCGATTTGCTGTGTGAAATCGGTTGTCCGATAACGGCGTAACGGTCCATTTTTCTATCTCAGTTTATTGCGCAGATTCTTTCAACCACTGCGCCGCTTGCTTGGCGTAGTAGCTGAGGATCATGTCGGCGCCTGCGCGGCGGAAACACAGCAGTGCTTCCATCAACGCTTTCTTTTCATCGAGCCAACCGTTATCAATGGCAGCGCGCAACATCGCGTACTCACCACTCACCTGATATGCAGCGACCGGCACTTCGAAGCGATCTTTGACGCGACGAATGATGTCGAGGTAAGGCATGCCTGGTTTAACCATGACGATGTCGGCGCCTTCAGCAATGTCGAGTTCAACTTCGCGCATCGCTTCGTCGGTGTTGGCTGGGTCCATCTGATAATTGCGCTTGTCGCCTTTGAGCGTCGACGCGGTGCCGACTGCATCGCGGAACGGGCCGTAGAACGCAGAAGCGTATTTGGCAGCATAAGAAAGAATCACGACGTTCTTGTAACCATCGCGTTCCAACACTTGGCGAATCTGGCCGACGCGACCATCCATCATGTCGCTAGGTGCAACGATGTCAGCACCCGCACGCGCATAGACCAACGCTTGGCGACGCAGAATTTCGACGGTCTCGTCGTTATCAACCAAGCCGTTCTTGTCGAGCAGACCATCGTGGCCGTGCGTGGTGTAAGGATCGAGTGCGATGTCGACCATCACCGCGATTTCTGGGCAGGCTTTTTTGATGACGGCAATTGCACGCGGCACTAATCCATTTTGGTTGAGTGCTTCAGTGCCTTCATCATTTTTCAGCGCCGGCGGAATCACCGGGAACAGGGCAATGCAGCCGATGCCCAGTTTGTGCAGTTCTACTGCTTCGCGCGCGAGCTCTTCCAAATCCAGGCGCACAACACCGGGCATTGAGCTGATCGGGCCCTTGAGTGCGCCTTCGGCTACAAACAACGGTTGAATCAGTTGCTGAGGCACTAAGCGGGTTTCGCGCACCATCGAGCGAAGGAATTCGGCCTGACGAAGGCGGCGGGGGCGAACAGCTGGAAAAGAACCGGTGGTCACGAGCATTCCGGGTGGCAGTGAAAGTGTCGCGATTATAAGGTGTGGAAGGCGGTTTCTGGCTCCAAAAGCACAGCTGCTGCATCCATTCCCAGAATCGCCGCGTAGCAGTACGCTGCGCCAACACATGCACTACTATCGCTTACCGGCTCCCGCCGCATATCTACTCTAAGAATTCATGGTCGACGCCGCACATCTGACGCAACTACTTGCTGCCACTGCCGCGGGCGATCAACGCGCGTTCCGCGAGCTCTACGACGCCAGCTCCTCGCATCTGTTTGGCCTGCTCATCCGTATGCTTAAACGCAGGGATTGGGCTGAGGAGGCGTTGCAAGACTGCTTCATCAAGGTTTGGCAGAAAGCCGAAACCTACGCTCCCGAAAAGGGTGCGCCGCTCACATGGTTAATGACCGTGGCCCGCTACCGCGCATTGGACCTGTTGCGCGTGAAGCGGCCGGAAGTGGAAATGCCCGAAGAGGGCGAGGAGCAGTCGCTGGCATTCGCAGATGAAACACAAAGCCCTGAAGACGGGGCGATTGAAAGCGAAGGCATCGGGCGACTGGACGACTGTATGAAAGGTTTGCAGGAGGAACAGCGGCAAAGTGTGCTGCTGGCCTACTACGAGGGCTATACCCATCATGAACTGGCAGAGCGCTTGAACGCGCCGCTGGGCACGGTGAAAAGCTGGGTGCGCCGCGGCTTGTCGCGTCTGCGCGAGTGTCTTGAGTCATGAATAACCAACAGAGCCCCCAAAATCCCAAGCTGCAACGCATGCTTCATGCTCCATGCGATCTTCATTTTTCGAGCAATAGTGTGCTGCTGGCCTACTACGATGGCGGGCTCTATTTCCGACACCACGAACTGGCAGAGCGCTTGAACGCGCCGCTGGGCACGGTGAAAAGCTGGGTGCGCCGCGGCTTGTCGCGTCTGCGCGAGTGTCTTGAGTCATGAAATACCAAAATCCTAAGTTGCAACGCATGCTGGCTGCCGAATACGTTCTCGGCACTTTGCATAGCCGTGCGCGTGCACGCTTTCAGCGCTTGATGACGCACGAAGCTGCGCTGCGTCGCGAAGTGATTTACTGGGAAAATCGTCTCGCTGGCCTCAACGGCCGCTTCAAGCCCGAAACGCCACGCGGCATTGTCTGGGCTTCGATCAATTATCAAATCAATAACAGCAGCAAGGTTGTACCTTTGCGCGCTGCGAATACCGAAGCACCACGCACCTTGTGGCGCAATTGGGCCGTGGTCTCGACGGCGGCATCCGTGCTGCTCGGCTTTGGCCTGTGGCAACAGATGAATCTGCCGCCGCAAGTCATCACCAAAACTGAAACTGTTCGCGTTGAAGTGCCTGTGACGGCGCCCCTGCCCTATGTGGCGATGCTCCACCCGGAAAAATCTGAGGCCAAGTGGAAGGTCAGCATTTATCCTGAAAAGGGCTTGATCAAAGTCTCCACCAGCGGTCGCTATGCGATTGATGAAGAAACTAAAAGCTTAGAGCTGTGGGTTGTGTCCAAAGACGGCCCTCATTCGCTGGGCCTGTTGCCGACGCAAGGCGATGGCGAAATGCCAATGCCGCAAGGTCTGCAGATGGATGCGGGTGATGCGACGCTGGCAATCAGTCTTGAGCCGCGAGGCGGTTCGCCTACGGGCAAGCCGACCGGTCCTGTTCTGCTCGCAGCTCCTGCGGTGCGTCCGGCCTGATGGCTTTAGCAATCAAAAAAGATTGGGCATACCCATATTGTTTTTAATTATTAGTTCAATAGAATATATTCGATAATAATTAACAGCGAAGAGCAACCCACGTACAAAGCGGGCGGCGAATTTTGCGTGCTGAAGCCTTTATTCTGTCTCACGTGGCACATTTAGCAGCCCGGCTCGATGGCAAAATCGAGTCTTCACTGATTACTGAATAACAAGAACAAAACCAGATGCGGGTTGGGATTGCGATCGACGTCACCACAGATGTCTCCCACGAGTTCGTGACGGAGAACAACATCTATGTGCTGCCCAGCACGGTCCACATGGGCAATCAATCTGTGGTCTACGATCGTGACCCTGCAAATGCCTTAGCGTTCTATCGCGAACACAGCGATAGCAGAAGTTCAGCCACTGAGACCACTGCATTTTCGGTCAAAGAAATTGAGGATCTGTTTCTCAATAAGCTGGTGCTGCAACACGACTACGTGTTTTTCATCACGCTCAGCAGCACTCACAGTCAAACTTACGATAACGCGCACAAAGCCTCGTTCACGATCCTGCAAAGCTACGCGCAGGTGCGCGAAGCAAACAATGTGGTCGGGCCGTTTGCACTGCGCGTCGTTGATTCGCTCAGCATCTTTGCGGGCCCCGGTGTACTGACCTGGGAAACCGTGCGCTTGGTGCGTGCACAAATACCGCCGGTAGAAATTCGCCAACGGCTCGATGATCTTGCACCGCATATTCACGCTTACATGGTGCCCAACGATCTCCACAACCTGCGCGCTCGTGGCGCGCGGCGTGGCGACGATAACGTCGGCTGGCTACGCTACGGCTTCGCCAAACTCTTCGATGTTAAACCCGTGATCTGCACCAACCGGTCGGAATCAGCACCGATTGCGTATGTCCGTCACTTCGACAAGGCTGTAGAAAAAGTTTTTCTGCACGCTGCCGCACAAATCCGTCGCGGCTTGTTGGTGCCAATGATTGGAATCAGTTACAGCGGCGATCCTGAAAAGTTGCGCGCGATAGCAGGCTTTGACACGCTCAGTAAAACGGCAACGGAACATGGCGTAGAACTGATGTTGTCGATCATGTCGCCAACTGCAGCAATCAACGTTGGCATTGGCACGATGTCGCTTGCGTACTGCGCAAAAGAACTAGAAGAGTTTGAAACCTAACTGCGTTCCTGTAGCCAGCGCAGTAGATCTTCTGTCACCAATTCGCGGCAAGTTTCATTGAGCAGTTCGTGACGCGCATCATCATAGATGTGCATGCTGACATTCTTGAGTCCCGCCTTGCGATACAAACGCTCCAAAGCACGCGGGCCTTTAGCGCCTTGCGTCGCTGCGTCGTCGCTACCGTTGATGATCAGCGTTGGTAACTCTTTGGGAATCGTTGCAAGACGTTGCGGATCGTCTAAGCGTCCTGCGGCGCTGAGCAGATCAATCCACAAACCTACGCTGCAACGGAATCCGCAGCGCGGATCATTGGCGTAGAGATCCACCTCAATAGGATCGCGTGACAGCCAATCAAAATCTGTACGCGCCGGTTTGTAGCGACGATTGAAATCTTTGAACGACATCAAATCCGCCAGCGCGCTGCGATGACGGCGGCCGTACCAGAGTGATTCCACCCGTAGCAGCGATAGACCAATCACACGTAAAGGCCCAAGGTCGCCACTGCTAGCCGAAAATATCGCGCCCGCCAATCCGCGACCGTGCTCGATCAGATAATCCTGCAGCAGAAACGAGCCCATGCTGTGACCCAGCACAAACACGGGCAGTTGAGGATGCTCGTGCTCAATATGCTGGCGCAGTTGATTGATCTGACCAATCACATAGCTCCAGCCGTCACGATCCGCGAAATGGCCCAGCTCATCTGGCGCACGTGCCGTGCGACCATGGCCCGGCAAATCTTGCGCATAAACGGCGTAGCCCGCATCCGTCAGCGTCTGCGCAATACGCGCATAGCGTCCGCCGTGCTCCGCCATGCCGTGAATAATCTGCACCACCGCAATGGCATTGCCGTCTGGCAGCCAGCGGTGAACATGGGCACTGCCGCCATTAGATAGCGCGAACTGGAATTGTTTGGTTTGCATGTGTAGCTTCTCCCTAAGCGAAAATGACACAAACGAGGAGAGATCGCCAATGACGGCTTTGCTGTCGATTGATCAGGGCACCACCAGTACACGCGCCATCGTGTTCGACCGCGAAGGTCGCAAGCTTGGCCTTGCCCAACGCGAGCTGCCGCAGTCTTACCCGAAGCCGGGCTGGGTGGAGCACGACCCGCTGCGCATTTGGGATGACACGCTGGCCGTTACGCGTGAAGCTTTAGCTGCGGCCAAGCTGGATGCAAAGGCCATCACTGCGCTCGGCATTACCAATCAACGCGAGACCACGGTGATTTGGGAACGCGCGAGTGGCAAACCAATTCATCCAGCCATTGTCTGGCAGGATCGTCGCACTTCAGATTTTTGTCGCACCCATCAGGAACGCAGTGCCTGGTTGTCACAGAAAACTGGTCTGCTACTCGATCCGTATTTTTCTGCGACCAAGATTGCGTGGATTCTTGATCACGTAGACGGTGCGCGAGCACGTGCTGAAAAAGGTGAACTCGCGTTTGGCACCATCGACAGCTGGTTGTTGTGGAATCTCACCGGCGGCAAAGTTCACGCCACCGATGCCACCAACGCTTCGCGCACTGCGCTATTCAATATCATCACCCAGCAGTGGGATGATGAGCTGCTGAAATTCTTCA
>JAZKEM010000179.1:0-11153 GCA_040387055.1 Pseudomonadota bacterium | reverse complement strand
TTAACTGCCGCGCCGCCTTCCATTTCCAGTATGCGGTAGTAGACATTGCCCACCACGCGCGCTCTTGCTGCCAGAGTGATCTTGCCAGCGGCATGCACATCGCCCACGACCTGACCATTCAACACTATATTGGGGACGCGAACGTCGCCTTCAATGCATCCTGACTCACTCACTGACAAAGAAGAGTTCTTGTCACCTGAGGAATCAACCTTGCCTTTGATCTTGCCGTCGATATGCAGGCCACCGGCAAAACGCACGTCACCGAGAATTTCGGTCTGACGGCCAATGAGGGTGTCGACGCTACCGCCCGTTTTAGCTGGGCTGCTTCCAAATAGTTTGCTCATTTCCTTACTCTCGCTTCAGAACGATTTTGTTCCAGTCGAACTGATCCTCAACTGGCGGGGCTCCTTCCACATCCGTGACCAGCTTCGCGGTCACTCGCATCGGCTTAAATCCCTCGGGCAGATTCAACTCGCCGGAGAATTCCTCAAAGTACTTGAAGGAAAATAGCAGATTTTTAGCATCCCCAGTGGCAACCTCTTCCCAACGCAGGATTTGTTTGACACCCATTCGCGAGCCTTCGATCAGCAAATTGATGCTGCCGTCGATACGGCGGTCATGACGTACGGACTGAATTAGTGCCAATTCATAGCGAAACGCGCGTGGATTGGCCCCAGGAATCAATTTCATGTCATAAATCCGCACGCCAGCGCGTGCCAGATCGGGTGAAACGATTCCGCGATAGAACGCCAGCTGTTCGCGCAGATCCGAAACTTCTTTCTGCAAACCTCCGAGCGAGCCCTTAACCGTATCGCAAGCCTGGGTATCGATCTCGCCAGATTGCTGCGTGTAGACCACCTGATCTTTGAGCGTCGACACTTCTTTGAGCGCGGCGCGCAGATCGTGACTGAGCTGACGACGCTCATCGCGCAGCTGCTCGACCTCTAACTGCGAACGCGCAAAGTCAGACACCGTATGCGCGCGCGTATAGGTATAAAGCGCAAATGCGCCCAAGGCCAACAGGGCTGCACCGGCCGCAACAAAGACTGGCTTACGCCAAGGCCGGTGCTGCTGAATGATGATTTGGTGCTTCTTCAAGGGATTCGCTTACGGCATCAAAGGCGGTGCTTTCAGTCCCAATGTTTCGTCGAGACCAAACATGAGATTCATGCACTGCACAGCCTGGCCAGAAGCGCCCTTCACCAAGTTATCGATCACTGAGAGCACGACCACCGTCTTGGCATCCGGCGCTTTATGCACGGCGATGCGGCAGACGTTGCCGCCGCGCACCGAGCGCGTCTCCGGATGATCACCCGCAGGCAATACATCAACGAACGGCTCGTTCTGGTAACGCGTTTCGAATAATTTCTGCAGATCCACTGAACGATCTTTCAGCCGCGCATAAGCAGTGACATGGATGCCACGAATCATCGGCGTCAGATGCGGCACAAACGTCACGCCCACAGGGCCGCCAGCAACAATGCCAAGTTCCTGATCAATCTCAGACTGGTGGCGATGTCCGGTCACGGCATAAGCCTTGAGCATGTCGGCGGTCTCGCTGTACATCGAGCCGAGCTTGAGCTCGCGGCCCGCGCCGGAGATGCCGGTTTTGCTATCCGCGATGATGCCGTCGGTTTCGATCACGCCCGCAGCCAACAGCGGCGCCAAAGCCAGCTGCGTGGCGGTAGCGTGGCAGCCGGGATTGCCGATGACCCGCGCTTTGCGGATCTCGTCACGATGAAGTTCTGGCAGGCCGTAGACCGCCTCGCTCAGCAGATCGGTCGCGCTGTGGTCCATCTTGTACCAGTGCTTGAACTGCGCGGTGTCCTTCAAACGGAAGTCGGCGGACAGGTCGACGATCTTGACGCCCGCAGCCACCAGCTCCGGCGCCATTTGCATGGCGGTGCCGTGTGGCGTGGCAAAGAACACCACGTCGCAACCTTTCAGCGTGGCAACGTCAGGGGCGCTATAGCAAAGGTCGGTATGGCCGCGCAGCGAGGGATAAAGCGCATCGGCGCGACGGCCGGCTTCCTGGCGCGAGGTAAGAACCTGAACCTGAACCTGCGGGTGCTGCGCGAGAATCCGCAGCAATTCGGCGCCGGTGTATCCGGTGCCGCCAACGATGCCTACCTTGATCATTTTCGTGTCACTTCGCCCACGGGGCGCGATAATAGGGCCGCTATTATCACCCATCGTGCGCAAAGTCTCTCTAATTAGGCTCCAATATGCTCTGGCTCAAAGCGTTTCACATCATCTTCATGGTCACTTGGTTCGCCGGCCTGTTCTATCTGCCGCGCCTATTCGTGTACCACACCGAAGTAACCGACGAGGCCGGTCACCAGCGCTTCGTCACGATGGAACGCAAGCTCTTCGCGATCATGAGCATTGGCATGCTCGGCACGCTGGTCTGCGGCGTGCTGATGCTAATGAATAATATGGCGTACATGCAGATGGGCTGGGTACACGCCAAGCTCGGCCTTGTGTTGCTGCTGGTGGGCTATCACCACTGGCTGATTGCACCAATGAAGCGCTTCCGCACCAAGACCAATACCAAGAGTGGACGCTACTACCGGATCATTAATGAGGTGCCAGCGTTCTTTCTTGTCACGATGGTGATTTTGGCGGTTGTGAAACCGTTTTAAAGCGTTTTCCGCAAACGCAATCCATCGCTGCCATCGTCATAAAAAGCGGGCAACGATTTTTCTTCGGCATACCCTAGCTTGCGATACAGCGCTCTTGCTGCGCTGTTGTCTTCACGCACTTCGAGCGTGATCGCATCTAAACCCAACTTGCGCGTTTGCGTTTCTGCAGCTGCGACTAACTTTGCAGCTAATCCCTGCCCACGCATCTGCGGCAACACAATCACTGAATAGATGCGCGCGCTGTGAACGCCTTTGCGCGTGAGCAAGACCAGCGAGCCCACCAGTTCATTCGCAGCTTCGATGACCCAAACATGCGCACTTGGCGCACGCAGAAAATTCTGCACCGAACGTGCAGACATTCGGTCTGAAGGAAAATGCGATTCCATTTCCAAGATTGCTGCAGCGTCTTTTGCAGCGCCACGACGAATCTTGATGGCGCTCATGTCTTGGTGCGAGCTTCGAGACGCTTGAGGAAATACTCCATCACTTTGCGATAGAGCGTTTCCTTGAGGAACAAATCTTCAACACCGAAATCAATATTCGGGTTGTCATTGACCTCAATCACTTTCACTACTTTGCCGAACTGCTTGAGATCGACGCCGTAGAGACTATTGCCGACAGCGCGTGCGGCCTGCACAGCAATCGTCAGCACTTGCGCCGGAACATCTTTGATGTCCAGCGTCTCGTGCTTGCCTTCTTGCTTGCCGCCATTCTTGCCGCGCTTCACCACCTGCCAATGTTCCTTGGCCATGTAGTAGCGACAAGCGTAGAGCGGCTGACCGTCGAGCACACCGACGCGCCAATCATATTCAGTCGGCTCGAAGGATTGCGCGATGATCAAATCAGAGCGCTCCAGCATCTCGCGCGTCTGACGCTTGAGCTCAGCCTCGGTCTCGACTTTGATCACGCCTTTAGAGAACTGCGAGTCCGGTTGCTTGAGCACGCAAGGGAAACCCAACTCTCGCGCAACGTGACTGACATTGCCACGATGAATCAGCAGCGTCTTAGGCTGCGGGATGCGATGACGATCCATCAACTGCGCGAGAAAAACTTTGTTTGCTGCACGCAGAATCGAAACCGGATCATCAACCACAATCAAACCTTCACGCGCCGCACGGCGCGCAAAGCGATAGGTGTGATGGTTAACCGCCGTGGTTTCGCGAATGAACAGCGCGTCGAACTCAGCAACGTGGCCGTAGTCGCCCTTGTCGAGAAACTCGACTTCAAAACCGAGATCTTCTGCCGTTCGCTCAAATAGCTTGAGCGCGCGTGCATTGGACGGCGGCTCTTTCTCGTCTTCGTTAACGAGAATCGCCAAGTCGTAACGGGCCGATTCTTTCTTGGCGCGCGGCGAACGCTTGCGCGTGAAGTAGCCGCTGGCAGCCTGATACAGAATTTCATGATGCGACGGTGGCACCTCACCCAAGGCGATAGCGCCCAAGGTATCAACGCGCCATTCATCATCGCGATAAACAAATTTGGCTTGCAGCAAGGGCGCGGGATATAAATTGAACAGTGCACGTGCGAGACGCTCATGTCGTTTTGCTAACGACACGCCAAAGTAAACATTCATCACGTACTCGGACGAACCGATACGCGAGAGACTTTGCTGAATCAGCTCTTCAATTTCATCATTGAGCACTGACGGTGATTCCGCCAGTTTCAAATCCTGAATCGTGGTGACTTCTGGCAGCGGCTTATGTCCACGCGCGCTGGCAAGCAGCGATACGTAGTAGCCGGTGCTCTGATAGCTGAATGAGCGACACAGGTTGTAAATGCGCGTGGTGCGCGGCGCACGCGTGTGCGTTTCGTGCGTGAGGTAATCCCAAGCAGTCACCACATCAACGCCTGGAATTTCGACAGGCCAGTCAGAGCGCTGATCAACAACAACCACGCCGCTCATAAGATCACGCCACGCAAAGATGCCGCGCTGCAGATAGCGGCATCAGTAGGGAAAGGCTCAGGTGACTCTTGCGCGTCGGGCATGTTGGGAGCGGTTGTTATGGTCTCTTACCGCGCGCGAATCCTAGCATGGCTTGCAGCAAGCGCGGCCATACAAAATAATGCCGCATGCGCTATACGATCTTGATCGGCCTGCTGGCCGCCATCGCCCTGCCTGCACGTGCAGAAATTCCACTCGACGCTGCTGAAGTCATACAGCCAGTGCAGCTGATTCGCGGCAATCACACGACGGCATTGCAAGCTCGTCAAACCTTAGCCGAAAGCGACATCATCAAAACGGGCGGCAACCGCGCCGCCGTGACTTTGCATTTTGCCCGCGACGGCATCCTCACCCTCGGCAGCTCCAGCCAACTGCTGATTCATGGCGCATCACCCGCCAATCTCGGCCGCGGTGAAGTACTAAGAGCACAACTGGTGCGCGGTGAACTCACGTTAGAGGCCTACCCCGCCAGCAATACCGTACCTAAAGACTATCGTCTGAATATCGGCCCACTTCAGGTGCGCGCACTCGGTGCCGATTTGTGGGCATACGTCAGCAGCGTAGGCGAAGCGGTATGCCTGCATCAGGGCGCACTCGAAATCACCGGTAGCGCCGGTGAGCAGAGACTCGACTTTGCTGGGGATTGCCTACTGCACCGAGCCGGCGGCCCACTGCAATTCATGCCTGGCGGCGAACCCGAGTTGAAAGATCGCCTGCTAACGGCCGAACAAAGCACAGTAGATATCGCAGAAGCCGAGCTCCGCCCAGTCAATGTGACAACGCCAGTAAAGGTCCAATTAACGCCGACCCCTGCAGCAGCTCCCGCACCCGCTCCTGCCCCCGCACCACATAAAGCAGTGAACACTTCTCCTCAATGGGTGGTGGTGCTTGCTACAGCTCGCAGCCGCGCAGCTGCAGATGACATCGCTTTCAAGCTCGGCAAGAGAACCCTGAGAACCACGGTCCGCGAAACGGGTAAGCCTCAGGCGCCGTTTAGCGTGACCTTTGGAAGCTTTGCAACGCAGAAAGAAGCGACCCAATTTTCGAAAAAGCTTCAACGCAAATATCACCTCAAAGTGATTCGCGTCGCCGCCTTGTCTCAATTTCGCTGATCTGAAGTCGTCTCAAGCCAATCGGGGCGTTGGCGAGTTTCTGCACGGCAGATAAACGGCAGAAACATCACGCTCCGACGGAACGCCACTCTTCGCTAAGCCGCGCATGATTTCACACAGGACTTTCGAGTTCTTGTGGAGGCGGCAATGCTTGAAGATGACATCCGTATTCTAGTCGCGCAATGGCGATCACTCGCGACGTATCCCCTGCTGGTCGCCGCGCTCACTTGTAGCGCCAAATGCGCGCACGCAGCTGAGAACTCCACGCCAACCCCGCGCTGGAATTATCGCGACTACCTGCTCTACAGCGCACC
Source organism: Pseudomonadota bacterium (assembly GCA_040387055.1). Lineage (GTDB taxonomy): Bacteria > Pseudomonadota > Gammaproteobacteria > Nevskiales > Nevskiaceae > Stenotrophobium. Next base: position 5,143 of record JAZKEM010000179.1, on the reverse strand, counting down.
ACCATCGCCCGCCATGTTTGGCCATCCACAAAACATGACGCAGATCAGCATTGGTCAGATTTTGCAGCAACGCAACATCAACTCCGGCGGCGCAGCACGTAATCTCCTGTTATCAGCAGGCTTTGATACGCGCGCTGATTGGGAGTCGATTCGATACGGTTTAGGTTTCTTTACGAACCTGCCGGAAGCCGGCCAATTTCATTTCAATCTATATGTGCGCGCTAACGCGAAGCGACCTGGTTTCCGATGGCAGCTGCAACCAACGGGCTTGCCGATCGTGTCGGAATCCGGTCATCAAAACTGGTCTGTTGGTGGCTATATCGATTACAGCCGCGCACATCGCGGACAAAGCACCCGCGTTGGTGTCGCGCCACAGCTCATTGTGAATCTCGGCTCTACTCTGCATGTTCCTGGCGATGCACAAGCCAGCATTCAATACGCATATTGGCGAAGCACAATGGATGACGATGCCCCGCAAAGTCGCGCTTTGCAGATGGCACTGCGCTGGCGGTTTTAATTCAACATGCACAAATAAAAAGGGCCGCTTTCGCGGCCCTTTTTATGTACGACTAAAACTTAGCCGTCATTGCCCGAACGTTTACGCTCGTGCTCTTTCAGGAACTTCTTACGTACGCGGATCGACTGCGGAGTCAGTTCAACGAGCTCGTCGTTGTTGATGAATTCCAGAGCCTGTTCCAGCGAGAAGCGAACTGGCGGGGTGAGGATGATGTTTTCGTCCGAACCCGAAGCACGCATGTTCGTCAGCTTCTTGCCTTTGAGTGCGTTCACAACGAGATCATTTTCACGTGAGTGAATACCGACGATCTGGCCTTCGTAAACTTCGTCGCTAGGTGCTGCAATCATCTTGCCGCGTTCCTGCAGGTTGAAGAGTGCGTAGCCGAGCACCTTGCCCTGCTCGTTGGAGATCATCACGCCGTTACGACGTTCGCCGATGCCAGCAACTTCAGCCTTAGGACCGAAATGGTCGAAGTTGTGGAACAGCAAGCCGGTGCCGGAGGTCATCGACATGAATTCCGTCTGGAAGCCGATCAGACCACGTGAAGGAATGATGTATTCCAAACGGACGCGACCGCGACCATCCGGAACCATGTTCTGCATCTTGCCGCCGCGCTCAGCGAGGCCAGTGATGGCGCCGCCCTGGTTGGCTTCTTCAACGTCTGCAATCAAGGTTTCGAACGGCTCGTGCATCACGCCGTCTACTTCTTTGAGAATAACCTGCGGACGCGACACGCCAATTTCGTAGCCTTCGCGACGCATGTTTTCGAGCAACACGCCGAGGTGCAACAGGCCGCGGCCTGAGACCTTGAACTGGTCTGGGCTTGCGCCCTGCTCAACGCGCAGCGCGACGTTGGTTTTGAGTTCTTTCTGCAGACGGTCGCTGATCTGACGCGACGTTACGAACTTGCCTTCCTTACCAGCGAAGGGCGACTTGTTGACCTCGAAGGTCATGCTCATCGTCGGTTCGTCGACAACCAGTGTCGGCAACTGCTCTGGGTTCTTGGCATCGCAGATGGTTTCGGAAATGCCGAGTTCTTCGATACCAGTGATGGCGACGATGTCACCCGCCTGTGCTTCTGGCACTTCGACCTTATCGAGACCCATGAAGCCGAGAATCTGCAGCACTTTACCCATGCGGACTTTGCCGTCACGGCCAACCACGCTGACCTGCGTGTTGGATTTGATCTTGCCGCGCTTGATACGACCGGTGCCGATAACGCCCACATAGCTGGAGTAAGCCAGCGACGTGACCTGCATCTGGAACGGACCATCGATATCAACTTTCGGCGGCGGAACCTTGTCCACAATCATCTGGAACAGAGGATCCATATCGCCTTCGCGGATATCTGGGTTGTCGCCAGCGTAACCGTTGAGCGCCGATGCGTAGATCACCGGGAAATCGAGCTGCGTGTCGTTAGCGCCAAGCTTGTCGAACAGGTCAAACACCTGATCCATGACCCAGTGAGCGCGTGCGCCCGGGCGGTCAATCTTGTTCACAACGAGAATTGGGTTGAGGCCCATGTTGAAGGCCTTCTGCGTCACGAAGCGCGTCTGCGGCATCGGGCCGTCAGCAGCGTCTACGAGCAAGCACACGCAATCAACCATCGAGAGAACACGTTCCACTTCGCCGCCGAAGTCGGCGTGTCCAGGGGTGTCGACGATGTTGATGCGGTATTCGATACCACTGCGCTTATCCGTCCAACGGATCGCAGTGTTCTTAGCCAGAATCGTAATGCCGCGCTCACGCTCCAGATCGTTGGAGTCCATGATGCGTTCGCCGAGCTCTTCGCGCTTGTCGAGGGTGCCGGACTGTCGCAGCAACTTGTCCACCAGGGTCGTTTTACCGTGGTCAACGTGGGCGATAATGGCGATATTGCGGAGATTCTCAATCATAGGAAATGATGCGGCGCAGCAAAAAATGGGTCGCGTAGTTTACGCGCAACGCCTCAGCCGCGATAGGGGCCTGATTGCCCCCATGTTTTACAGTTTTATGGCGGCTGGTCAGACCGCCTCAACCCGTTTAGCCCTGCTGTTGGACTGCCGAGCCCGCCCGACGCGCCTTGGCACGGGCCTCTTCGATGGTGTCGCCCAGCGCTAAAGCCACGCCCATACGACGTTTTCCGATGATTTCGGGCTTGCCGAATAGACGTAATTGCGTGTCCGGCTCGACCAGAGCCTGAGCCGCCCCGACAAAAACCGGGGCCTTGCGATCACCTTCCAGCAGGATGGCACTGGACGCCGCCGGGCCGCGCTGGCGGATATTGGGGATCGGCAGACCCAGAATTGCGCGGACATGTAGCGAAAACTGAGGCAGATCCTGCGAAATCAGGGTAACGAGGCCAGTGTCATGCGGACGTGGCGATACCTCGCTAAAGATGACCTCTTCGCCGCGCACAAACAGCTCGACGCCGAACAGACCACGGCCACCGAGCGCGCTGGTGATTTTTTCAGCAATCTCTTCAGACTTGCGCTGTACTGTGGTCGACATCGCCTGCGGCTGCCAGGATTCGCGGTAGTCACCGTCGACTTGAAGATGCCCGATCGGCGCGCAAAAACTCGTGCCGCCGACATGACGCACAGTCAATAAAGTAATTTCGTAATCGAAAGGCACGAAGCCTTCGACGATGACGCGGCCAGCGCCAGCACGGCCGCCCTGCTGTGCGTATTCCCAAGCGTGCGCGATATCAGCTTCTGATTTGATCGTGCTCTGACCCTTGCCCGATGACGACATCACCGGCTTGATCACGCAGGGAATGCCGACCACTTTTACCGCCTCGCGGAAGTCGGCTTCGTTATCGGCAAAACGATACGGCGAGGTTGGCAACTTCAGCTCTTCAGCTGCAAGGCGACGAATGCCTTCGCGATCCATCGTCAGACGCGCAGCCAGTGCCGTGGGAATGACCGTGTAGCCTTCCTTTTCGAGTTCGATCAGCGTCGGCGTATGAATCGCTTCGATCTCCGGCACGATGTAGTGCGGCTTTTCGAGTTCGATCACACGGCGAATTTCCGCGCCATCCAGCATGTTGATCACATGACTGCGATGCGCCACCTGCATCGCCGGCGCATTGGCGTAGCGGTCCACGGCGATGCACTCCACGCCGTAACGCTGCGCTTCAATAACGACTTCTTTACCCAACTCACCGCTACCCAACATCAGCAAGCGAACGGCATTGCCGCTGAGCGGCGTTCCCAAAATAGTCATAAATAATCTTTTCGTGGTCCAGATTCAGTTCGGCTTCGATAAAAGTTTGTGCGGGAATCAACACAGCTTCATCTAGCGGTAGTAAGCTAATTCTATCTGGAGAAAACACGCAATGCGCCGCCGCACCAAAATCGTCGCCACCCTTGGCCCCGCCACCGACAGCCCCGAAGTTCTGAAACGCCTGATTGCTGCTGGCGTTGATGTGGTCAGACTTAATTTTTCACACGGCAAAGCCGAAGATCATCAGCGCCGCGCCATGGCTGTTCGCGCCGTCGCCGCTGAACTCAAGCGCGATGTCGGTATCCTGGCCGACCTGCAAGGCCCCAAGATCCGCATCGAAAGTTTTGCCGACGGCCCGGTTGATCTACAAGAAGGCCAGACCTTCACACTGGATACCGCGCTCGGCACCAATGCCGGTGACATCACAGTCGTCGGCTGTGCTTATGAGGAGCTTCCACAAGACGTTGCCCCCGGCGATGTGCTGCTGCTCAATGACGGCGCCATCACCATGCTGGTCGACAAGATTGAGGGCACGCGCATTGTCTGCAGCGTACTCGTCGGCGGAATCCTATCGAACCGCAAAGGGATCAATAAACAGGGGGGCGGCCTTTCCGCTGCTGCGCTGACCGATAAAGATAAAGAAGATCTGCGCACTGCCGTTGCGCTGGATGTGGACTTCATCGCCGTCTCCTTCCCTCGCTCCGCCGCGGACATGGAAGAAGCTCGCAAGTTGGTGAAAGAGGCTGGCGGCACGCAGCTTCTGATCTCAAAGATTGAACGCGCAGAAGCGCTGGTCAATCTTGAAGAAATCGTCAAAGCCTCAGACGTGGTGATGGTTGCACGCGGCGATCTCGGCGTTGAGATTGGCGACGCTGAACTGCCCGGCTGGCAGAAGCGCATCATCGCGGTTTCGCGTGAACAGAATCGTTTGGTCATCACGGCAACACAGATGATGGAGTCGATGATCAGCAGCCCGATCCCGACACGCGCCGAAGTACTCGACGTAGCGAACGCTGTTATGGATGGTACTGACGCGGTCATGCTCTCGGCCGAAACGGCAGCAGGCAAATATCCAATCAAGACGGTTGAAGCGATGGCGCGTGTTTGTATCGGCGCAGAATCCAGCGCCGTCAGCCACTACCGTCGTGACTCGCTGCGCTTTGACACGCACTTTGCACACACCGACGAAGCCATCGCGATGGCCACCGCGTGGACCGCACGTCACATGCAGGCGCAAGCGATCCTTGCCCTCACTGAATCCGGCAACACTGCACTGCTGATGTCACGCAGCGGCATTCGCATCCCCATTTATGCAATGACGCAGCACGAGCGTACGCGCCGCAAAATGTCGCTGTGCCGCGGCGTATTTCCGGTTGCGTTCTCACCGAAAGATTCTCTCAAGCCATCAGAAGAAGCCATCAC
>JAZKEM010000178.1:0-2894 GCA_040387055.1 Pseudomonadota bacterium | reverse complement strand
ACAAAGATCTGGAAGAAGGCAAGTGGGTGAAGGTTGCTGGCTGGCGCGATGCAGCTGCTGCTCGTCAGGAAGTTGTGAATGGCATTAAGGACTACAAGGGCTAAATTGCCTTGTTGTGCTCAAAGGGCGGAGCCGGTGGCTTCGCCTTTTTTGTTGGGTAATCTGGCAAAAGGGGCGGGAATTTGTGCGGCTGCGCCGCCACTTAGTGGTGGAATCTAGGCTCCGACCAATCGCGTTCCTGCGTAGCCTATTTGTGAGAGCACCGCTGCACGAACGCCTCCGTTCACGGCATCCATGCCTCCACGGAGGTACAGTACATCCTGTACATCTGTCGCTCGTACGCATCCTGCGTCCGCGACATACAGGGCGTCCTGCCCATAAAAAAACCCGGTCTTTTGGACCGGGCTAAATAATCTGCGACGACTTGGGGGTAACATCGCATTTAAGGGGAACGAAATTGCTTTCGCTCAAGCACAGATTGCGCTTGTAGAATTTAGCTCGCAATAGACAAAAACTACTGATCCGCTGGGACAACTCACACACTGACAATTTCCTGAGAATGGCGCATGATCCTAAGCGTCAGATATTTTGGATAAAGTGTCTGAATTCACAGTAACTTGTTGCACTCGTCGTCAAGGATTTGATCGAGAAAGGATGCCATTCAATTTTGAAAAAATGACTGTCAGAGCAAAACTGCTGCTGATGGTTGCTTTGATGAACGGGCTGCTCGTCTTAGCGGGTGCATTTGTTCTTGCGCGCTTGTTTTTTGTTGCAACGAATTACGAAAACTTTCGTGAACACACGGTTCACTTTTCCAATATCAATTCAGTCGCTGAAGATCTCAGTAATCTTCAAGGAACACTGAATCTTGGATTGCGCGCCAGTTTGACTACCAACGGCGCTTGGCCTGCCGAGGCCACTGCCCCACTGACCGACGAACTCAAGAGTCTGCGCACGCGCATTCGCTTGTTAGCTCAAGATCAGGAACAAGACACCAAGGAGATCGTTGTCGCCGTCAGCAGCTTGGCTGACAACGTTGAACAAGCATTACTCCTGCAAACTCGCGATCCAAAAGCGGCGAGCGTGGCGTTCTCGCGGCTAACTGACGAACGCATGCCAGCTGTTTGGAAGCTGATGCTGGGCACAACACGACAAGGCCTCACAACCGTTGATATTGCGCAAGCCAAGATTACGCACGGCGACGTTCTCGCCCTGCAATACGGATTGGTTGGCATCGGTTTAGCTTTGCTTGCAGGACTCGGTATTTCCTACGGCATTTTTGATTCAGTTATACGCCCAATCGGCGATATGCACCGCACACTTCTGCAAGTTTTATCTGGTGATTTTCGTGGCGTCAGCTTGCCGCGTCGCGAAGATGAGATCGGCGCTATTGGTCGCGTGATTGAAGACATCAAGGCGCGCAGCGAGCATGTTCATCGACTCGCGTACTACGACAACCTGACCGGCCTGCCAAATCGACTGAGACTTTCGCGCGACGTTGGCGAAATCGCGCGTGGCGCTGGCGATCAACGTACCTTCGCAGTGATGTTGATCGGCATTGATCATTTTTCTGCGATCACCTCAGGCTTTGGTCCTCGATATGGCGATGAAGTGCTTCGCCAAATTGTGAAACGCATTGAGCCGCGCCTAGGCAGAGACGGAAAGCTCTATCGCTATAGCAGTGACATCTTTGCCTGCGCAATCCGCGAATGCGCCAGCGATCAAGAAATTAAAGACATCACAGAAGATATCGCCAATCTCATTACTGCTGACTTCCAGACGCCAATTCACGCCGGAGAGCTCGACACCACACTTACCGTGAGCATCGGTGTTGCGTTATCACTGCAGACTGAGCGGCCGGATGAAATTCTGACTGAGGCAGAAGCCGCATTGCTGGAAGCGAAGAAGCGCGGAGGCAATGCCACCGTCACGACAGTGCGTCAGCATTCCGAGCAATTTCGCCGCCGCCTCAAGCTGGCGGATGACATCCGCAAAGGCATCGAAGCAAAAGAATTCGAACCCTTCTATCAACCCGTTGTGGATGTGGAACGCGGCATCACGGTAGGCGCAGAAACCTTGGTGCGCTGGCGCCGCGCTAGTGGGCTGATCATGATGCCCGCCGAATTTATTTTTGTTGCTGAAGAAAGTGATCTTATCCGCGGCATTACCAAGCTCATGGTCAACCGCGCCTGCACAAACTTTGCAGAATGGAATGCGCAAGGACGTGATCTACGCGTTTCCTTCAATGTCTCGGCACGCTTGGTACAGGTGGGCCTGAAGGAAATCATTGTGGATGCGCTACAGCGCTCGGGACTTCCTCCGGACGCGCTGGAGATGGAAATTACTGAAACCGTCCTCATTGGCAACCAGAGCGAGGCCGAAAAACTGCTGCAAGACCTGAAAAAGCTGGGTTTGCGCCTCTCGCTAGACGATTTTGGCACCGGTTATTCGTCTATGGGCTATTTGAGTCGGTTCCAAGTTGATAAAATAAAGATCGACGCAAGCTTCGTAAAATCGCTTGCTACTGGCGACAAACAACGTGAAGTCGTTGCCAGTATTGTCCGGCTTGCAAACCGTTTGAATATCGACGTGGTTGCTGAAGGAGTCGAAACGGTGGAGCAAATGCAGCAACTGCGCGCCATGGGCTGCAAGCTCATGCAAGGCTGGTTGTTCGCAGCAGCATTGCCCGCACCGGATTTCCCACGATGGGTTGATTCAACGGGCGTACTGCTCGACGAACTGACACACCAAAACAAGATGCCCACTGCAATCCGGGGCCTGTAGAAACGGCCAGTAGCGCAAAACGCTACGTAGATGGATAGCAGGCTTTTAAATGATTAGGAGATTTAGATGGTTGATGACGCTGATATCAGCTCAGAAGTAGAAGAGATTGC
>JAZKEM010000177.1:0-2925 GCA_040387055.1 Pseudomonadota bacterium | reverse complement strand
GATTGCCTGCACCCACCGCATCGATGGTGACAAACATCAGCTGCTTGTTTGCACCACCACTAGCAGGCTGCGACAGATAGAACGCGCGCACCCAAGTTTGGTCGCGTAATTCAACGCTGCAATTTTCCGAAGCGTAATCACGGCAGTAATAGCCATGACGCGCTTGCTCACCAGAGATGCAGGTATCAGTGCCCGGGAAGCAGGTGCGATCACTGAACACACCACCCGTCACTGTTTGCAGCAGCTTGGAAAATTCGAAAGGTCCAAATCCGTAACCGCCCAGGTGAAACTGCTGCAGTACTGAGACGCCCGGCAAACGTTGTTCCTGCACACCGTCGAGGAAAGGCTTTGCTGGAGCGATGCTGCGCTTGGCTGCGCCTGCACACAGCTTTCCTGGCGTGCATAAGGTCGCAGGGTTGTCATCAATGATCGTGCCGATGGCGCGCGCACGCGACAGCGTGGCGTTGACTGGCGCCGACAATTGCACTGCGAATGTTTTGTCTGGCGCTCTCAGCGCATGCCGGATGATGGTGACCGGAATGGTTTTGCTGGTTTCACCCGCACTGAAATTCAAGATACCGCTTGCTGCGGTGTAATCGGCTCCAGCATGCGCACTGCCATCTTCCGTGGCATAGCTCACCGTGATGATCTGGCTGCTGGCAGCAGGCAGAGTCACCGTGAAATTAATCACGCCTGCAGACTGTAGCGCTGAAGCATCCGCAATCGTCATCGGTGGTTCTAACGCTGCTGGTTGCACCGTCACGTCAACCGTATCACTGGCACTAACGCCTTGGTTGTCAGTAACAGTGAGACGGAATTGCAACGTGGTGTTGCTGGAAACTGTCGGCGCAACGAACTGCGCAGTCGCCGTGGTTGCGTTGGAAATTTGCACCTGTGGCGTGCCGATTTGATTCCACAGATAAGTCAGCGGCTGACCTTCAGGATCAGTGCCGCTACCTGGTAGCGACACGATAGCGCCTGAATTAACAATCTGATCCTGTCCTGCATTCGCAGTCGGCGGCAGATTGGTGGGCTGATCCGGCCGCTTGTTCACGGTCACCGTGACATCGCTGCTGCTCATCGCGCCGCTGTTATCGGTTGCGGTCAAACGGAAGGTGTAGAGAGTCGTTTGCGTAACCGTCGGCGCAATGAATTGCAGCGTGAGTGTCGTAGCGCCAACCAAAGTGACTGGAGAGTTGTTATCAATCTGTGTCCACGCGACGGATGCAACACTGCCATCTGTATCGCTAGCGCTGCCAGACAAACTCACGGCATCACCACTGGTCACCGTTCTCGCTTGCCCAGCAGAAACAATCGGCCCGATATTTCCTGAACTGCGATTCACGTTGATGGTGACGCGTGACGGCTGCGAGCGGCCAGCATCGTTATCCGTAACCACCAGCGCAAAAATTAAAGCTTGTGCCTGCGCTGCAGACGGTGCGGTGAACGTTGGCGCTGCGCTGTTCGCATTCGATAGCGTGACGGGCGCGCCGCTGAGCTGCGTCCATTCATAAGCAATGATGCTGCCGTCGGGATCACTGCCTGCGCCAGACAACGATACGACTGCAGCCGCATTAACCGTCTGTGTTTCACCCGCCACTGCCGAAGGCAAACGATTGGGTACGCCGTTGGCAATAATTTGATTGGCTGTCGCTTGTAGCTCTTGCTGCGCGGATGCGGCAGTGATCAGACCACGGCCTGTTGCCAGCATCACGAACTGTTGCGCCGGACTGTTCGGCGCATCGAACACATTCATCGCAACATCAAAACGGATGGCGCTCACATTGCTGCAATTGCTTGCCAGCGTGCGCGTGGCAGCAGTGATCTCAATGCCATTGCGCCAATCGCCGTCCGCATCCAACGCGCCCAAGAAGCGTGCGATGTCGGTTAGCGCTGGCGGATTTTGTATGACTGGTGTGTTGATTGATGCGCCGGACACCAAATCAAACGGCGTGATCACAGGCTTGCCGATGGAACTTCCAAGCTCAAGGCATCCAATTTTGAAGGCGAGGGTTTCACGTTCCAGATACGTGAAGCCGCCATCAAAGCGAGTTGAGTTGCTATAAGTTGGCGAGGTGTAACTCAGACCATAGACAGGTGAGTCGACGAAAACGCCACTCATGGTTTTTGCAGGCGGGCTGCTGGGGATTCCTTTACTGCCGTCGCAAGCGGCTAATAAAAGTGAAATGCACAGCGCTGCCCCACGGATGGTGACGTTCACGGTTTCTCTCCTTAGCGTCGGGCTGGTGCCCGCTCTTCACACAACGGCCGGTGATCCGGCTCATAGGGCCAGTGTGTAGGAGATTTCTTACCTTCTGTAATAGTAAAACCAGCCCTGCATCCGAGACTTAGCTGCATTTACTCTTTTTACGAAGTACTTATGCCGATAGTTTCTATTTGTTTAATAATTACTTTATGTTTATCTCTTATGCACTTATTTAGGCATTCTGGCATCACGTAATCGGCATGATGAACAAGTCCATTGATCGCGGCCCTTCACTCAAATGAAGGCGCACCGCATTTACAGCCTCATCTATATATAGAGTGAGCACATGCCCTCCCAAAGAGACGTATTGCGCAGTAAACCGCCTCGGCGTAAGGTGCGCGCCGCATGAAGATCATTATTTTGGGCGCCGGCCAAGTAGGTTCGACGCTGGCCGAGAACTTGGCCAGCGAGCAGAACGACGTCACGGTCGTCGATAGCAACCCCGCTGCGCTCGAAGACCTGAAAGAACGTCTCGATATCCGCACGGTCACCGGCCACGCCTCACACCCTAGCGTTCTGCGCTTGGCTGGAGCCGATGATGCCGACATGATCATCGCCGTCACCAGCAGTGACGAAACCAATATGTTGGCCTGCAAAATCGCCAGCACGCTGTTCCAAACTCAAACCAAGATTGCTCGCGTCCGCGCGACCGACTATCT
>JAZKEM010000176.1:0-18550 GCA_040387055.1 Pseudomonadota bacterium | reverse complement strand
GTAATCCAGCTGGAAATGCCAGGTGTGACCTGGATGCCCCGCTGCATGCGCTTCAGCCGCCTTGATTGTTGGCCAGCGGTAGAAGGTGTCGTTATTGACCCGCTCGATAATGGTGGTCCTGGTAACGCCCGGCAATTGCTGCGCATAGTATTGACGCGCCGCCTCCATATCGCGATTGGGCACAAAGCCGCTCAGGTTTTTCGAGAACAGTTTGGAGGAAATGCGTCTTCCCAAAGGCAGCGACAACGAGAAGATATTGCCGTCGTTAGCACAGGTTCCGAGCATTAGATCAATCGGTGCATCTATACCTTTTTCAAAGGTCTCCAATGCAGGCGACGGCAAGAACGTCGTAGCCGTAGCAGCACCCATCATGCCCGCGCGCATGCGTGACAGCGAACCGTATTGATCCGGATTCTTGCTGCTGAATATGCGCCTGAACACCGAAGCTTGCAGCTTTTTGAGCGCTTCCCGGCTCAAGGAGATCAGCGCTTTGCTATCGCCCGGCACTACGCCAACTTCCTGCAAAACATCACGCGTGAGCTGGTGATATTCCTCGGCAGGCGCAGAGGTTTCAGCCATGCCACCCATTCCGATCGCACGATGGAACAAGCCCTTCGCTTTCGGGCTCGCCATCAACTGAAAAATCGCAAACGCACCGGCGGATTGTCCAAACAGGGTGACGCAGGAAGGATCGCCGCCAAAACTGGCAATGTTCTCCTGCACCCAGCGCAATGCACACAACTGATCTTCAAATGCACGATTGTCGGCGCAGAGCTCGCCATCAAAGAGCCCGGAGCCGTGCAGAAACCCTGGCGGGCCAAGACGATACTGTATGACTACAGAGACAACGCCACGACTCGCAAACGGCGTCGCGTCATAAGCTTCATTGGCGCTACCACTCGTAAAAGAACCGCCGTGCAGCCACACCATCACCGGCAGCTTTGCGTTTTTATCAATGCTGGGAGTCCATACATTGAGCAGCAAACTATCGTCGCCTTCAATCAGGCTTCTGCCACTTCCCAAAGCGCGAAAATACTGCGCGCGCACTGCTGGCACCGGCCATTTAAATGCGGCAGCGCCAAACTGCATACACGCGGGACCATAGTGACGCGCATCCCTCAGGCCGCTCCAACGCTTGCGAGGTGTTGGTGGCGACCAAAGCGCCGGGCCAGCGAGGCTCTCGGCATAGGGAATTCCTTTATAAGAATAAATTCCGCTTTCGAGATTGCCGTGAAGAGTGCCGCACTGCGGATGCACTGTTGTCATTGTATGTTTCCCTAAGAGTCTCGAGAAATCTTAGGCTTTCGAATCTCACGAATCTGTCACAGGCGTGACAATGCATAAAAGAAGTGATTACGAATCGATGTATACATATCAAGATCGTTTCGATCTCATTCAACCAGAATCAGTCGAAGCTGGAGCACTCGAAATTATCTGCTGCGACTGGTGAGAAATGACTGCTTTCGAACATCCCAATTGCGTAAATTAATTTCGCGGATTATTCCAAAGTGACTTAGCTATTCGCCTGCATACATGGACGCGCTTGTTGCGATCGATTGCCAGTCTTTCGGGGATCTTTCGACATCGCACAGCAACATTTCAAACGCAAAAAAATAGCCCGTAGAAGAGATCTACGGGCTTATTCAAGGAGCGGAAGTCAGGGGAATCTTCCTCGAGACCAGGGAGGTAATCTCGTAAAATCTAAACTACAGGTCAAAATCACTTTTGGCTGAACGCATGGATGAACGATGCCAAACAGCAGGTGAACGGTGAGTCTCCTCTTGCTCTGTTTAACGTCGCCTGTGTGAGATCAGTCATTAAGACTCGGCAGAATAGATTGAGCGCAAAGCTTCTGCTACTGCACGTGGGTAGATAGTGGAATGTGTTTCGCCCTCGAAGTACTGAAAGTGAACCTTCATTCCGGGTTGTTGCTTCTTGACCTGACAGGAAAGCGCCTCGGTCTCAGGAATGCCAGCGACCTGGCAGAAGTGGTTTGTTATTTCGTCACCACCAACAGCGAAGAAAGCTTGGCGTGCACCGCTGGCCAATGGTCGCGAGGCTTGCGAATCTCGCATCAACCATGAACCGCTCATGCCCACACCAGGGCTGATGATGGCGTAATTGCGAAACGGCGATCTTTCCTGGCAAAGCGTATATGTGGCAAACGTTCCGCCGGCAGAATGGCCGAGGATGCCCAGCTTGTTCTCATCGATGGGCAGCTGTTGCATCAGCGTCGGCAATAGTTCGTCAATCAAGAAACTGTAGAGCTGCGATGCCTTGCCGATGCATTGGCGTGCGTCTTGTCCGCGTGTCGCGAACAGTGAACGGAAGATGCGGCCCAAGCGATCATCGAAGCGATAGCCATCCGGTGGCGGCGCGAACTCTTCGAAGCGACGAAAGCCGAATTCGATGATGCCTTCTGAGCGCGGGATGCCGATGCCGATCACCATGATCTCTTCGATTTCGCCATGCCGCGCCATACGCGCTGCAGCCTCTGCCACCGTCGACAACTCGATATTGGCATCGAGCACCAGCAGCGTTGAATAACGACGCGACGAACTCACCGCAACCGACGCGGGCAGAACCGCGAAGACTTCAAAGTCACGTTTCATCTGCTGCGCACGAATCACATACTCACTGGAAGTCGCGGCAGCTGCGGAACCGGAACGTAGCCTGTTGAAGAGTGGCCGCAGCGCGCCAAGCACATTGCTGAGAAATGGATTGCCGAGCGGCAGCAACTCGCTGCCATATTGATGGCCCGTGCCCAGATGTCGGCGTAGGCCGTTGACCAGCATGAGTACCGGATCCGACTCGTTGAGCTTGTCGCCCGCGCTAGGCAGTGCTTGCAATGCATCTGCGCCGACATTGCGTACGACAGCTTCGGCAGTGCCAGCGAGTCCGCTAAACAATCTAGCCAGACCCGATGCCACGCGATAATTGTCGCGACACCAGGACAGCAATTGGCTGGTAATAAACGCGCTGTGATGCCGCACATTGTCTGCGCTCACGATCGGCGTTTGCAGACAGACGACGATGCATTCTTCGATTTCCCGTGTCTGCGCCATCAGGCGACTCATCTCGACGGCCGAGCCGAATACGTCGCAGGCGTTGATCAGCACGACGAGCGAATAGCGACGCTTGGGTTTCTCTGCGTAAGACGCCGGCACAGCGACGCTGATCTGATGCGTCGTAGTTCCATCGCTCGTCTTCAACTCGTGGCAATCGACACCGGCAAGTCGCTTAGAGGTAACGTCGCGCAGGCTTATGGAAAAGCGACTCGTTGACAGCGAAGGCTTCATTTCAGAATTCATAACTGAGTCGCAGGCCAACTGTGCGCGGCGTGGTCACGGTGTAGGCGACGGTGGGCCCAGAGACAGACGTGATCGCGCGGCGGTCAAGCAAGTTGTCACCAAATAGTTGTACGCGCCACTGATCGGTCCCCGCACCGATGCTCGCTTTAAGCAGGCTGTAGCTGCGCACGGTGAAGTCGCCGTAATCGATGGTGTTTCCCAGCGCATCCTGTTGAGGTGCCGGTTCAAACACAGCGTTCTGCGAACCGATGAAGGACACTGTGGCGCTGGCATCGCCGTTCAAATCGAATGGCAATTCAAAGTTCACGTTGGCCGTAGAGCTGAGCGTCCATTTCGGCATATTGGGCAGCTTGGCGCCTTGCTGTACGGTCGTCGGATCTTCAGAGCGGGTCACATGGCCGACGTTGAATCCGGCATTGGCCAGCAGCGTAAGATTTTCGATTGGCAACCACGCAAGGGACGCTTCTGCACCATAGGCCACCGCGTCTCCGGCGTTGTCGAGATGCCCGAAGTTGGAAGCCGGAATACTGCCGAGCATTGCGGTTCCCACGACTGTGCCTTGGATGTCTTTCCAATCGATGTGATAGATCGAAATATTGCTGGTGAGTCGGCCATCCAACAATGTGGACTTGGTACCGATTTCCTTGTTCAACACATAGTCAGGGCGGATGATCGGCGGACCTGCATCCAGCGATGACAGGATGTTGGACGTGCCGGAGCGAAATCCGCGACTGATCGTGGCGTAAACCATATGGTCTTCGTTGAAATGCCATGAAGCCGACAGCTTGGGCAGAAAGCCTCTGCTGTTCATGCGCTGCTTGACGTGCACGCCGACTGTTTGGGTTTCAGGATCAATATTGTTGGGATCAGACCCGATGAGAAAGGCCTCGACGCCAGACAGATAGGAGTCGAAGTAGAAGTCGATGTCCTCGCTGAAATAGCGCAAGCCGGCGGTGATGGCGAAGCGCTCCGGGATCACGTTCCACTTGACCTCACCGTAGGCAGCATATTGAGTGAAAGACTCATCGCCAAAACCACGCTCCTGCTCACCTTGCAGAGGATAGAAAGCGCCAAGGAGGCCGCTGAGCAGACCACCAGTGGGATCGATTTCAGGAATATTGTCTTCGCGCTTTGTTTCATCGAAGGTCTGACTGCGATCGCGATAGAACGCTCCGGCGATCCAGTCGAAGCGTTCGTCACCCAAGGACACCAGTCGCAACTCCTGCGAGAACGAATTGAGATCGGTGATCACGCGCGTCGAAGCGTTGCTGAATATGTCCGGTGGCTGGCCTAGGCCCAGCGTCAGGAATTGTCCGTTGACCAGTGACTGCAAGACTGGCGTGCGGCGGCGCATGTCTTTGTCGGTGTCGTAAAGAGCACTGACCGAGGTCAGGACTGCGAACGGTAATGTCCAGCGCAGCGTCAGGGCATTGATGGCGAAGTCAGTTTTGGCGTACTGATCTTCTTGACGCGAGTTGGTCAGATCTTCCGTGTGTCCGGGTTCCACCACAGGAAATTGCTTCTTGTTGCTGTGGTCACTGAGGTGCAGGAAATCTGCTTGGAAGTTTTCGCTGGCCTGCCAGCGCAGTAAACCGCGCAAGGAGTCGGCAACTTCTTCGTCAGCGTCAGGGCGGTTGAGTGATGTGTAGTCGACATAGCCGCCCGTCTTGCGCTTGGTGCCAACGATGCGTGCGCCCAGGCGGTCTTCCAAAAGCGGAATGTTGACGGCCACACGACCGTCGTAGCTGTCGCCGCCCTGCTCAGTCTGGCTGCCCATCAGCGAGCCGCGAACGGTCCACTCGTTAAACGAGGGCTCGCGGGTGACCATCTTGATCGCGCCGCCCATCGAGCCTTCGCCATACAAGGTGCCCTGCGGGCCTTTCAATACTTCGATGCGCGCCAGATCATAAATATTGAGATCAGGAAATACACCTGAGCCCTGAATCGCGACGTCGTCGAGATAGACACCGGTCGTGGGCGAGCCATCGCCATAGCCAAGATCCGATGCATTGACGTTGGAGATGCCGCGCATCGCAATTCTTGCAGTACCGTTACCGGACTTCTGCAGCGACACGCTGGGCACTTGCAACAGGTAATCCTGCATGCCGGTGACGCCGGCCTTGTCGAGTGCGCGTCCGCCGAATGCATGCGCGCTGCCAGCAACGTCCTGCACGTTTTCGCTGCGATACGAGGCCGTTACTTCAATGCTTTCGAGGCGGGGTCCTGTTGGTGGCGTTCCCTTCGGGATCTCGGTGGGGCGTGGCGGCAACGTAATAACGTCTAGCTCAGCAGTCTCTTCAGTGGCAGGCGCTTGTTCAGTAGCAGAAGCATCTTCAGTAGCAGGTGCTTGTGCAGTAGCAGGCGTTTGCTCAGTTGCAGTTGCAGTAGCAGCTTCAGCGGGAGGCGCTTGCGCAGTAGCAGAAGCATCTTCGGCAGCGGGTGCTTCAGCGCCGAGCACGGCCCATAGATCATCAGTGGCCGCGGCATTATCGGCGGGTGCTGTGCTGTTGGCCGGGGCAGTCGTTGGCTCAGCCGGCGCTTCTGGCGCTGTGGCTTGCTGTGCCGATCCGGTCATAGTCCAGCAGGCCGCCAATGTTGCTGCGGCCAGCTGCTTTCTGGTCCAAAGATTCATGCTCTCTCCTTTCACGCACGGGCTCTAGTTAAATAAACTATTTGTATTTATAAACACTGTGTTTATTTAAATATAGTGTTTAATATACTCAAGTGCAAGCCGACGCCCTCAATCAGGACCCTTGAATGAATCGACCAGTGGCCAATACTCGTAAAAAACCACGCTTGAGCCGCGAACAGCAGAAAGCCGCGCGCATGCAGGATCTGCTGGCGGCCGCCAGCGTGATGTTCCGCGAAAAAGGCTATGACGCCGTCACCATCGACCAGGTCGCGGAATACGCAGGCTGTTCGCGCATGCCGGTCTACACGCTGTTCGGTGATCGTCAGAATCTGTTTTTCGAACTTTGGCGCAGTGTCACAGCTGATCTCGAACAGGGACTGTTTAAGCACTTTGTGCCGGGCACTTCCTTGCGACGTAACCTCAAGCAACTGGCCGAGCTGCTGTCCGACAGTTTCGATTCGGAGAAGCCAGCATACGATTCCGAACGTCTGTTCTTTGTCATGCAGACGATTTCGCTAAGCCGACCGGACATCGCCGAAAAATTGTCGGATCTCACGCGCAAGATCATCAAGGATGTGGCACGGTGCATTGAACAGAGTTCGCTGGCCCGCGGAGAGAAACTGCGCAGCGACGCCGACACCGTGGCTTCGCACCTCCTTGCCTATATCAACGGCATGGCCACTGCTCAATTCCAAACCAAAACCCGCTTCGCCAAGGCCAAGGATCTGATCCCGATCTTCAACGCAATGGTGTTCAAAGACGTATAGGTGTTGGAGACGCCAACTCCACTGATGTCAGGACAACGTTGCGTGAGTCCTTTAAGAAATGGGCGGTAGCGCCCAACCCAATCGAAAGAAAGCAGCGGGACAGCACCATGAGCATTAAGCATTGCTACAGCATCAACGACCTGCGCGCCCAGGCAAAGCGCAAATTGCCTGCGCCAATGTTTCATTACATTGACGGTGGCGCCGATGACGAATGGACTCTGAAACGAAACACCAGCGCATTCGAGCAGTACCAGTTACTGCCGCGTTATTTAAACGATATCTCCAGCGTCGACCTGAGTACGCGTGTGATGGACTCTGATCTACGCATGCCGCTTTTTCTCAGCCCGACGGGCATGTCACGCTTGTTCCATCACCATAAAGAATTGGGCGCAGCGCGAGCCGCGAATAAGCATGGCTTGCTCTATAGCTTGTCGACGATGGCTACAACCAGTCTCGAAGACGTGGCAGCAGCCACGCCGGGCCCGAAGATGTTTCAGATCTACATCTTCAAAGATCGAGAACTGACCCGAGAGCTGGTGCAGCGCTGCAAGACGGCTGGCTACAAGGCTTTATGTCTGACGGTTGATACCGCAGTCGCAGGCAATCGCGAGCGTGATCATCGCCATGGCATGACGATGCCGCCACGCATTACGCCGAGTTCATTTTTCAGCTACGCCACAAGCTTCGAATGGATTTTCAATTTGCTGCGCGATCCCGATTTCCGCTTGGCGAACGTCGCACATCGTGTCGATGCGCTCGGCAATGGCGCCATGGGCTTGATCGAATACGTGAACAGTCAGTTTGATCGTAGCGTCACCTGGGACGATGCAGCCTGGCTCGCCGAACAATGGCAGGGGCCTTTCGTCATCAAAGGTATGAGCACTGTAGAAGATGCGAAGCGGGCAATATCAATTGGTGCAAGCGCCGCCATGCTGTCCAATCATGGCGGCAGGCAGCTAGATGGTTGCCCGTCGCCGATCGAAACATTGGAGCCCATCAGAGATGCCATCGGCAATCAGTTGGAACTCATCGTGGACGGCGGTATTCGACGTGGCACCCATGTATTGAAGGCGCTTGCACTGGGCGCTAATGCTTGTTCGATCGGTCGTCCGTATCTTTATGGACTTGCTGCAGGTGGAGAAGCAGGTGTTGATCGCGCACTGACGTTGCTGCACGATGAAATCGCCCGCAGCCTTAGTCTTCTCGGCTGCACCTCGGTATCAGAGCTTGGCCCAAGACATATCCGACGACTCAATGCTATTTAGAGACGATGAATTCATAATTCCTAATTCAGTAGGTCCGAAACTGTTGAACGTGTCGATGTATCGGCAAGCTGAAAGCTAGCAAACTCTAGAGAGATTATTCTGAAAACGAGCACCTACCTACTCGTAGCATTGGCGATATAAGCGCGCCATCCACCGAGCGACGTGATCTCCTGTGCACCAGCGACTGCGTAAGCCTCGCAAAGAAAGCCACTAACCTCAGTGCCATCTTCCAGCTTGAGTTTGCCGATACCTAGTGGTGAAGGAATGCGCGCAACGAATTGACCGAACGCTGCAGCAGGCAATGACCAAAGTTCCAGTTCAATTCCTGGCCCTTCAGCATCTGGGGCATACACCAACCCCGGCTTCTTCGGCGTGGTATTCGGCAGAACATAGAAGCGATAATTTTTGGTCGTGCGTGCTTTGCGAACCAAAGTACCGCCCGGCCCCGTGAGTTCGTGATTGAGTGGCATGCCAGTGAGATGTGCGCCAACAACGGCGATCACGATGCGATCATCAGCGGGAACAGAAATAGACATCGTTGACTCCAAAATGGTGGCCTTGCGATCTACGCCGAGGCCGAATTGACCACTGCGATGCAGACGCTCAGCCAGAGCGGCTAGCGCATCGTCAGCAAATGCAGGCGCGATCAGAGAGACGCCGAAAGGCAGTCCATTGCCACGGAAACCTGCGGGAACGGCCACAGCACAGCAATCAAGCAAATTGACAAAGTTGGTATAGAGACCCAAGCGTGAATTGAGTTGCACCGGATCTGCCTGCATCTCATCAACACGATAAGTGGTCGGCGATGTCGGCAGCAGCATCAGATCGAATTGCGTCCAGGCGCTATCCGTCTTTCGGCGCAAGGCAGTCAGCGTCGTGATATCCGCAAACAGATCCGCAGCGGTGAAGCGCGCAGCGCCACTGATGATGCGATACACCGTGGCATCCATCTCCGCAGATCGCCCATGGATAAACTCGCGTAGTGGCTCAAGACGCTCAGCGACGAAACCTCCTGAATACAGCAGGCTGGCAGCGTCACGGAACGGCGTGTAATCAAACTCAACAGCGACGCCGCCCAACCCTTTCAAACGTTCAATGCTTTCCGCATAGAGACGAGCAGCCTCACCATCACCGAAGAACTCACGTTGGGCTACAGGCAGTACTGCAAAGCGGAATCCAGCGACAGGCAATGAACGTTGCGGTGCCGTGCGCGCATAGGGATCACGCGCGTCATCGCCTTGCGCAACGCGGCGCACTTGATCGGCATCAGCGGCAGTCGCCGCAAATACAGTGACGCAATCCAGACTGCGACAAGCAGGAACAACACCGTGCGTTGGCAACAAACCCTTGGTCGGTTTGATACCGATGAGATTGTTGAACGATGCAGGCACGCGACCGGAACCTGCGGTATCGGTGCCCAAGGAGAAACACACCTGCCCTGCTGCAACTGCTACCGCCGATCCGGAACTCGAACCCCCAGAGATGTAACGCGAGTCGAAGACGCTGCGAGGCGCGCCGTAAGGAGAGCGCGTGCCATTTAGGCCCGTGGCGAATTGATCGAGATTGGTTTTGCCAATCAGCAATGCACCTGCTGCACGCAAGCGCGCGACCACAGCAGCATCTTCCTGCGGTCGATAGGCAAAGCTCGGACAGGCTGCAGTCGTATCAAGTCCCGCGCAATCAATATTGTCTTTGACTGCGAATGGGATGCCCCACAACGGCTGATTCGCGGAAGGCGCGCCCGCCTTCATCAGTGCCTGCGCTGCATCACGCAACGCAACATCAGAGACACGACTGATCCAGACTGCTTTGTCCGTGCTAGCAGCAATGCGCTGCAGCACATCCTCGATTAGTTGCAATGGCGTCAGACTACCTTCGCGGTAACGCGTCTGCAGATCAGAGATCGTCAATATCTGCGGCAACATTTCAAGCGTCCTCCAGCACAGCAATCACCTGACCGGATTGAACCGTGCGACCGGGTTGGCAACGCAGTTCGCGAATCTTGCCTGAGGCTGGTGCGAGGATTTCCATTTCCATCTTCATGGATTCCACCACAACCAACACCTGTCCACGCTCAACGGTGGCACCTTCTTCAACCTGAATCTTCCAGACGTTGCCGGTGACCTGTGCATTCACCGCGCTGCAACCTGCGGGAATGTCATCACCGCCCATATCTGCGACGGCATCATCAACGCTGAAGCTGTCGAGACCACGTTCCTTCCAATCCGCACGCTCAGCTTCGAATGCCGTTTGCTGGCGGCTCTTGAAAGCGTTGATATCAGCCGCGTTGGTATCGAGGAACTTGGCGTAGTCCGCGTAGGAGAACGTGGTGTTCTCGATCTTGATTGGATAACGGCCATGCGGGAATGCCGCACGCGCCTCTTCAAGCTCGGCATCGCTGACTTCAAAGAAACGGATCTGATCGAAGCAGCGCAGCAACCACGGCTGCTCGAAGGCCTCCGTCTTGCGCCAGCGATTCCACATCTGGATGGTGCGGCCAAACAACTGATAACCGCCCGGCCCTTCCATGCCGTAGACGCAGAGATAAGCGCCGCCGATGCCGACTGCGTTCTCAGGCGTCCAGGTGCGTGCGGGGTTGTACTTGGTAGTGACGAGACGATGACGTGGATCAATTGGCGTTGCGACCGGCGCGCCGAGATACACGTCGCCCAGGCCCATCACCAGATAGCTGGCGTCGAACACGATGCGATGCACATCATCCATCGAGTCAAGACCGTTGATGCGGCGGATGAACTCGATGTTGTCCGGGCACCATGGCGCATTCGGGCGCACCAGCTCCTGATACTTGCGCATCGCCAGCTGGATCTGCGGATCGTTCCAAGACAGCGGAAGATGTACGATGCGGCTCGGCAGCGTCACATCTTCAGCACGTGGCAATGCTCGTTCGATTTCGGCGAGCACATCGAGCAAGTGCTGGCGCTTGAGAACGTGACTGTCGAAGTGAATCTGCAGTGAGCGGATGCCCGCTGTCAGATCAATGATGCCCGGCAGCTTGGCCGCACTCACGGCTTCCGACAACAGATGCACACGCAGACGCAGCGCGAGGTCCAGTGCCATCGGTCCGTACTCAACGAGAAGATAGTCATCACCGCAACGGCGATAGACCAC
This sequence comes from Pseudomonadota bacterium, assembly GCA_040387055.1. GTDB lineage: Bacteria > Pseudomonadota > Gammaproteobacteria > Nevskiales > Nevskiaceae > Stenotrophobium. The sequence continues at coordinate 7,446 of JAZKEM010000176.1, read as the reverse complement.
TGGTACGGGGCCTTCGTCCGATCTCGTGAGAATTGGCGAGCCTAGCTCAGTGATTTTTGGTGCAGCGACCTGCGCTGCCTTTGCTGACTCTGCAGGTACAAAACGGATTTTGTCGCCGGGCTTGAGCTGACCGGTCTTCCACAGATCGTCGCGTGCGATGACGGCGGGGCAAACAAAGCCACCGAGGCTCGGACCATCGGGGCCGAGGATGATTGGCATATCACCCGTGAAATCGATCGCGCCAATCGCGTAGGCGTTGTCGTGAATGTTCGAAGGATGCAGACCTGCTTCACCCCCATCCGCACGCGCCCACTGCGGGCGTGGGCCCATCAGACGTACGCCGGTGCGGGCGGAATTGAAGTGCACTTCGTACTCGGCGCTGTAGAGCGCTTCAATATCAAAGTCGGTGAAGAAATCTGGTGCGCCGTGCGGGCCGTAGTGAACGGCAATCGTCCAGCTGCGACTCAGGATCGGGCGCTCGCTGAAGGCGAGCGCGGCAGGGGCTGATTGAGCGGAAGCCACGCCATCAATGTGCAGCGTGTCGCCAGACTTGAGCACACCAGTCGCGTGACCGCCAAAACCGCCGAGACTGAAGGTGGCGCCTGAACCCAGATACTGCGCGACATCAAGACCGCCACGCATCGCAAGATAGCAGCGCTGGCCTGCGCCTTCAATCGCACCGAGCGCGAGCACCTGCCCTGCACGAACTGTGATCGGCTCATAGAACGACAGCGGCTGATCATCCAGCGTTGCGCGCATCGCGGCGCCTGTGAGGGCAATGACCGTATCGCAACGAAACTTCAGCGTTGGGCCCATCATCGTGCACTCGAGCGCAGCTGCGCCTTCGCGGTTGCCGACGATGCGATTGGCCAGACGGAATGAGCGATCATCCATCGGGCCCGAAGGCGGAATACCGACGCCCCAGTAACCTAAGCGTCCCGGCCAGTCCTGCACGCTGGTCTGCGCGCCGGGCGCGATCACTTCGATCACATTCGGTTGGAAGATGAAATCCTTGAGTACGCGGGTTGCGACATTGCCACTGAGGAATTCATTCGACGCGATCACTGCGCGCAGATAACCCAGATTGGTTTCAATGCCGCGAACCGTGGTTTCTGCAAGCGCTTTCGCCAGATTGCGGATGGCCGACTCACGGTCATCACCATAGGCAATGATCTTGGCCAACATCGGATCGTAGTACTGCGACACTTCCGTGCCCGTCTCAATCCAGCCATCAACGCGAACGCCTTCAGGAAAACTCACTTCAGTCAGCAGGCCAGTCGAAGGACGGAAATCCTGTTGCGGGTTTTCGGCGTAGAGACGCACTTCAACCGATGCACCTTTCGGCACCAGCGTTTCCTGCGCAGGCAACACCAGTTCGCCCGCGGCTTGCTTGATCATCCACTCGACCAGATCAATGCCGAACACGGATTCGGTGACCGGATGTTCAACTTGCAAACGCGTGTTCACCTCGAGAAAGTAGAAGTCCTGACGCGCGACGTCGTAGATGAATTCGACGGTTCCAGCAGATTCGTACTTCACTGCTTCGCCGAGCGAACGTGCAGCAGCGTGCAAACGCTGACGCATTTCTTCGGTCAGACCCGGCGCCGGAGTCTCTTCCACGACTTTCTGGTTACGGCGTTGCAGCGAGCAATCGCGTTCGCCGAGCGATACCACCCTGCCCTTGCCGTCGCCAAAGATCTGCACTTCAACGTGACGTGCAGTGGCGATGAAGCATTCGAGATATACACGGGCATCGCCAAAGCTGGCCGTCGCCATGCGTTGCACGGCTTCAAACTTTGCACGAAGTTCTGCCGCGTCATGGCACAGCTGCATGCCGATACCACCGCCACCGGCCGTGCTCTTGAGCATCACCGGATAACCGATGCGTGCCGCTTCACTTAGCGCCTGCTCAACGTCGTCCAGCAAACCACTGCCGGGCAGCAAAGGTACGCCACTCTTCTGCGCGATCTCGCGTGCAGTGTGCTTGAGACCAAATTCGCGAAGATGTTCAGGACGTGGGCCGATGAAGCGGATGCCATGCTCGGCGAGCTTTTCGCAGAACGCTGCGTTCTCGCTGAGGAAACCATAGCCCGGGTGCACAGCCTGCGCACCGGTCTTGAGGCAGGCCTCGATGATGGCATCGACTTTGAGATAGCTCTCGCGCGCTGGCGCAGCGCCAACATGAACCGCTTCATCTGCAGATAGCACAGAGGAAGAAAAGCGATCCGCGTCGGAATACACCGCAACCGACGACAGCCCCATCTTGCGAACGGTGCGAACCACGCGGCCTGCAATCTCGCCTCGGTTGGCGATTAGAATTTTCTTGAACATGGCTTAGCTCTGGAAGATCAACACGCGAACCGGCGTGGGATTGAAGCCGTTGCAAGGGTTGTTGACCTGCGGGCAGTTGGAGATGACGCACAACACGTCCATCTCCGCACGCAGTTCAACGTAGTCACCAGGCTTGGAAACGCCATCGACAATCGCGAGGCGGCCATCCGGTTCCACTGGCACGTTCATGAAGAAATTGATGTTGGCGACGATGTCGCGCTTGTCCATGCCGTGGCGCGACACTTCCAGCAGGAAGTTCTCGCGGCAGGCGTGCATGTATTTGGTGTGATGACCGAAGCGCACCGTGTTGCTCTCGCAGGAGCAAGCTCCAGCGGAAGTATCGTGTGCGCCGCCGGTGTTGTCGGTGACGGTAAGCATCTCGCGGCCTTCATTCGAAAGCAGCTTGGTGCCGGTCACCACATAAGCCGAACCCTGTGCGCGCAAGGTGTCCTGCGCGCTGTAACGCTCGCTGAAATCATCTGCGCGATAGAACAGAGTATCGACGGCTTGCTGGCCTTCGAGATCAACGATGCGGATCACCTGACCGCGCTTGACTAGGCCCGACCACGGCGCGAGTGCAGGAACGGTGAAGTCATAGATGGCGCTGGCAGCTTCGCGTGATGCGCCAGTGTTTGAAGTGTTCATGGCGTCTCCTTAGCGAAACAGCGGATCAGTATTTTCGAAGCCACGATTCGCTTCGGCGCTGAGGCCGCGGCAAAGATCGTCGGCTTGTGCAGGCGTGGCCTGCCAGACGAGGGCTTCGATATCTGATGGCGCATAGTTCGCACCGGGAGCCAGCGGATGCGGGCAGTTGGAGACCGCGATGAGCAGATTCATATCTGCACGCAGATCGACGAAGTCGCCGCTTTGCAGCACGCCTTCATTCCAAACGAAACGGCCTTCTGCATCCGTGCTCACAGGCGCGAAGAATGTGATGCAAGGCGCAAGATCGCGACGACTCAAACCATACTTTCCAGCAGCGAGCATCAGATTGTCGCGGCTGTTACGCAGGCTGGCATCGCCATATTTTTCAAGATTCGATTTGATCGTGCTGCCACCCACGAGTGTGTCATGACGGCCGCAAGTGTCTTCGGTGATTGAAGCTAAGACACGGCCCATGTCCGAGAACAACACGCGGCCTTTGCGCAGCTCTGCCGTCCATTGCACTTTGACGGTATCGCCAGCGTTGTAGCGCTCAGATGTGTCATCAGCATTCCAGATCATTACTGAAACGCCGGCAGTTGCCTGCGGATTAAGTAAGCGCAGCACCTGACCACGCGATACGCGCGCAGCCCAGTACCAACCACCAGGAATCACTTCGCGATGCAGAATCTTGGAAGACTCAATCGCCGCATCTGTACGTGAGGTTGCCGATGGCAGCGGGCGTTGCGAACCCTGCCCAGCAGCCTTGAGCTGTTGATAACGGCTGCGATTTTTTTCGACATCGTTTGGTGTTGCAGCCGAACCGGCTGACCTGTTTACAGTCATGGACATGACGGACTCCAAAGACGCTACGGCGTCTCAGTGCGTGGTAGCCGGGTCGTCCCGGCCAGAGGTTTCCACTGCGACCGGGTCGTCCCGATCTGAGTCTTCAGCAATTCTCTCATGAAAATCCTGCCCCGGCACGCGCCGACGATGGACTTCGATGTTCTGGCTGATGGTTGCGCCGTAACGCTGCTTTTCTTCTGGACGATTGCGCAGGCGATCAAACACGATCACGCGCGTGCCCAGCAGAAATGCTTCGCGAAGATCGTGCGTCACCATGACGATGGTCACACCAGTTTCTTTCCAGAGCTTTTTCATCAGCACATGGATTTCGCCACGGATGCCTGGATCCAGCGCACCGAAGGGTTCATCTAGTAACAACACGCGTGGCTTGCGAATCAGTGCCTGAACCAGAGCCAGACGTTGCTGCATGCCGCCCGAAAGCTGCGTCGGATATTTATCGAGTGAATCGCCGAGGCCGACTTCATTCAGCAAAGCTTTTGCACGCTCTACCAACTGGCGACGACGCTTGCCGAAGGTGCGGCCGAGAATGGGCGATGCTTCCAACTCAGGTCCGAGCAGAACATTACCCAGCACTGTGAGATGCGGCATCACCGAATAGCGTTGAAACACCACGCCACGATCAGGACCCGGTTCGCTGGGCATCGGTTTGCCATCCAGCAGGATCGTGCCGCGTGCGGGACTTTCCTGCCCTAGCAACAAGCGCAAGAAACTAGTCTTGCCGCAACCGGAAGGACCAACGATGGCGATGAATGCGCCCGCTTCGATCTCCAGATTGACCTGCTCCAACACCACCTGAGCGCCGTATTCGATCCAGACATTCTTAATGCTCAGCGCGCTCATGCCGCACGCTCCGAGTTATGTGCCCAAGGAAATGTGCGACGCGAAAGTTGAGCGAGTGCGAAATCCAACAAGAATGCCAACAGTGTGATCCACGCGACGTAAGGAAGAATCGTGTCCATCGCCAGATAACGACGCAGCAAGAAGATGCGATAACCCAATCCGCTATCGGCCGAGATCGCCTCTGCCGATATCAGGAAAAGAAACGCAGGCCCCAGCGATAGACGCAGTGATTCGATCAAACGCGGCATCGCCTGTGGCAGCGCCACGCGAATCAGCGTTTGCCATGTCGACGCGCCCAACGATTGCGCCTTCACCAATTGCTCACGCGGCAAACTACTGACGGTGAATGACAGATCACGCACCAAGCATGGCGTCACGCCGATGATGATCAACATTACCTTCGACAATTCATCCAGACCGAAGACGATGAACAGTATCGGCAAGATCGCCATCGGCGGCACCATCGACAACACCGCTGTCAGTGGCGAAAACGTTGCGTTGGCGACTGGCAGCAATCCGATCAGCAAGCCCAACACCAATGCGAACGCGACGGAAACTGAGAGGCCAATCGATAAACGCGTGAGGCTTGATTTCGTATCAGTCCAGAACAGGTACTGACCCGTACGCTTGTCTTCCTCGAACGCCACACGCTTGACCGCGCTGGCCATCTCACTGATCGGTGGCAACACTTTGTCGCTAGGATTTTCTGCGCGGCGATGCGCTGATCCCATCATGTACGCCAACAGGATCAGCGCGAACGGCAGCAACGCTAAAAACCAGCGTGCACGGCCCGGCCTTATGTTCATCACACGACGCATAGATCTCCCCGGTCGCGGTCGTTATCGATTAAAGCTTGCCATCAGCAGCGAGCTTCATATAGCTCGCATCAAAACGCAGCTTGATGTTCTTGGTATCGCCCAGCGTTGCGCCGCCTGGGAAAGCAATACCGACGACATCCTTGCTATCGACGCCTTGACCCAGCAGGCCGTGATCAAACGAGAACGTGCGGACCAGATCCATCGTCTTGACCAACTTGGAATCGGTGGTGAAGTTCACCGCCTCAGCAGGCGTGTAAAACATTTTGGTGGTCTTGAGCTGGCCTTCGAAACTGGCGAGTGAAGAGCCAGACAACTTCGCCATTGCTTCGCGTGCAGCCTTACCCTTGACCGGGTCCTGCATCAGCTTGAGCGTTTCAAACCAGATGCCTGCGAGTGCCTTGCCCAGCGCTGGATTGTCTTTCAGCGTCTTGGTGTTGACGCCCATCGTGTCGATGATTTCGCCCGGGATCTTGCTGGAGTCGAACACCATGTGTGCTGTCGGTTCGGCTTTGACCTCGGAGAGTTGCGGATTCCAAGTCACTAGTGCGGTCGTGCCCGGAGCCTTGTAAGCAGAGACGATGTCAGCATCGGAGGTGTTGACGATCTTGATGTCTTTTTCAGCAAGACCAACCGATGACAAACCACGCGCCAACAGATAGTGCGAAACCGACAGCTCGACGAGGTTCACGCTCTGGCCTTTGATCTCGCCCAAGGTCTTTGCATTCTTCAGCACCACGCCATCGTTACCGTTGGAGTAGTCGCCGATGATCACGGCAGTGGTATCAACACCACCAGCCGCAGGAATCGTCAGCGCGTCCATATTGGTCATCACCACGCCGTCGAACTTGCCTGCGGTGTACTGGTTGATCGACTCAACGTAATCGTTGATCTGCGTGACCTTGATCTTGATGCCGTACTTGTCGGCCCACTTTTTCACGATGCCGGCTTGATCGGCATACGGCCATGGCATCCAGCCGACATAGATCGACCAAGCCACGTTGAATTCTTTTTTAGGCGCAGCCTGTGCGGGCATCGCGAATGTTGCCGTGCAGAACGCTGCAGCGAGCATCAATTTAGAGACAGACGATTTGGAGAACTTCATTTTCAACCCTCACATTCCATTTATGACGGAGGATCGACGAGGCACGGGCACAGACACGCTCGAACCTTGCCAATCCGGCTGGTCGAGGTCTCCCGGGCTTTTATCCCGCCGTGCTCCGGCGTTGAACCGGACGGCAGCTCTCGGACCAAACACTTCGCCAGACCCGCGAAGCCGGAACCCTAGCCACCAACTCATCTTTAATGAAGCAAGCGGCGTGCCAAAAGCCTGCATGGTTTTTAAAGAGCTTTATCCGCGCTCACTCCAAAGCCGTGCACGAAATTAAGGCACGATTACGCACCACTCCCAATCATGGTGCACGGCCACGCACGAGCGTCGTGCACCGAGTGACGGTTCGATACACTGCCCGCATGCGCTTTCGTCTCTCATCCACTCTGCGCGCAGCACTGCTCATTGCCGTGCTGCCACTCTGCGCGTGCAGCAATCTGACTTACTACTCCCACTTGGCCAAAGGCCAACATGAGCTGATGTCAGCCCGTGTACCGATCCGCGACATCGTCAGCGACGAGAAACAAGATCCCTCACTGCGCGAGCGTCTCAGCAAAGTGTTGGATGCCCGCGCCTTTGCTACACAACATCTCGCCCTGCCAGACAACGACAGCTACACCGAATACGCCGACCTCAAGCGTCCATATGTGGTGTGGAATGTCTTCGCGACGCCGGAGCTTTCACTCAAACCCATTGAGCACTGCTTCCTGTTTGTCGGCTGCCTCGCCTATCGCGGTTATTTTGATCAGCAACAGGCGCAAGAAAAGTCAGACGAGTTGAAGGCCCAAGGCAAGGATGTATTTGTCTCAGGCGTCCCCGCCTACTCCACACTCGGCTGGT
>JAZKEM010000175.1:10670-12786 GCA_040387055.1 Pseudomonadota bacterium | reverse complement strand
CGGGCGCTAAAAGCTGAAAGGCACAAGTGGCTTTGCTTTTAGAAACGTTTTCTTTGGTAACTTTCTTTGACGTTAATCAAAGAAAGTTACCCGCGCTTCAGCGCGGAACACACGACATCAAGGCAGAGTTGAAAGCATTACGCCGCAAGGCGGCTAAATACACATAGGCCCCAGATGCCTAGAGCTGAAATTCCGCAACCACCGGTGCATGATCCGAAGGCCGCTCCAATCTCCGCGGCGCTAAATCCGCCGCACAGCTACGGCAAACATCAGCCAATGCATGCGATGCCAACACGTGATCAATACGCAGACCAAGATTGCGGCGGAAGCCTGCCATTCGATAATCCCACCAAGTGAAACTCCCGGGTGGTTGATCAAACAGACGGAAGCTGTCTTTGAGCCCAAGATCAATCAAGCCTTTGAGCGCTGCGCGTTCGGGTTCGCTGCACAGAATCTTGCCTTCCCAGATTGCAGGGTCGTGCGTGTCTTCGCCGGTGGGGGCGATGTTGAAGTCGCCGACTACGACGAGCTTCGGATGTTTCTTCATTTCTTCGGCGACATACGCGGTCAGTGCGGTTAGCCAGCGCAGTTTATACGCGTACTTTTCTGTGCCGAGATCCTGACCGTTGACGACGTAGACGTTGATCATGCGTACGCCGTTGACGGTGGCGGCGATGACGCGCTTCTGTTCGTCTTCGAAGCCGGGGATATCGCGGCTAACGTCTTCGATCGGATGGCGCGCCAGAATCGCGACGCCGTTGTAAGTCTTCTGGCCGTTAGCGACTGAGTGATAACCCATCGCTTGCAGTTCATCGAACGGAAATTTCTCGTCGACGCACTTGAGCTCTTGCAGGCCGACGACATCGGGCTGCACGGCGGTAAGCCAGTCCAGCAGATGGGGCAGGCGGACGCGGAGGCTGTTGACGTTCCAAGTGGCGATTTTCATAGAGCTAAGAGACCGGTGATGTTCGGGGTGCGGCGAATAAGCTGGCTAGCGTGATTGTGCGCTAGTAACGATATGTAACGGTAGGAAAACGCTAGTTCGGAAGCTATAGGCAGGATGCTAATCTCCACCCACGAATTCGTACAATAAAATTCTCATGAACAAAAAACTTCTTGCGATCACTTTTTGCGCTCTCCTGCCGATGATGGCGCAGGCCGATGATGCGGCGCCAGCCGCTGCGACCAATCTGCCCTCGCCAGAGCTGCAGAAGAAATTCAGCTACGCCATCGGCCATGATTTCGGCAAAGGCCTTACGCCGATTCCTGAGGCGATCGACCTTAGCGTGCTCAAGCAGGGCCTCGACGATGGTGCCGCGAGCAAGCCCGGCCCTTATACCGAAGATGAAATGTTGGCGGCCAAGACCGAGATGGGTCAGTTGCTACAGGCTCGTCTGAAAGCAAAGTTTGAGGCTGATGCGGCAGCCAATCTCAAAGCTGCGGAAGCCTTTCTAGCGAAAAACGCCAAGCGTAAAGGCGTAAAGACCACCGCCAGCGGCTTGCAGTATGAAGTGCTCACTGCCGCCAAGGGTGCGCATCCCACGGAGAAGAGCAACGTCAAGGTTCACTACCGCGGCACGTTGGAGAACGGCACCGAGTTCGATAGCTCCTACGCGCGCGGCGTGCCAGTCGAGTTTGTGCTGGAGAACGTTATTGCGGGCTGGACGGAAGGCCTGCAGTTGATGGCGCCCGGCGCCAAGTACAAATTCTTTTTATCGCCAGAACTGGCCTACGGTGACCGTGGCGTTGGCAAGCAGATTGGGCCGAATGCTTTGCTGATTTTTGAAGTGGAGTTGATTTCGTTTGGTGAGGCGCCGCCAGTAACAGCGCAATAAACTGCTTTTGTAGGAGCGCCTCTTAGGCGCTCCTACAAAACGAAACGATTAAGCAGCGGCAGCAAGGCCGCTGTGTCGCAACAGAGGTTCGATACTTGGCTTGCGACCACGGAATTCGATGAACAATTCCATCGCTTCGCGCGAGCCACCCTTGGCCAGCACGGTATCGCGGAAACGGGCACCGGTTTCTGGTGAGAAATCGGTTTCTTCGAATGCTGCAAATGCGTCGGCAGACAACACTTCTGCCCACTTGTAGCTGTAGTAACCCGCAGCGTAACCAC
>JAZKEM010000175.1:0-10660 GCA_040387055.1 Pseudomonadota bacterium | reverse complement strand
GCGAGAAGCTGTTGGGCATGCGGTTCAAAGACGGCGGCGTAATCACTGCGACTTCCTTACGAACTTGCGACAGCGTTTCGAGAATCGCTTGGCCTTTGTCGTAGTCGCGGTGCATGCGCAGATCGAACAATGCGAATTCAACCTGACGCAGCGTTGCCAAGCCGTTCAGGAAGCTGCGGCTCTCTTTGAGTTTGGTGATGAAATGTTCTGGCAACGGCGCATTGGTTTCCCAATGGCGGCCCAGCTCCAGCAGCGTCTCGCGGTCATAGCACCAGTTCTCCATGAACTGGCTTGGCAGTTCCACGGCATCCCATGCCACGCCACGAATGCCAGACACAGCGGCTTCATCCACCTGCGTCAGCAAGTGATGCAGGCCATGACCAAATTCGTGGAACAGCGTGACGACTTCATCGTGCGTCAGCAGCGCAGGCTTGCCCGGCAGTGGCGGCGTGAAGTTGCAGACAAGATAAGCAACCGGACGCTGCAAGCCTTGCGACGTCTGGCGACGCGACAAGCATTCATCCATCCATGCGCCACCGCGTTTGTCGGCGCGTGCGTAAGGGTCAAGATAAAAACCGCCGAAGACTTTTCCATCTTTGTCTTTCAACGCGTAGGTGGTGACATCTTTGTGCCAGGTCGCGACATCGTGCGTCTGTTCGATCTGGATGCCATACAGACGCTGCACCAAGGTAAACATGCCTTCAATGGTGCGCGCGGCTGGGAAGTACGGACGCACTTCTTCTTCCGACATGCCGAGCACTTCTTGCTGATATTTCTCAGCGTAGTAGGGCGAATCCCATGGCTGGTAATCGCTGAGGCCGTCGAGCTTCAGCGCGTAAGCACGCAGTTGTTCCAATTCTGCTTTTGCGCCTTTCTTCGCGCGGCTGGCGAGATCAAGCAGAAAGTGCTCCACCTCATTCGGTGATTCCGCCATTTTGGTGGCGAGTGACAGTTCCGCAAAATTATTAAAGCCGAGCAGTTTGGATTCTTCATCACGCAGCGCGAGGATCTCGCTCATCAACGGCGTGTTGTCATGCTGGCCTGCGAGTGGGCCCTGATCGGAAGCACGCGTTGCGTAGGCTTCGTAGAGTTCACGGCGCAGTTCACGATTCTTGGAATAGGTGATGACGGAGTCGTAGCTGGGGAAATCCAGCGTCAGCAGCCAGCCTTCCTGATTCTTGGCCTGTGCTTTATCGCGCGCGGCTTGCTTGGCGGCATCGGTCATGCCGTCGAGCAGTGACTCATCGGTGACGAGCTTGCTCCAAGCTTGCGTGCTGTCCATCAGGTTTTCTTCAAACTTGCTCTGCAGCTCAGACAAGCGCAGCGCAATTTTTTTGAAGTGCTCTTTCTTGTCTTCTGGCAACGCGATGCCGGAGAGTTTGAAATCGCGCAGCGCATCGTTCACCACTTTTTTGCGTGGCGCAGAAAAAGTTTTGAATGCTTCGCTGTCCGCCAGCGCTTTGTAAGCGCGGTACAGCGGCTCCGACAGTGACATCTCCAAACCATATTCCGTGAGCTTGGGCAGGCAGGCGTTAAACGCTTTGCGCCAGTCGGCGGTGCTGTTCACACCAAACAGATGTTGCACTGGACCCCAAGCGTGCGAGACGCGGTCGCCCATTTCTTCCAGCGGCTCAATAAAACTTTCCCAAGTCGGCGCGGTGTTGCGCTCCAACAGGGTTTTCAGTTCCGCACGATTGCGTGCGAGCACATCGTCCAGTGCAGGCTCGGCCAGCTCTGGTGTGATGCGATCAAAAGCGGGCAGGGAGTTGGGGGTGTCGATGAGCAGCGGATTGGACATGGTTGGCGTCGTTGGAGTCGCGTGAGAATGCTTAGAGATACAAAGAAGATGCGGTGGGTATTCTAGCTTTCAAGCTAGAAGAAGATGTTTAAATAGCGGTAATTAAGAAATAATTATTGTACAAATAAAAACAATAGCACTGGATCAGAGATCGCCGAAAATAATCTTGCATGAGAAAATCAGCGCCTAAAAAATAAGAGCTTAACGCCTTAACGATGAACCTGATTCTGGTCTGCATCCTGATCTACATCCTCGCCAATCTTGTGTTGGCGATGGTGCTGGCGCGCAAGCCGAAGACAGAATCCGACTACCTGCTCGCTGGCCGCAGCCTCGGCCCATGGCTGGCGACGTTCAGTGTGTTTGCGACTTGGTTTGGTGCGGAGACCTGCATCGGCGCCAGCGGTGAGGCGTACAAGCATGGCCTCTCGGGCGTTATCACCGATCCTTTTGGCTACGCGCTCGGCATTGTCTTGCTCGGCGTGTTCTTCGCTGCGACCTTGTGGAAGCGCGGGCTTGTCACCATGGCGGATTTATTCCGCAAGCGTTATGGCATTGGCGTCGAGCGACTCGCGGCGATTGTGATGATCCCGACCTCGCTGCTATGGGCGGCTGCGCAGATTCGCGCGTTTGGCCAGGTGCTGGCGTCTACTTCTGAGCTAGGCATTTTCGCCGCGATCACACTCGCTGCTGGCGTCGTCATCATGTACACCGCCATCGGTGGTATGTGGGCAGACGCCATCACGGACTTGCTACAAGGCATTGTGCTGATCGTCGGCGTCTTTGCGCTCGCTGTAGTGCTGGCGATGAAAGGTGGCTTTGCGGATCTGGCGAGTTTGCCCGCCGAGCGCTTGAGCATTCAGGGTGATCGCAGTTGGTTGCAAACCATCGAGGTGTTCAGTGTGCCGGTGCTGTCATCGATTGCCGCACAGGAGTTGATCTCGCGCGTGCTCGCTATGCGCAGTCCACAGCTTGCACGCAGTGCCACGATCACGGCGGGCTTGGTTTATCTGATGGTGGGTCTGGTGCCAGTGGCCTTGGGATTGGTCGCGGTGCAGCATCTCGGCACGGGTGTTGATCCAGAGCAGGTGCTGTCGCGCTTCGCAAAAGAAAACCTGAGTTTGCCGTTCTATATTCTGTTTCTTGGCGCGCTGGTCTCGGCCATTCTCTCTACGCTTTCTGGTGCCTTGCTTGTTGCGGGCTCGCTTGCCGCGCATAACGTGATTATGCCGCTCAAGCCAAACCTGACGGAGGCGACCAAGCTGCGTCTCAATCGCGGCGCGGTGGTTTTCTTCGGCATCCTGTCGTACCTGATCGCACTCAGTAGCGAGAGCGTTTACAGCCTCGTGCAAGAAAGCGCCGCGCTAGGTTCATCTGGCATCTTGGTTGCGATGATGTTTGCGTTGTGGGGCGAGCGTATCGGTGGCGCAGCTAGTGCTTACGGCTCGCTAATCGCCAGTCTCGCGGTCTATGTGATCGGCAGCTACTTCTACGAGTTTGAATATCCCTATCTCACCTCGCTGGCAGCGGCGTTGCTTGCGTATGTGTTGCTGGTTCCGTTTAAACAGAAGCAAGTCATGCTTGCAGCGTAGGGCAGCAGTATCCCGCCTTTCGAGCGTGCAATCCGCGAAAAGGCGGGATACTCCCGCCCTACAAGATAAACTGGAGGCACCGGGTTGGAACCATGCCCCGTCGGCATGGTCTGCACTAACGCTTAAAACAATAACGGGCCTCCGCTGATGCCCAGGAAGGATTCCTAGAACATGTCGCACGAAACACAGCTGATCTCCACGCTCGCAGTCGCCCTTGCATTGGCGCTATTCGGTGGAGTGTTAGCTGTGCGCCTGAAAATGCCGCCGCTGATTGGCTACCTCGTCGCCGGTATTGTGGTGGGTCCATTCACCCCAGGCTTTGTGGCGGACAAGGGACTTGCTGCGCAGTTATCCGAAATCGGCGTGATTCTGTTGATGTTCGGCGTTGGCATGCATTTTTCGATACGCGACCTTATCGAAGTGCGTCGCATCGCCATCCCCGGCGCCATCGTGCAGATCCTCGTCGCCACCGCCATCGGTGTGGGCATCGCGGACTACTGGGGCTGGTCATTCGCCGCCGGACTCTGCTTCGGCTTGTCACTCTCTGTTGCTAGTACCGTGGTGTTGCTGCGTGCGCTAGAGCAAATCGGCAAGCTGGATTCTCTCAATGGACGCATCGCCATCGGCTGGTTGGTGGTTGAAGATCTGGCGATGGTTATCGCCTTGGTGTTGCTGCCGGTTGCCGTCGAATTCATGGGTACGCCAGGCAGTGCAGCGACTGGCACCTCGATGTCGGACCTCATCGCGCCACTTCAGCATCTGGCCATCGTCATCGGAAAAATCGGACTGTTCTTTGTGCTGATGTACGTGGTCGGTCTGCGTGTCTTCCCTTGGATCTTTGCGCAGATCGCACACACCGGCTTCCGCGAACTCCTCACGCTATTCGTGATTGGCTCTTCGCTTGGCATTGCTTACGGATCGGCAGAATTGTTTGGCGTGTCGTTCGCGCTGGGTGCGTTCTTCGCTGGTGTCGTCATCAACGAATCAAAACTGAGCAGCCGTGTTGCAGCTGAGTCGGTTCCTTTGCAAAACATTTTCACCGTACTGTTCTTCGTTTCAGTCGGTATGGTGTTTGATCCTTCCATTCTCGTGAATCAACCGCTGCAAGTGTTGGCAGTGCTTGGGGTCATCGTCGTCGGAAAATCTGCTGCAGCGGTGATGATCGTCTTGCTGTTTGGTTACCCGCTCAAAACCGCACTGATGGTTGCGGTGAGCTTGGCGCAGATCGGTGAGTTCTCATTCATCCTCGCTGCGCTCGGCGTGCAGTTGAAGATTCTGACGCCAGAAGCGCAGAGCCTTATTCTCTCCGGCGCGTTGTTGTCTATTGCGCTCAACCCGGTGTTGTTCAAATTGATTCCGCCGATCGAGCGTCTTGTCGCAAGGCATAAACGTTTGGCGTGGTTGGGGCGCTTGGGGCAGGCAAGAATCACCTTGTCTGATGCAGAGCAAGTTATCCCCGAGCTGCACGATCACGTCGTGTTGGTGGGCTACGGCAGAGTTGGTCGCGCACTCACCAAAATTCTCCGACAGCAAGATGTTCCCTTGATCGTCATTGATAACAATCGCGAGCACGTTGCGCGTCTACGTAAGAAAAGAATTACTGCCATCAGTGGTGACGCCGCAGTAGGCGATTTCCTCGCGCAGGCGCGACTCCCGCAGGCCAAGTTGCTCGTGCTTGCAGTGTCCGATGGATTCCACGCGCGCAGAATTTTGGAAGCTGCACGCAAAATCCGCCCCGACGTAGACACCGTCGTCCGTACGCACAGCGAAGAAGAGCAAGCATTCTTAGAGCGTGATGGTGTTGGCATCGCGCTAATGGCAGAACAAGTCATGGCCGGTGAAATGGCCAAGCGCGTGTTGGGGATTTACCGACTCTCTGGATTGCTCAGCGAAGCGCGTTAAAAGCGTAGGGCGGGAGTATCCCGCCATCGCGTTACGTGGACTATTCCTGCTTGTGTCGTTGCATCGCTGCACCCACAACGATGCCAATGACAATGCCAGTCACTACACCCATCGCAACATTATTTAGCGCTGCTCCAAACGCAGCGCCAAAGGCGATTCCGAGGCCAATGCCAACACCGATGCGAGTACGTCCAGTGCTCGCGGGTTGTTGATCAATGTTATTGCTCATTCGTTTGCCCCAAAGCTGAAACTATGAAATCGCTGAGTCTTTGGATTGGGGCTCACTGTGCTGAAGGTTGTTTAGGCGGCAGTGGCTGTTGCTCCACTCGTTCTAGCGATGCATCCAGACACGCCCAGGTCGGTGCGCTTGAAGTCCAGATATTCATGTTGGGCTGGATGCTAGATGGCTTGTCCAAATTCCCTACGCGAAGCACTCTGAATTGAGGGCGAGCCGAGGACTTGGCAAAGAGGTGAGTGCCACAGCTTGGACAAAACTGACGAGTGATCTCATTGCCACTGTCAGCCGTCTTGATGTACTCGGCGAGCGTGCCTGAGATAGTGAGTGCTTCAGTTGGAACAAGAAGATTGACCGTTCCATTCGACGCAAGATGCTGGCAATCGCGGCACCAACAGATTCGTGTTGCCAGCGGTTCTGCAGTGAGTTTGAAACTCACTGCGCCGCAAAGACAATGGCCAGTTCTTTCAGTCATTTGTTCTTTCTCTTATTTCAACTTTTCAATCACTGCCGTCAGTCGCTGCACTGCACCGCTCACATCTTTCAATTTATCTAATCCAAACAAACCCACGCGGAACGTGCGGAAGTTGACGGATTCGCCGCACATTAGCGGCACGCCACCGGCAGATTGCACACCGAGTGCGATGAACTTCTTTGCATTGCTGATATCGGCATCTTCTGTGTACGACACCACAACGCCTGGCGCTTCAAAGCCTGGGGCGGCAACGCTGGGATAACCGTTTTTAGCCAGCATCGCGCGGACTTCGCGGCCTAGGGACCATTGCGCATTGCGGACATTTTCAAGTCCGAGAGCTAGCGTTTCGTTCATTGCATCACGCAGTTGCAACAAGCTGTCTGTCGGCATTGTTGCGTGATAGGCGTGGCCGCCGTCCTCAAAGGCTTGCATGATCTGCTGCCACTTCTTCAGGTCAGCGGCGAAGCTGGTGCTGGTGGTTTCAGCGAGACGATTTTTTGCTGCGGTGCTGAACATGATCAATGCGGCGCAAGGCGTTGAGCTCCAGCCTTTTTGCGGTGCGCTGATGAGCACATCAACACCGCAGGCTTTCATGTCGACCCAGATGGCGCCGGAGGCCACGCAATCGAGGATGAATAATCCACCGTGCTCATGCACGGCCGCTGCAACGCGTTTGAGATAGTCATCGGGCAGGATAATGCCCGAGGCTGTTTCAACATGCGGCGCAAAAACCAAATCAGGTTTCTCGCGACGAATGGTTTCTTCAACTTCTTCGATGATTGCTGGCGCGAAGGGTTGTTGCTCACCGGCAGCGATTGTTTTGGCTTGCAGCACTGTTGTGCTGGCCGGGATGTTGCCTGCGTCGAAGATCTGCGACCAGCGATAGCTGAACCAGCCGTTGCGAATCACGAGGCAATTTTTGCCGGTCGCAAACTGTCGCGCGACCGCTTCCATGCCGAAAGAACCGCCGCCCGGAACAATCGCAACCGCGTCTGCGTTGTAGACCTCTTTCAGCATTGAGGAGATGTCGCGCATCGCCTGCTGAAACAGCTTGGACATGTGGTTGACGGCGCGGTCGGTGAAGACGACGGAGTATTCCTGCAGGCCTTCAGGGTCAACGGCGGGGAAGTTACGGGACATCAAAGCGCTCCGAGAATCTTAAATTGGGGCGAAGTTTGCCTGATTTTTGTGACGGAGGACGAGGCGTCTTTGTAGGGTGCACCATGCGCCCCGAAGTCAGCTACCAGAAATTATCGTCTTTGCGCTCAGTCACGCTGCGCAGACAGTACTTCGCCATCTTGCGAATCAGCGCTTCTGGCAGAGGTTCGTTGTAGGTAACCTTCAGCATGCCCTTGGTGGTTGTGTGCTTTGCCAGTTCTTTACTAAACACATCCATTGCCGACAAAACGGGTGCAAAGCTGAGGTGAGCTTTGTGAGCAGAGAACGCAAAAACGAAGCGCGGTTCTACGAAGAATGGTGTGTTCCATTTGATCGTTTCCTCAGCTTTCGGCGCAACGCTTTTGAGGATCGCGTACAGCTGACGCAAATGCGCTTGACCCTCTTTGGGGGCAGCTTTGATGTATTCAGCAATCGTAGTCGGACGTTTGATTGTCATCTCCGCTCCACCCACAAGTCGCTAAATTTCTATCTTAAAGCCGAACTCAAGATCACATCCCGCTTGGCCACCGCGAAGTCCCCAGTTCTCTTTTGGATGTTCGCGTAAAAGAATTTTGACGTGGCTTGGTGGAATGCCCAGTGGCTCAAGGTTTGTGACGATCGCCTTGTAGAGCGCGCGCTTTGCATCAAGCGATCTGCCAGCAAAGGCGTCGATGCTGACCAGCGTGAACAAATCTGGATGAGTCAGTTTTGGTGAGCAGGCCATCCGATGTGGTTCATGCACAACAAGACGCACGGTCTTGTCCTCAGGTGGAATTTTAAAGCCAGACACAAGCGCAGCTTGAACTGCGTCGATGATGGCGATTTCCTGTACCTGGTTGTGCTGACAACGCACTTCAATCAACGTAGCGGGCATCAATAATCTCCTTATTCTTTAAACCTTGTTACGTTGCA
The DNA here is from genome assembly GCA_040387055.1 of Pseudomonadota bacterium. Lineage (GTDB taxonomy): Bacteria > Pseudomonadota > Gammaproteobacteria > Nevskiales > Nevskiaceae > Stenotrophobium. Next base: position 2,591 of record JAZKEM010000175.1, on the reverse strand, counting down.
CTGCCATCACTTGGTGGCGCGTACTGCGCAATGACCTGCGCCTCGGTGAGCATGGCTGTTTGGTTGGCAAAGGAATAGTACGCGGGCTTGTTGTCGATATAGATCTGACTGACGAGCTCAAAGTCTGTCGAATCGAATGCACCCGCAGGCACAAAGTACTCACCTGTCGGCAACAGTTTGTAATAAAGATGCGTACCGCATTGCTTACAGAATGCGCGCTCTGCCCAGTCTGATGATGAATAGACAGTGATCTGATCAGCGCCCTTGAATTTAACATTGGGGCCGCAGTGAACCCCCAGAAATGGCCCGCCACTCCATCGACGACAGAAGCCGCAATGGCATGCGCCAATCTCTTTTGCATCGGGGGATGTAAAGCTAACGGCGCCACACAAACAATGACCATTCATTTGCGTTACCTCGGTTTAGGAAATGGGGGCGTCCTGCTAATGAGTGTCTAGATCATTCCGCAGTCTCGTGAGATGGACAGGACCATTGGCGGAAAGTTTTGTAGGGCGGGAGTATCCCGCCAATCGCGTGATCTGAATTCGCGGAAGGCGGGATGCTCCCGCCCTACGCGCTTTGTTGCTGTTCTTACAAATCAATATCCGAAACATCAAAGTCAGGTAGATCACTGTTGCTAACCCAATCTAGACGCTCAGATAACACGGAGCTATCAGCGGCACTGGCTGCATAGTGACCAGTGCTTGATTCGGTGTCAGGTGTCGATAAAGCATTGACCATCTTTCCATTCATTGAGACGTAATCGCACGACTCGCCAATGCTTACATGGTGGTCAACGAAGTCATTGTGTTGAACATAAAGGGTAAGAGCCCAGCAATCCCAATCACCTGGAGTGTTTTGACGACGACATGCTGCTTTTACTTGCTCAACAGAATAGTGCTTCCTCTTCCCATGCGTTCTGACGAGATCTTGACCAACTTTGTTGGCTAGTAGCTTCTTGTCAGTAATTGGTAAAGCGCATATCCCCATATGTTCGCCCCTAGGTTTTAATCGTTAAAACAAATCCCTCAACTGCAACGCATAAGCACAAAACCACCCACACCCAATCGCTCCCAACAAATTCACCAAGGCCCAAAAGCGATAACGCCTCGTCATGCTTTTCTGCGTAAGGGTGGAGAGAATGAAAGGGCGACGGTCTGGTGGATTGCTGAGCACGTGCAAATCCGGATCTAGTGACAGCTCCACATGATTCGCGCGTACTTGTTCGAGTGCGGCGCGGCGGGCGGATTCCCACTCTTGCATGTCGATCTGGCCGTCGTTGTTGCTATCGAAACGTTTGAGCAGGTTGTGCTTGTCGCGTTTCCATTCGGCCATCAGTTCGCTGACATCGCGCGATTCGTTGAGATCGAGAATCGCGGTTTGTGTGCGGAACCAGCCGGTGGCGTAGAGCGGGGCGCCGACGAGGATTAATTTTTCGGTGTAGCGAAAATCGCCAAAGCTGAGCCAGCCTGCGCCATCGGGTGGACGATGTGGGCGTCGTACCGGGCCGCTCCAACTGCGACTGAGTGTTGGGGTGACGCTGGCGTCGTCGGGATCGACGATGCATTCACCGGTGGGGTCAGCGAGGAGAAACAGTTCGCCAGAGGTTTCTTCTTCAACCGTGCGCCAGTGATTATTTTTGCCGTTGCGGTCGCGCTCTTGCACGCGGAAAGACCACCATGCGCACTGCGTGTCAGATAGCGGCGAGACAATCGGCGGCCCCGGCAATAGACGCGCGTGGCCGTTGAGCTCGACATAGCCTTGTGCAGCGGAGCGGATCAGTGAAGACGGCGTGTCTTCCAGCAGACGAGCGCGGTAGATATACATGAAGCCGATGCCGAGCAGCACGAGGCCGCCGAGCACTGTAATCAGCAACGCCAGTAGCAGATGCCCGCTACTGGCGTTGAGTATGGCTTGTGTGAGCGCCGACAAACTTAGCTACGGAACAATGCGCCGACGTCGACGTCGCTCTTTTCTGCGCTGGTGAACTCCAGCAGTACGGCGGGTTTAAAACCGAAGAAGCGCGCAATGATGACGTCTGGGAATTCTTCCAGTCGCACGTTATTGGCATTGGCGGTTTCGTTGTAGAACTCGCGGCGGTCGCTGATGGCGTTTTCCAAGCCGGTGATGCGACCCAGCAGGTGCTGGATGGACTGATTGGCGCGCAGCTCGGGATAGGCCTCAACCGTGGCGGTGATTTTGCCCAGACCTGCACTGAGGGCGGTCTGTGCGACACCTACGCCTTTAACGTCGCCGTTCTGGCGGGCGCCGTCGGCGGCGGAGCGGGCGGCCATGACCTGAGACAGGGTTTCGCGCTCAAACTGCATGTATTGCTTGCAGGTTTCGACCAGCTTGGGCAGCTCGCTATGGCGCTGCACCAGCAGAATGTCGATATTGCTCCAAGCCTTGCCGATGCCATGCTTGAGATTGACCAAACCGTTGTAAATAACGATGGCGTAAATTACAGCCACAGCAATGGCGGCAAGCCAGATATACGTCATAACCTTCCCCTGAGCCCTTTAATTTTGATGACTTTCAGGGCCAAAGGATGAAGGAAATGGAACCTGCGCGCTACCATAGCGTCTGAAGTA
>JAZKEM010000174.1:0-5251 GCA_040387055.1 Pseudomonadota bacterium | reverse complement strand
GACGTTGATATCCACATCCTCGGCTTTGCCAAGGTTGTTGGCGACGTTATCGATGCAACGCTGCAAGTGGTGGTGTTCTTCCTCGTCACGCTGATCATGACCATGATCCTGCTGTGGCTGTACATCGGTAACTTCAAGCTCGCAGTGTTGCCGCTGGTCTGCTCACTGGTTGCAGTGGTTTGGGAATTTGGTTTGCTGCGCCTGCTCGGCTTCGGTTTGGATCCATTCGCGATTCTGGTGCCGTTCCTGATCTTGGCAGTGTCGGTGTCTCACGGCGTGCAGTACGTCAACGCATGGGTCGGTGAAATTGCTGATAACGGCCGCAACAGCTTCGATGCTTCACTGCAAACTTGGCGCCGTCTGGCTATTTACGGAACGATGGCGATCATGACCGACGTCGTCGGCTTCGCGACGATCTATCTGATCCCAATTGACATCATTCGTGAAATGTCGATCAACGCCACGCTCGGTATGGCCGCGATCATCGTTACCAACAAGATCATGATGCCGATCATGCTGACTTGGGTCGATGTGGGTGATCCGAAAGCTTTCGCTGCCAAGCAGGAAAAGCGCGACAGCATCTTTGATCCGGTATGGCACTTCTTGTCCAACATGGTCAACTTCAAACCGGCAGTCATCACGATCGTGATCTGCTCGTTCATCTTGGGCTGGAGCTTGTGGAAGGGTAAAGAATTGCAGGTCGGTGACAGCCAGGCTGGTGTGCCAGAACTGCTGCCGGACTCGCGTTTCAACCAAGACTTTCGTGCCGTCACCAACAACTTCGCCATTGGCGTCGACATCTTCAAGGTTGTGGCTGAAACCGATCCGGATGCTTGTACCAAGTACACGGTGATGGAACAGATCGACCGTTTTGGCTGGCACATGCAAAACACGGCTGGTGTGCAGTCGACTATTTCACTGCCTTGGGCCGGTCGTCAGGTGAACTCTGCGTTCTCCGAAGCGAGCCCCAAGTTCAAAGTGCTGCCGCGTAACAAATACGCGATGGTGCAGTCGATTACGCCGATTCCGACGTCTTCTGGCTTGTTGAGCCCGAACTGCTCGGCGATGGCTGTGTTCGTATTCACCAAGGACCACAGGGCTGCCACGATTGAACGCATGGTTGAAGGCGTCAACAAGTTCAACACAACGAACGGCGCTGAATTCTTTGCAGACAACAAGGGCGTAGACGCTAAATACTGCGCTGAGAAACTGACGGCACGTCGCAATATTGGTGGTACGCGTGCGGATCTGGCTGAAGCCGTTGAGAAGTACAAGAAGCGTCATCCAGATGCGACCGATGAGGACATCGCAAAAGATGCTCGCATCGCGGGCCTGCAGAAAAATGTTGATGACGGCGCAACCAAGCTCGGTACGTTCGATAAGGAATGCCCGGTCAACTTCGCGATGGCAACGGCTAACGTCGGCGTTATGGCTGCAACCAACGAGGAAGTGCATCGCCTCGAGAAGTTGACGCTGCTTTACGTCTACATCGCGATCGTTATCTGCGTTTACCTCTCGTTCTTCGAGTGGCAGAGCATTCTCAGCATCATGTTGCCTTTGGCACTGGTGTCGTGGGCTGCATATGCGGTCATGGCGGTGCTTGGTATCGGCATGAAGGTGGCAACGCTGCCGGTGGTCGCGCTCGCGGTGGGTATCGGTGTGGATTACGGTATCTACATCTACGCCACCATGGCTGACGCTGTGAACGGCGGCTTTACGATGAAAGAGGCGTACTACAAGACGCTGAAGATGACGGGTAAGGCGGTGATCTTCACCGGTATCACCCTCGGCTTCGGTGTGGCGACGTGGCTGTTCTCGGGCCTGCAGTTCCAGCGCGATATGGGCGCACTGTTGGTGTTCATGTTCACTGCGAACATGTTCGGCGCCATCTTGGTGTTGCCAGCCATTGCCTCGTTCCTGCTCAAGGTTAAGCAGTTGGCACCTGGCGAGAAGCCAGTGTTCAAGCCGCGCCACTAATCGGTACGGTTCTGTAAAACAAAACCCCGCGAAAGCGGGGTTTTGTTTTTATGGACAGGATGTCCTGTATGTCGCGGGCGCAGGGATGAGCAGGAGCGACTTGTCGGAGCAGTGATGACTCCGCTCAAGTGCCGTATGCCCGAGCTGTAGGGTGCGCCGTGCGCACCAAGCTTTGTTCAATCTTTGGCGTGTGGCTTCTGAAACTGCTCGCAATCCACGTTGATGGTCTGCATGGTTGTGAGATTAAGTGCCGTGAGACAACCGCCCCAGAGACATCCGGTGTCCAGCCCGTACACCTGTGCCTGCGGCCAGTGAACTTTCCCTAGCGTGGACCAATGCCCAAAGATGATCGTGTCTTTGGCGGTTTTGCGGCCTGGCACTTCGAACCAAGGCATCAGACCCTGAGCTTGTGTGCCTGGGGTGCCGGAAGGTTTTAGATGGGTGCGGCCATCAGCTTCGCAATAACGTAGACGAGTAAGGCAATTAACAACAAAGCGCAGTCGTTCAATGCCACGTAGTTTTTCATCCCAAATATCGGGGTCGTTGCCATACATCTGGGCTAGAAATTTATCGCTTTTGGGGCCGGTCAAAGTGCTGCTGACTTCTTGCGCGAGCAAGAGTGTCTGCGCACGATCCCATTGCGGTGGGACGCCGGCATGAAGGATCAAGGCGCCACTACTCGTATCTTCGTAGACCAGCGGTTGTGCCAGCAGCCAGTCGAGTAATTCGTCGCAATCTGATGCACGCAGGATGTCGTCGAACGTATCATTACGCCCAACATGGCCGCTGCGTGCTGCTGCGATCAAATGCAGATCGTGATTGCCGAGCACTGTTGTGGCAGCATGGCCAAGTGATTTGACGTAGCGCAGGACCTCCAGTGATTGAGGCCCGCGATTAACTAGATCACCGGCAAAAACCAATCGATCACGCTGTGGTGAAAAATCGATTTTTTGCAGCAATCTTTGCAGTGGTTCGAAGCAGCCTTGAAGGTCGCCGATTGCGTAGGTGGTCATCGTTATCGGCCGTCAGTGGTCATAGTTGAGGAGTGAACGGTAGTTCAGCATATACAGGGCCGATAAGCGGTATCTATTATCCATTTCAGTAGCTTTGACGGTAGATCGATCTAGGCGGATATTAACCCCAGGCCGAAGTGGCCGGATTTCAAACCATCAGGAGAAGTAAAATGCTACAGAAAGTAATGAAGTTTATTCGTGATGAAGAAGGCGCTACTGCAATTGAATACGGCCTCATTATCGGCCTCATTGCAGTACTGCTGGTTGCCGCGCTAACGCTCATTGGTACCGATCTTCGTAGCCTATTCGACCAGGTAGAAGAAGCAATTCCTACTGCCGCCACGCCGTAACGTTACAAGCAGTGCATGACCTGGTGATCAGCGGCGGCCTGGCAATTTGGGCCGCCGCTATTGCATGGAAAGATTGGCGTAGTCATCGGATTCCGAATGTCGCGCTGGTGTTGGTGCTGGTTCCAGCGATCTTGGCTCTGGTGGTAAACGGTAAAGGCCTATTGGGTGTGGCGATATTGCCGAGTCTGATGGGCTTTTTCGTTGGCGGGGCAATCTTGTTGCCCGGGTATGCCATAGGCAAGATGGGCGCAGGTGATGTGAAGTTTGCCGCTTGCATGGGCTTGTTACTTGGGCCCTTGGCAACTTTCAAAATGCTGTTGATATTCGCAATTCTTCTTGGCGCAATCTCAGCTGCAGTATGGATGTTTTATCGACATGTGCCGGAATCAGGTCAGCGAAGGATCGCGGCCGCACCGGCTTTGGCTGTAGGCTTCAGCATTCAATTATTTGCAGAAACTTTGTTGTGGAGTTTTTTCTGATGAACCGCATGGAAGCACAAGGTTCAAATGTGTTGCGCCGCTGCAAGCAAGCGGGCGCGGCAATGATTGAGTTCGCTTTTGTGTTCCCCATTTTGCTGTTCCTCATCTATGGGCTGGTGGTCTACGCCTATATTTTTGTCTTGCAGGAATCGATTACCTTCGTCGCGCAGCAAGCGGCATCGTCTGCGGTTTCGGTATCGCCTAATCAAACAATCGCTGCTCAGCGCACGCAAATGACGACGCTGGCGCAAAACACGGTGACGCAATCTCTGTCGTGGCTGGGCGCAGGTCAGCTGGCACGAGTCTCTACCACCGTCACATTCTGTTCACTGACCGCGGGCGGCACTTGCCCCACCGATGGTAGCGATGCGGTCGTGATCACTGTCACTTTCAGCATGAACACGCCGACCACGTTATTTCCAGTACTATCTTTCGGAAATGTGCAGATTCCGCCGATGCCAGCGCAGTTATTCACACGGGCGACTGTACGTATTTGATTTAACGGCCTATAGCTGCGGCGTTGACGCGGTTAATCTATAGAAAATGTAAAAGATTTCGAGGGACGCAAGATGAGCAGCACAACCCTGAAAATAGTCACTGTCGTGCTGGTGCTGTTAGCACTGATTCTGGCGATCGTGAGCTATCGCGTTTTCCACAGCTATGCAGAAGAAGCCCAAAAGGCGACGGCAGACGCCAAAAAGCAGGCTACGCCACAAACGCTAGCCGTTGTGGCGCTAAAGCCGCTGCCGGCTTATCAGCCGATTGATCGTGATTCTGTTGGCTTGGTGCCGGTTTCGGTTGTGCCGCCTCAGTATTTCACCAGCCTCGATGACGTGGTCAAGCATGTGCCATTGGTTGATATCGATGCCGGCGCACCGGTTACCGCGCGCTATTTCAAAGAAGGCAACGTGTTGGCCAAGGTTATTCCGCCGGGCTTCCAAGCAATCTCGATTGAAGTGACGGATATTGTTGCCGTCGGTAATTTTGTGCGGCCCGGCGACATTGTTGATGTACTGCTGTATCTGCGCTCTGGTGCCTCTGGCACTACGGGTTCAATCACAGATCAAGCGCAGTCACGCGTCCTGCTCAAAGATGTCCGCGTGTTGGCGTATGAAGAACGCATCATTGATCGCCCTGAAGGCCTCAAGGATGACAAGAATGGCGAGCCGCAGCATCGTCAGCGCACCGCCGTTTTAGCAGTACCGGATGCCGATACCACCAAGGTAATGCTCGGTATCAGCATGGGTGAAATTCGTCTGGCCTTGCATAGTCAAAATCCAGATATTGCAAAGGATGAACCGACTGGCGAAAACGGCTTGCCACTTTCTGCGAAAGCAATTGCGGCTCGTGATGCGAGCAAGGTGCCAGATAAAGCAGTTACAGCGGGTGAGTTGTCACGAGTACGTCCCTCACCCAAAGCAAGGAATGCGAA
>JAZKEM010000173.1:5217-8906 GCA_040387055.1 Pseudomonadota bacterium | reverse complement strand
GTTCGCTTCCAGTTGCAGTTGCACAAGGTGCTCTGGGGCAATGTCGCGGGTAAATAAAATTTTGACGAGTGTGTGATGGCTGAAGTTAAAAAAGCAGTGGTGTTGCTCTCTGGTGGTCTCGATTCCGCAACGGTTCTGGCGATGGCGCGTGCGCAAGGTTATGAGTGCCATGCCTTGTCGGTGTCCTATGGTCAGCGCCATGTGGCTGAACTCAACGCTGCAACGCGCGTTGTGGCTTCGCTGGGCGCCGCTGCGCATCAGGTTATCAGCGTCAATCTGGATGCTTTGGGCGGATCTGCGCTCACCGATAAAAATATTGCCGTGCCGGAATCGCCTACCTCTGGGATCCCAATTACCTATGTTCCTGCGCGCAACACCACATTTCTGTCTTTATCGCTGGGTTGGGCAGAAGTCATTGGTGCGCGCGATATCTTCATAGGTATCAATGCGGTCGACTATTCGGGCTACCCGGATTGCCGCCCTGAATTTGTTGAGGCCTTTGAGCGCTTGGCTCAAGTTGCGACAAAAGCGGGCGTAGAGGGCGCGGGCTTCAAGATTCACACCCCACTGATCCGTATGAGCAAGTCCGAGATCATTGCCGAAGGCTTGCGCCTAGGTGTGGACTACACCGAAACCGTGTCCTGCTATCAGGCGGATGCTGATGGCCGCGCCTGTGGCGTGTGCGATTCCTGCCGAATTCGTAAGCAGGGTTTTGAGGATGCAAACATTCCAGATCAAACTTATTACAAATAGTGTTTTAAATCCTCAGATGTATCGGGTATGATGCGCGCCCTTCAAGTCGCTTTAGGGCAACGTGAAGGGCAGCAACAGCTGCTTGAAGAAGGGGTCGTTAGCTCAGCCGGTAGAGCAGCTGGCTTTTAACTAGTTGGTCGATGGTTCGAATCCATCACGACCCACCACTTCAGGTAAACTAGCGCTGTAGATGTGTTTGAACGTGTCGGGGTGTAGCGCAGCTTGGTAGCGCACCTGCCTTGGGCGCAGGGGGTCGAAGGTTCGAATCCTTTCGCCCCGACCACTTTCAAACAAGTAAAAATAACCGCCGAAAGGCGGTTTTTTTATGGGCAGGATGCCCTGTACCTTCGCGGTCGCATGGATGCGAAAGAGCGGAGGTGTTTGCGCAGAGATGCCTTTCCTAGAAGCGGTGAAAGAGCGGAGGCAGCTTCTGGGGAGCTAACGCCCCTTAATTGGTCTTAGCCAAACTCCGAATCGCTGCATCTCTCGTAGTCTGCTCTAGCTCCACACGCCGATCATGCGCACGTTCTTTTGCGCTAGCCGCTGTTTTGACTGGGCTGTCCTCGTAATAAGCCAGCATTCCCTTTTCGTAATCGTCCAACTTCGGCGCGCAGTTGGCGCAGGCGGCTGCGGCAACTTCAGGTGCAGAGACGCGACTGCCGCGATGAGTCGAGGTCGAAAACATCACACAAGCAGAATATTCATTGCTCGATGACGTGGCTTTTTGTAGCGCTTGGCGTGCGCGTTCTTTTTGCTGTGTATCGATGGCCACTGCGGGTCGATGAAGCTTCGCGGGCTTCGGTGGTGGCTGCGGCATCAAATAGCTGCATGCAGACAACATGACGGCGGCGACGGGCAGAGCCCAACGCAATGTGGTCGTAAGAATTTTTTGTGGTGATGCGCGATTCATGAATGGACTGCAATAAAAGGTTTTTGCGTAGTGGGGGAGTGCAAGATATCGATCTTGACGCCATATACGCGCTCCAGATGTTCCTGGGTGAGCACTTGTGCGGGTGAGCCTTGCGCAACGATCTGGCCGCAGCATAACAGCGTCACATCATCGGCATACGTCAGCGCAAGATTCGGGTCGTGTAGGACAAGGAGTACGCCGGTGCCGTCGGCGGCGAAGCGCCGGGCTAATCGCAGGCAGCTGTGCTGATGAGCAAGATCAAGACTGGCTGTTGGTTCATCAAGCAACAAATAGCGTGGGTGATCCGCTGATTCCCAGATCTGCGCCAATACACGTGCAAGTTGCACGCGCATGCGCTCGCCGCCAGAGAGTGTTGGATAGAGGCGTTGATCAAATTGCAGTACGCCTGTTGCTTCCAGCGCAGCAGCGATGATCTCGTTTTCGCGCGTCGGTGTTTGTAGCTGACAAGGCATGCGTCCGAGACTGACGACTTGGCGCACAGTGAAATCAAAGCTAAGGCTTTCTGATTGTGGCAACACGGCGCGACGTCGTGCGCGCTCCAGCGCAGACCATGCGCTGATGTTGCGATCTTCTAGCAGCACTTGCCCCGACGTTGTGCGTTGCTCGCCTGACAGCAATTTCAGCAGCGTGGATTTGCCTGCGCCATTGGGACCCAGTACGGCATGTACGCGACCGGGCTCGACGTTGAGAGAAACTTGATCCAACAGCGTGCGTGAACCTACGCGGCTGCTGACATCTACAGCACGCAAGCTCATAGAACCTCCGAGCTGCGGCGATAGCGCATCAGTAGCGCTAAGAAAAATGGACCGCCGATCAGTGCGGTGAGAATGCCAACAGGCAATTCCGCAGGCGCGAGCACAGTACGTGCGGCGGTGTCTGCAAGTGATAACAACACTGCGCCGAGCAATGCAGATGCAGGCAGTAGCAAACGATGATCAGGGCCGAACGCTAGACGAATCAGATGCGGCACGATGAGCCCGACAAAACCGATGATGCCTGCAAGTGCGACGCTGACGCCGACGGCGAGCACCATTAAAAACAATACGCGACGCTTCAGCTGTTCAACATTAACGCCAAGATGTTGTGCTTCCGCTTCGCCTAGTAGCAATGCATTCAGGGAGCGCGCTTCGCGTGGAAGCCATATCAGCACCGCAAGCAATAGCGGTGCACCCGCAAGAATTTCGCTCCAGCCGGCTTTGCCCAGCGAGCCAAACATCCAGAAGCTTAGTGAGCGCAGCGCACTGGCGTCAGCGATCTGCGTCAGAAATCCAATGCCTGCACCTGCAACCGCATTAATGGCTAGGCCTGCGAGTAACAGCGTGCTGGGACGCGCCACGCCATCGACGGACGCAAGACGCACGACCATCAAAGTCACGATCGCGCCACCGATAAAACTAGCTAGCGGTAGCAGCCAGCGCAGTGGGATGAAGTCCCAGGTGAAGTGCGTGCCGAGCACGATCACGGTAATGGCGGCCAAGGCAGCGCCGCTAGAGACGCCAATAAGGCCCGGGTCAGCCAGCGGATTGCGAAAAACCGCCTGCATGGTGGCGCCAGCCTGAGCGAGAGCGCCGCCGATCATCAATCCCAAAATTAAGCGCGGCAATCTGAGTTGCAGAATCGCAATGTTCTCGGCGCTATCTGGTGTGACTGCCGGGGTGCCGCCAAGCGCCTGCCACAAAATTGCCCAGATTCTCGAAAGCGGAATATCGAGACTGCCGCAGCTCAAGGCTAGTAACGCGGTCGCAGCCAGAGCTACTAGTAGTAGTCCGGCAATGGTGCGACGAGATAAGCGTTGCAAGGCTATATTAGGCATTAATAATTATTTAAAACAATATATTGAAAGATACTTCTAAAGTAATTTATATGATCAAAAAATGTTCGGCGGCATATTTTGTGAGCGGGATATAGCAGCCATGCTTCAGCTCAATAGACGATTGGGTTCTCGCCCCTAGCGGCGCTCCCACAGCAAGCGAGTCGATTTTTTTCGAACTATTTCAGCGAGAAA
>JAZKEM010000173.1:0-5207 GCA_040387055.1 Pseudomonadota bacterium | reverse complement strand
TTGCAAGGCTATATTAGGCATTAATAATTATTTAAAACAATATATTGAAAGATATTTCTAAAGTAATTTATATGGTCAAAACTGTGCGATGACGTATTTTTGAGAGCGGGGTGTAGGAGTAACGCTTAGGCTCAATAGACGATTAAGCCATCGCGCCTAAGTGGCGCTCCTACAACAAGCGAGTCGATTTTTATCGAACTATTTCAGCGAGAAAGCATATCGGAATTGCATGAAAGTAGGGCTGAAAACACTTCGTGACTGATATACTTCACGAACTCGCGCGAGCGTGGCGGAATTGGTAGACGCAGCAGATTTAGGTTCTGCCGCTTAACAGCGTGGGGGTTCGATTCCCTCCGTTCGCACCAGCGAGTCCTCCTCATTTAAATTCACTCTAATCAGGTTCTTGCAATGGAAGTTCATGTTGAAGCCCCAGGCGGCTTGCGCCGCCAAATGCGTGTTCGCGTTCCCGCTGAGCGCGTAAGCAAGGCAGTCGACGAGCGCCTCAAGCGCGTCGCTTCGCGTGCCAAGGTTCCGGGCTTCCGTCCGGGCAAGGCGCCGTTTAGCGTGATCGTTCAGCAGTACGGTGAATCGGCACGCCTAGAGGCAGTGTCAGATCTCGTTCAGCAGACCTACCCAGAAGCACTGGGCAAGGCCGGCGAGAACCCAGCGGGCATGCCCAAGATCGACATCACCGTCGAAAAGCCGGGCGAAGCGCTGGAATACGTCGCCAATTTCGAGGTTTATCCCGAAATTAAATTGGCTGACCTCAGCTCGCTGAAGATCGAAAAGCCTGCAGTTGAAGTGACTGAAGCCGACGTCGACAAGCTGGTGGAAAATCTCCGCAAAGCCCGTCGCACGTTTGCTGATTCCTCCGACGCTTCGAAAGAAGGCGACACCGTGAAAGTGGACTTCGTCGGCAAGCTCGACGGCGTTCCGTTTGCGGGTAGCGAAGGCAAAGATGTGAGCTTTGAAATCGGTCAGGGCCAGTTCCTGCCAGATCTCGAAAAGGGCATCTCCGGCCGCAAGGCTGGCGAATCGTTCACGGTAGACGTGAGCTTTCCTGAAGATTACCGCGCTGAAAACCTCAAGGGTAAGACGGCGCAGTTCGATGTTGTGCTCAAGGAAGTTAAAGCTCCTGTGCTGCCAGAAATCGATGCTGAATTCCTCAAGGCGCACAGCATTGCTGAAGCAGACGGCGTTGCCGGTTTGCGCGCCAAGGGTCGTTTGGCGCTTGAGAAAGAGCGCGACAAGGCAATCAACAATCGCTTGAAGAGCCAAGCACTGGAACAGCTGCTTGAAGCTAACCCAATCGAAATTCCTGCTGCACTCACCGAGCAAGAAATTCCGCGCCTGCGCGAAGAAGCTGGCGCTCGCATGAACATGGCCAAGATCGCTCCTGAGAAGCTCAAGGATCTGATGCCAGATGCCGTGTTCGCTCCGCAGGCACAGCGCCGCGTTGCGCTCGGTCTGTTGATCGGCGAAGTGATCAAGTCCAAGGAAATTAAATTGGATGCAACCAAGGTTGAGCAGGCGCTGACCGACATGGCTGCTGATTACGAACAGCCAGAACAGGTCAAACAGTTCTACCGTGGCCGTCAGGACCTCATGCAGGGTCTGAGCGCGATGGTGCTGGAAGACCAGGTTGTCGCTGCGCTGATTGACGGCGTTGCCGCAAGCACGGTCACGATGTCGCTCGACGACCTCTTGAAACCTCAGGCTCCGGCCCAAGCTTAAGTGCTTGCCTTGATGCGGTTACGGGTTCTGCCCGTAGCCGCATGATTAAAACAACCACCAGGAAAAGGACGATGACCGATTTTTTGACCCGCGCTCAAGGTTTGGTACCCATGGTGGTCGAGCAAACCGCTCGCGGCGAGCGTGCTTTCGATATTTATTCGCGTCTGCTTAAGGACCGCATCATCTTCTTGGTCGGTGCCATTGATGACCACGTTGCCAATCTGGTCGTGGCGCAGATGTTGTTTCTGGAATCAGAAAATCCAGACAAAGATATTCACCTGTACATCAACTCGCCAGGCGGCGTAGTCACTTCAGGTTTTTCGATTTACGACACCATGAAGTTCATCAAGCCTGACGTTGCGACGATGTGTATTGGTCAGGCTTGCAGCATGGGCTCGTTCCTGCTTTCGGCTGGCACCAAGGGCAAGCGTTACAGCCTGCCAAACTCACGCGTCATGATTCACCAGCCATCCGGCGGTGCGCAGGGGCAGGCTACGGATATCGAAATCCAGGCCCGCGAAATTCTCTATCTGCGCAGCAAGTTGAACGGTCTCTATGCCGAGCACACCGGCCAGCCGCTGGAGCGCATTGAGCGTGACATGGAGCGCGATAACTTTATGACCGCCCAACAGGCTAAGGAATATGGTCTGATCGACCAGATTCTCGACAAGCGGGCTATCCCAGCCGCTTAAGGTTTTACAGAGGTATTGCCTCTATTTTTCAATCAAATGACACTGTGATATACATGGTGTCAGCCCCTAATTTGATAGGGGCCCAAGGTGAGAGATGACCAGCGAAGCAAAGGGCGGTGCGAATAACGGACGAGTGCTGTACTGCTCGTTCTGCGGCAAGAGCGAACATGAAGTTCGTAAGCTGATTGCAGGCCCGTCTGTTTATATTTGCGATGAATGCGTTGACCTGTGCAACGACATCATCCGCGAAGAAGTGCATGCCAAGCCGCAAGGCGCCAAAGGCCTGCCCAAGCCGCAAGAAATTCGCGCGGTACTCGACGAGTACGTAATCGGTCAGGACAAGGCCAAGAAGGTTCTCTCGGTCGCGGTATATAACCATTACAAGCGTCAGTCCGCCAAAGGCGCGACTGATGGTGTTGAGCTGTCCAAATCCAACATCCTGCTGATCGGGCCTACAGGCTCCGGCAAGACGCTGCTCGCAGAAACGCTGGCACGCATGCTCGATGTGCCTTTCGCAATTGCTGACGCTACGACGCTGACCGAAGCCGGTTACGTTGGTGAAGACGTCGAAAACATCATTGCTCGTCTGTTGCAGAAGTGCGACTACGACGTTGAGAAAGCACAGCGCGGCATTATCTACATCGACGAAATCGACAAGATTGCACGTAAGTCGGAAAACCCTTCGATTACGCGTGACGTCAGCGGTGAAGGCGTGCAACAAGCACTGTTGAAGCTTGTTGAAGGCACCATCGCTAGCGTGCCGCCACAAGGTGGCCGCAAGCATCCGCAGCAGGAATTCTTGCAGGTGAATACTGCAGGCATTCTGTTTATCTGCGGCGGCGCATTCTCTGGCCTCGAAAAAATTATTCAGAACCGCAGCTCTGTTGCGGGCATCGGCTTCAACGCTCAGGTGAAGAGCAAAACCGACTCAACCAAGATCAATGAAACGTTCAGCAACATCGAACCGGATGATCTGGTGCGCTTCGGGTTAATTCCGGAATTCGTTGGCCGCTTGCCGGTCTGCGCGGTCTTGGAAGAGCTCGACGAAGATGCGTTGATGGCAATCCTCAAGGAACCGAAGAACGCACTGGTTAAACAGTACGCCAAACTTTTCCAGATGGAAGGCTGCCAGCTTGAACTTCGCGAAGACGCACTCCGTGCCGTCGCCCGCAAGGCGCGCGATCGCAAAACCGGCGCGCGTGGTTTGCGTACGATCCTTGAAAATATTTTGCTTGATGTGATGTACGACTTGCCGTCGATGCAGCACGTCAGCAAGGTGGTTGTCGACGAAGCAGTGGTGAAGGGCGAAGTGAAGCCATTCATCGTCTACGAGAATGCTGAGTCGCCACCGCTTGCTGCTGCGAGCTGAACGGTTATCTTCAAGTAAAAAAAAAAGCCCCGCAATGCGGGGCTTTTTGTTTGAAGCAGTAAACCAATTAGTTGGGGCTTACAGGTGGTTCAGTGTCAGGGTTGCCGCCGTCAGCATTTTGGCAATTGGCGCCGCCCATGATTCGGCCAAGAACCGTGCGGCAGACATGCGTTGCTTGCGGTTGGTTGCTGACTTCAGGCGACTGGCCATCCGTGAATGCCAAGCTAAGGATAAGACCATCAAGCCCCAGCGTAGCGCTTGCAGCCGTAGCTGGCTTGCAACCTGCGCAGCTAATAACAATGCCTTCACCAGCGTTGGCTGTTGCACAACCAGCAACGTTGCAAGCTGCAGCGGAGCCTGCGGTGACCAGCACTTTGATCGCATTGCCAGATTGTGCTGCGGTAAAGTCAGCGCCTTGCGTCGTGATAACGGCAAGTGCAGTCTTCAAGGTGTAAGGGCCAGCAGGTGCTGCGGCCACCTTGATCAGATTTTCAGCATGGAAACGACCGGTCGCTGCTGAGTACACATTGTGTGGTGCATTGGCAGCTACGTTCTTACCAATTTTTCCAGTGATGGTACGAACTGCGCCCTGCAACAGCGTGTAAGAGGCAACGCCATTTGCATTCGTTGATGATGGCAGAGCGTACTTATTAATTTTCAAACCGCTATCTGCGGCCATGGAAAATACGGAAGTGTCAGACATCAGCCACTGCGTGGAGCCGGTGTCGGTAGTAAGGATCGTATCGCCAACGCCGACGATAGTACCGGTGCTCGCGATATCAGTTTTTGCTGGACGCTGGATCAAAACACCACCGTCAGCTGAGAGCAGTTTGCCTACTGCAGAATCGGATGCGAAAGTCATGCTCGCAGCCAAGCCAGAGCCGATTGCTAAAATCATTACCGCAGCATTCATTTTTTTCATGGTGATCCTTCACGCTTGCATTTCGACTGTCGTAACAGTCGGCGCTTAATTATTTCGAGACTTCCGTATCTAGCTTTATGGTGGCCATGTAGAACTTAACAGTCTACGTCCACCATGGTCGCCATGATGACATAGTAGGCGGCATTGGCAAGAGTCTGCAAATTAGGGTGGATATAGGGAAGGCGGTTATTAATTGGGTATAACTAAGGTAATAGGGCCTGCACTCTTTTTGACGCAAGGTGTTTGGATGTTTTTGAGCCTATGGGCTTCGCCAATTCTTTTAAGTTATGGCAAATAAAAGCCCCGTTACTCGGGGCTTTATTTGATTTGTGGGAGTGGTTTTTAGAAAGCGATTGGTATGGCCTCATCGGGCCGCATGCATCTTTGCACAAACACCTCCGCTCCTGCGTATCCGGCAACTGCTCCTGCGTTGCACTACTTCGGGCATCCATGCCCTCACCATGCGCCCGCGAAGGTACCGTACATCCTG
>JAZKEM010000172.1:0-3810 GCA_040387055.1 Pseudomonadota bacterium | reverse complement strand
GCGTCGTCCTGCATCAAGCGCTTAAAAGCATTTCTCAGGTCTATCTCAAATATCAGGCCATCATGCTGGCTGTATCCGAGACCTCCGCATACGACCCAGACGTGGCTGCGATGTTCAAGGAAACGATGATGCATTTGATGGCCAATATGCGCGCCGTCTTAAAGGGTGGCCAGAAAGCAGGATGGGCAAATCCTGAAGCCACACCTGAAGTGGCAGACGCGCTGACCTGGATGGTTGAACGTTGCTGCCTGCAATTGCTGGCGGTACAAAAGCCTGCTCAGCGTGAACGCATGATTGAAGCGCTGACACACGTCATGTCGCGCGCGCTCTATGCCTAAGCCCCGCTGCCTCTCAAGCAGAGAGGCAGCGGAGTATTTCTCTTAGCGACCGACGATTGAACGCGCAATCACTTCTTTCATGATCTCTGACGTTCCGCCATAGATGCGCTGAACGCGTGCGTCGCAGAAGAAACGTGAGATTGGATATTCAGTCATATAGCCGTAGCCACCGAACAGTTGCAGGCAGCGATCAGCAACCTTGAACTGATTTTCTGTGGCAGCGAGCTTGCACATTGCGGCAGTCGGAACATCCAGCTTGCCTTCTTCATACAGTCGCTCGCACTGACGCACGAAAGCCTTGGCCATCTCGTTGTCAGTCTTCATCTGAGCCAATTCAAATCGAATATGTTGCAAGCTCGAAATGGGTTTGCCGAAGGCTTTACGGTTTTGTGTGTAGTCGATGGTGATTTCCAGTGCGCCTTCAGCAGCGCCAATGGCGCCGATCGACAAGGTCAATCGCTCGCGTGGAAGTTCATCAATCAGGTGACCAAAACCTCTGCCAACGCTGCCAAGAACCGCAGTCGCAGGCACACGCACATCGCTGTAGAACAGCTCTGATGTGTCACCGCAGTGCTGTCCAATCTTCTCCAGATTTTGACCACGCGCAAAACCAGGTGTCGTCGCATCAACCAGGAATAGCGTCGTGCCCTTAGCGCCGGCAGCTGGATCAGTCTTAGCAAAGGTCACAATGACATCAGCATGCTGACCATTGGTAATGAAGGTCTTCGAACCGTTGATGACAAAGTCATCGCCATCACGAACAGCGTTCATTTTAACGCCCTGCAAATCAGAGCCAGCACCCGGCTCGCTCATCGCGATAGCGCCTACAAATTCACCTGAAACGAGCTTAGGCAGGTAGTACTGCTTCTGAGCTTCGGTTCCGAGATGATTTACGTACTGCGTGACAATGTCCGAATGCACAGCAAGGTTTGCTGCTAGCGCACCAAAGCCCATGCGACCGACTTCTTCCAGAACAATGCCGGAGAATGCGAATGGCGCACCTGCCCCGCCGTACTCGACAGGAACGTCAACACACAACAAGCCTGCTTCGCCAAACTGTTTCCACAAATCGCGTGGCGTGATGCCCGCTTTTTCCCATTTGGGATAATGAGGGGCAACCTGGTCAGCCAGAAAGCGCTTGACGCTATCGCGAAAGAGTTCGAGTTCAGAGTTAATGTCAGACATTGAAATTTATTCCTGCAATTTGTTGCCACAATAAAAGGTGTCGCTCAAAGCGAAGCGGCCGCTGGATCACAGCGGCCGCACCAAGTTCAAAACGAGATTGATAAAGCAGAATCTGCGCTTAGATACCGGTCAAACCACCGCTACACATCAGCGTTTGGCCGCTGACGTAATCCGACTCCGGGATACAGAACATATAGATCGATCCAGCTGCTTCATCCACGGTGCCTGAGCGGCCCAATGGAATCGTTTTTTCCAGCGCTTGCTTGAGCTGGTCGCTGACGCCGACCTTGATTTCGCGACCATCAATATTGGCTGTTGCGCCATCCTTAGCGGCAACCGTCAAACGAGTATCGATAAAACCGAAGGCGACGCAATTGACCGTCACATCGAGACGACCCCACTCTTTGGCGAGTGTCTTGGTCATGCCGGTGATGCCAGCTTTGGCAACTGCGTAATTGGTCTGCCCAGAATTTCCGAAAAGACCTGCAACTGAAGAAATGTTGACGACCTTACGCACAACACGACGATTAGCCGCGCGATCAGCCGTAACCAGCTGCTTGATCACCGGCTGTGCTGCACGCAGGATGCGGAAAGGCGCAGTCAGATGGCAATCAATGATGGCCTGCCACTGTTCATCGGTCATCTTCTGGATGACGTTATCCCAGGTATAGCCTGCGTTATTGATGATCATGTCGATGCCCTGATACTTCCGCATCGCGATACCAATAAATCTTTCAGAAAAATCTGGCGCTGCAACACTCCCGGGGCAAGCTACTGCATCGCCACCGAGCGCTTTGATTTCACTAACGACTTCGTTTGCAGGTTCTGCATCGAGATCGTTGACAACGATGCGTACGCCTTCGCTAGCTAGCTTCAGCGCAGTCGCGCGGCCAATGCCACGGCCCGAACCGGTAATAAGCGCAACTTTTCCATCTAACTTCGCCATACCGCAATTCCTTCGTGTTCTTTAATTAATGCGTTGATAAAAATAGTGGCCGCTGTTTCAGCGACTCTTTCGAGGAGTCAGCGCATTCAAGCCACTACACAGCAATTTTTTACGAGCTCGTTTACTTACCCAGAGCCTTCTTTCTCTCAATCTCGGTTGAGACAAACTTCACCCAGTTTGCAGCGGACTCTGCCGTGCTTGGATTCTTGGCTGCGGCAGCAAACATGTCTCGCGCCTGCTCAAGTTTTCCAGAGTTATAGAGCGCGTTACCGAGCTGCACTTGGATTTCCGCTGGCTTGGTGACGTTCTTAGCTTTCAGCGCTGAGCGCAGTGCCTCTGACGCTTCCGGCCATTTGTCGATCTGAAAATAAGCCTGCGCCAGATACACGTAGTGCTTCGATTCGCCTGTCATCTCGGTGAGCTTCGTCAGCACCGGGATCTGACGTTCATATTCCTTCGCCATCACGAGGGCCTGCGCATACAACTGCAGCGTCTCCGCATTGATCTTGATGACTTTGGCTTTCATGCCTTTAGCCAGCAGCTGTGCTGCTGGATACGGAATATCCTGCACCATGTATAGACGCGCGAGATTCAGATAATCGCTTTCGTTCTTCAGCAGTTCAGCACGATAAGCGCCGTGCAAGATGTACATCTGCTCTTGCTGACGCTCCAGAATTCCGTTCATGCCGGCCAACTGCTGCCAGTACGATCCGTTCTCCGGATACAACGAGACCAGAATTTCCAACACTTTCGCAGACTTCAGGTACTGCTTTTCTTCGTAGAACACCGCACGCAGCAAAGCGAGCCAGTTTTCTTTCGGAACCATGTTCTGCGTGCGTGCGATTTGAAGCGCTTGCAGCAAGTTGGTTTCGGTCAGCTTGTAATTCTTTTTCTGGTAATAGGCCTGTGCCATTAGCACGTAGCCATCCGGCTGTGGTGAGGTCATCACCGCCATCCATTTCTTCACCACCGAAATCGCTTTGTCGTATTCCTCAGTAATGAAATACAACTGTGCCAGCGTGTGCAAACTGCCATCTCTCAAACCATCTGGCAGATCTTTCTGCTGGAGGACATTGATGTAGGCGTTGAGGGCACTCTTGGTATCACCCTTGGTGTAATACGTTGCGCCATACATATTCCACAGCGTGGCTTTTTCGTAATCGTTGAGCTTTTCGTAACCGGCCTTCATCGAATCCAAGGCAGCGATCGCGCCGTTGTAATCCTTGGCTTCGAAGGCTTTCTGCGCGACATCCATCTTTTTATAGACTTCGGCGCGGATCACCTGCGTTTTTCGGGTGGGTGGTTTAACCGGCGGGGCTTTTTTATCAGCCGCAAACGTTT
>JAZKEM010000171.1:0-9876 GCA_040387055.1 Pseudomonadota bacterium | reverse complement strand
CATGATGCCCATGCTGGCAGAGTCGCTGCTCTTGGTGAGCGTGGGGCCAAGCACGAGGCCCGGATTAATGGTGACCATGTCCCAACGCGATTGCTTGCTGTTGATAGCCCAGGCTTCACGTTCCGCTACGGTTTTGGAGTAAGGATAGGGCTGGTGATCGGCGCTGCTGGTGTTGTTCCAGTGTTCTTCGGTGAAGGTGTTGTTAGGCACATTCAGTGAATCGATGTTGTCGCCGTGGATCGCTACAACACTGCTGGTGAGTACGATGCGTTTAACGCTGCTAACGCGATTAGCGCCTTCAAGCACATTGCGCGTGCCTTCTAATGCTGGGCGTACCAACGTTTCCATCGAATCGCTAAAGCCACTGATCACAAACGGCGAGGCGGTGTGCATCACTAACTCGCAGCCTTCCATTGCGGCATCGTAGCTGCCTTGCGCAAGCAGATCCGCCTTGAATAGCTTTAGACGGTCCGGGTGCTGCTTTGAGAGTGCATGCAGATGTTCGAGGCCAGACTTTTTCGCTGGATCACGCACCGCCCCGTGGACGGTGTGGCCTGCCTCCAGCAGGTATTTAACGATCCAGCTGGCGATGTAGCCGCTGGCGCCAGTAACCAGTACTGGCGCTTTGGGGTTGATGGTGGTCATAGACGTCTCTCAGACAAGGAATAGATTGGGGCGCAGTTTGCCCGAGTTTCTGCGGATGTGTGGCTTTAGCCTAGTTGTTCTTTGAGAAACGACAGCACGCGTTCCAGTGCCTCTCGGGTTGGCTCGCCTGCGCTATCAATTAGATGTGTAGTCACCACGCTGTGTGCTGGTTTCATCGCACGTGGATTTGCGTGACGCTCATCGAGCTCAATACTCTCAAATGCAACACCAAATTCTTCACGAAGCCGCTCAAAGCGTTCTCCGCGACACATCGGGTCTTGCTTAAACCGCAGGCCAAGAATGCGTGCGCCCTGCTGATCAATTTTTTCATGCGCGGCCGCAATCTCTTCAGCGCTGGCGTGTAGCCCGCTGCGCTGCGCTCGCGTGGGGCCGACGGGCAGAGACGGTTGCGATAACACCGGCGCAATCACTGGCGCGTTCAACATCATCGCTAAACCAAAGTTACCGGTGAGACACATGCCGACAGTGCCCACGCCGGGGCCGCCACATTCTGCGTGCGCATGGCGGGCGAGGGCGCGTAGCCAATCGACAATCGGGCTGGATTGATTGGCGGAGAGCAATCGAAACTCGCGGCTAATACAGACTCGCGCCAGCGTGCTGGCGACGCTCGCAGGCGTGAGCGCCTGCATCGGCGTGCCGAATAACTGGGGCATCCATACTGAGAAGCCCGCATCGGCGACGCGTGTGGCAAAGCGTGCGACTTGGGGCGTGATGCCCGGCACCTCTGACATCACAATCACCGCCCGGCCTTCGCCGCGGCGGTAGACGACGCGCTCACGCCCTTCCAAGCTCAGTGATATGGCATCAAAGC
The DNA here is from genome assembly GCA_040387055.1 of Pseudomonadota bacterium. GTDB lineage: Bacteria > Pseudomonadota > Gammaproteobacteria > Nevskiales > Nevskiaceae > Stenotrophobium. The sequence continues at coordinate 8,399 of JAZKEM010000171.1, read as the reverse complement.
CGGGAACGGAGGCGGGGTAGTGGCTTGTCATGGTCGTAGTGTTATCTTGAACAAATGGGAATTCCGGCAAATCATGCGCTGGGAGTGGCAGCTGGCATGAGGCCGAGAATAGCGGAGAAAAGGACAAAAGCCTGCCGTTAAAGGCAAAAACGGGGAAACCGAATGCTCAGCTGGAACGATATCGTCGTCGACTTTCAGAATAATTGGATCCTGTACCTGTCGATGCCATTCATTGCGTCGTTGATTGGCTTTGGCACCAAGATTGTTGCGATTCGGATGATGTTTGAGCCGATCGATTTCATTGGCAAAAAACCGTATTTCGGCTGGCAAGGCATCGTGCCGCGCAATGCGAAGCGCATGACCGAGATTGCGGTCGACATGATGACCAGCAAGCTGATCAAGACTGAAGAAATCTTTGCTCGGCTTGATCCAGAGCGCGTTGCCGCAGAAATCGAAAAACCGATGATTACGGCCATCGAAGAGATCACTCGCGAAGTTGCCGCTATTTATTCCCCGGGTTTATGGGAAGTGGCCCCTGAAAGATTGAAACAAATGATGGTCAAGCGCATTCAGGATGATTCTCCTGAAATGGTGCGTGACTTTATGGCCGAGGTGAAGACCAATATCAGTCAGGTGTTTGATCTCAAGGCGACGATGGTCGATAGCCTGACTCGCGACAAACAGCTGCTCAATCGTATCTTTCAGGATATTGGCCGTGCCGAGTTTCGTTTTATTCGAAATTCCGGACTGTACTTTGGGTTTGCGTTGGGCATCGTGCAGGCGATCACTTGGGCAGCAACGCATTCCGTGTGGGTGATGCCGATCTTCGGCGGCCTCACCGGCTGGCTGACCGATTGGCTGGCACTGCGCATGGTGTTTGAGCCCAAACAGCCGACACGCTATCTCGGCCTGTTCACTTGGCAAGGGCTTTTTCTTAAGCGCCGTAAGGAAGTTGCTGCAGAATACGGACGCTTGATTGCGAAAGAACTGCTGACGCCAGCCAACGTCATCAACGGCATTCTGCATGGACCATTGTCAGATCGTTTGGTTGATCTGGTGCAAAAGCATGTGCAGAAAATGGTCGATGCCCAATCCGGCATCGCCAAGCCTTTTGTCGTACTAACAGTAGGCAGTCGCCGCTATCAGGAGATGAAGCGCAGCATTTCCGACAAGATCGTCCAGCGCATGCCCGAAACGCTGAAGCATGTTGAGAAATATGCGACTGACGCGATGGACATTGAGAACACGCTTTCCAGCAAGATGCAGGATCTTACTGCTGAACAATTCGAAGGCTTGTTGCGCCCGGCGTTTCAGCAGGATGAGTGGATTCTGATCACGGTGGGTGCCGTGCTTGGCTTCCTTGTTGGTGAGCTACAAGTCTTCATCATGTTGCATGCCTGAGGCATTTCTTTGACGTTATCAGGCATCATCCGAGTGTCACTCGTAACCCACATTGCCTGATATGAACACTGCCGCTAATGAGTTTGATGTTGATCTCTTTGTCATCGGAGCAGGCTCCGGAGGCGTCCGTGCCGCGCGCTTTGCGGCTGGTTTTGGCGCACGTGTCGCAGTGGCCGAGAGTCGCTATCTCGGCGGCACCTGCGTCAACGTTGGCTGTGTGCCTAAGAAACTGCTGGTGCACGCTTCTCACACACACGAAGAGCTCGCGCACGCCAGTGGCTTTGGCTGGACGGTGGAGGGCGCACGTTTTGATTGGCCGACGTTGATCGTCAACAAGAATGGCGAGATTCATCGACTCAATGAGATCTATCGCAAGTTGTTGCTGAGTAGTGGCGTCACCCTCTACGAAGGCCACGCAAAAATTCTGGATGCGCACAACGTCGAGATCAACGAGCAGCGCATTAGCGCCGCCAACATTCTGATTGCTACGGGTGGCTGGCCACAGAAGCCGGAGATTCCCGGCGCTGAACACGCCATCACATCTAACGAGGCTTTCTTTCTGCCGCAGCTGCCGCGTCGTGTGATCGTCGTGGGTGGCGGTTATATCGCTGTTGAGTTCGCTGGCATCTTCAGTGGCCTTGGCGCAGAGACGACGCAGCTTTATCGTGGTGATTTATTTCTGCGTAGCTTCGATCAAAGCGTGCGTGAGCATCTGCGGGATGAGATGCAGCGTAAGGGAGTTGATCTTCAATTCAATGCTGACATCACGCGCATTGATCAGCAAGCAGATGGCAGTCTTTCTGCAACGCTAAAAGATGGGCGCGTGCTGAACACTGATTGTGTGTTCTATGCCACTGGCCGCAGTCCTATGCTCGACAATCTCGGCTTGGAAAATACTGCGGTTACGTTCAACGAAAAAGGCTATATCAAAGTCGATGAAGGCTTTCGTACTGAGGTGCCTTCCATATATGCACTGGGTGACGTCATCGGCCGTGTGCAGCTAACACCGGTCGCATTGGCAGAAGGCATGGCGCTCGCGCGACGCCTGTTCCGTCCGGAAGAGTATCGTCCACTCAACTACAAGCTCATTCCGACTGCTGTTTTTTCGCAACCCAATATCGGCACTGTGGGTTTAACAGAAGAAGAAGCTCGCAAAGCTGGACATAAGCTGAAAATTTACGAAAGCCGCTTTCGCCCGCTAGAGCTCACGATGACGGACGATATGCGGAAGACGTTGATGAAATTAGTCGTTGATGCTGAAACTGACCAGGTTCTGGGGTGTCATATGGTCGGTGATGAAGCGGGGGAGATCGTGCAAGGTATCGCCATCGCGCTCAAAGCAGGCGCCACCAAACGCGTGTTTGATGAGACCATTGGCATTCATCCAACGGCCGCAGAAGAATTCGTCACAATGCGAAACGTCGTTTGATGTGTCGTCTGGCTCCTAATTAATTCCAAGGATAATTTTGATGAAGCTCTCTGATTTCCCCATTACTAAAAAATGGCCTGCACAACATCCAGAGCGCATCCAGTTGTATTCATTGCCGACACCCAATGGCGTCAAGGCTTCGATCATGTTGGAAGAAACGGGTCTTGCGTACGAAGCGCATTTGGTGGATTTCGGAACCAACGACCAGTTGTCGCCAGAATTTTTATCACTCAATCCTAACAACAAAATCCCGGCGATGATTGATCCCGCGGGCCCAGATGGAAAACCATTGCCGCTGTTTGAGTCTGGCGCGATGCTGATTTATCTGGCGGAGAAATCTGACAAGTTCATGCCCAACGATGCCGCAGGCCGCTATGAAACGATTCAGTGGCTGATGTGGCAAATGGGTGGCATTGGCCCGATGCTTGGACAGGTTGGGTTCTTTCATAAATTTGCCGGTAAAGATTACGAAGACAAACGTCCGCGTGATCGCTACGTCGCAGAGGCAAAGCGCCTGCTGAGCGTTCTGAATGAACGTTTGCAGAATCGAAAATGGATTATGGGTGATGAATACAGCATCGCGGATATCGCGACTTTCCCATGGATCCGTAACCTCATTGGCTTTTACGAAGCCGGTGAACTTGTTGGCATTAAAGATTTCCCAAATGTACTCCGTACACTTGAAGCATTTGTTGCGCGTCCCGCGGTGATCAGAGGACTGACGATTCCAGGACGGCCCGAGGCAAAATGATTCGTAAACTTTTATTCAGCGTAACGGCTTGGTGCATTGCGTTGCCGGTAGTGGCTTGTATCGTGCTCGCCGCAGTTTGGGGACGTGCACTGGACTGGACGCTGATGGGATTTGTAGTCGCAGCATTGATCGCCGCGGTTATCGTTGCGGTGCATCACGCAGAGGTGATCGCGCTTCGTGTTGGTGAGCCGTTTGGTACTTTGGTGCTGGCGTTAGCGGTGACGGTGATTGAAGTCTCGCTAATCGTTTCACTGATGCTATCTGGTGGCGAAACAGCGAGCGCGCTAGCTCGCGATACGGTTTTTGCAACAGTGATGATTGTTTGTAATGGCGTCGTCGGGCTTTGCTTATTGATGGGTGCTTTGCGACATCGTGTGTTGGCCTTTCGTGTGGAAGGGACCAACCCTGCGCTGTCCGTTTTGGCCACGCTCACGGTCCTCACGCTGGTTCTTCCTGCGTTTACGTCCACCACGCCAGGGCCAACGCTCTCTAATGCACAGCTTGCGTTTGTTGGCGTGGTCTCGCTAACGCTCTATGGCGTTTTTATTTTTGTACAGACGGTTCGCCATCGCAGCTACTTTCTGCCAGCGAACGAGAAGTTAGAAGGTGAGCAACTGCAGCCGCCATCAGTAGGTGTGACGTTCACAAGTCTCGGCCTTTTGCTCCTTTGTCTGGTTGCCGTGGTGGGCCTTGCCAAGGTGCTCGCGCCGAGTATTGAAGCCGCCGTCGTCGCCGCATCAGCACCACACGCTGTGGTTGGTATTGCAATTGCCTTGATGGTTCTGTTGCCTGAGACTTTGGCGGCCGTGCGAACTGCGATGCTGAATCGCATGCAGATCAGTTTCAATCTGGCGCTCGGCTCTGCGCTGGCGACGATTGGCTTAACCATTCCGGTTGTGGCCGCGACGTCTATCTTGCTGGGATTAAAACTCGATCTCGGCTTACCACCTAAAGAGATGGTCATGTTGCTGCTGACCTTGATGATTTCAGCGATGACGCTGTCAGGTGGTCGCTCGACAGTGCTTCAAGGCGCTGTGCATCTGGTCTTGTTCTTCGTGTTTCTCTTTCTGGCCATCGTGCCGTAAGCCATCAGGAATATCACTATGCCCTACGTGAACATCAAGATCACTGATGAAGGCGTGACCAAAGATCAGAAAGCCGCGCTGATTAAAGGCGTGACGACGCTGCTACAAGAAGTACTCAACAAAAATCCCGCGACTACCGTTGTTGTTATCGATGAAGTGAATACTGATAACTGGGGAATTAAAGGCGAGCAGGTCACCGAATTGCGAAAGCAGAAGTAACTACTAGTCACCGAAATACAAATGCCCAGTGATATGCCCACTCGGTGGCATTTGAATGTAATAGCCGGGGTCGCGTAGCTGCTCGGTGACTTTGGCATTGTCGACGCGTGCAAGCTTTCGTTGCGCCAAATCAATATCCATTACATGCGTAAGCAGCCCCATGCGCTTGAGCAATTCAGGCGGCAGCGATTCAGGTTTCAGATCTGGGCGCAGATAGAGATACATCTCGACCTGTTTGCTACAGCGATACACCGAGCAAGGAATTTTCTCGCTGCTCATGTTCAAGCGTCCTTCTGACTTGGAGGTGTCCACTGGATGCCTTTGATATCGCAGATCGGTTTGGACATGAGTTCTTCGTGACAGGCAACGCCGTAGTCGCGGTAGAACTCCAGAATCGTTTGCAGATCTTTGGCGTAGTCACCGCTAGGCATGACGGCGGGTCCAAAGGTAATGATCTTTTTCTTGTAGTCGCAGGCCGCAGGGAGAATCGGCGCCTGCGCACCGTGAGCAATGTGATAGAAGCCGCGCTTCCATTCTTCGGCGTTACTGCGTGTGCCTTCTGGTGCGATCAGAAGAAACATTTTGGGATTGTTGTTGAAAGCGTCGATGCTTTGTTCCACCACCCCTTTGGCGCTGCGACGGTTGATGGGGATCGCGCCCATCCAACGCAGCATGCTGCCCACGACGCCTTTGAAAGCACTGTCCTTGATCATGGTGCTGGCGCGAATACCGAGCGCGAACAGTGTCGAGAGGCCAATCACACCGTCCATATTGGAGGTGTGCGGCGCACCAAGTAGGACCATCTTCGGCACATTGGGGATCGCTCCGGCCAAGCGCCAGCCCATGAGTCGCAGAATCAAATATCCAAGCGTGCGCGAAAACGCATTGCCGCGGCGTGGTACTTGGGTGCCGATAGGCAGGCTCATGTCATTTTCCCTAGATAAAGTTTTTAAGTGGCTGCTTGCGAGCGGCTCTATATACGCATTATCTCAGGTTCGGCCGGACCGGGCATCGCACATGGTCGCCATCCTAGGGCGCGAGGCTTGAATGGTAAAAATCTGGACGCGATTCCAATAGCGACCTGTCAACGGTAGAGTTCAGAAAGTAGCTGGTGGAAGAAGACTCCTGATTGCCTACAGGAGCTGAGTCTCTTCACAACCGGTCATTCATAAAGGCGAGAGGGGAAGTATGTTGATTCGAATTTACCGTGCGGCCGGTATTCAGGCGGCTGCGTGTGCAGTTGTGGCGACGCTGATGGTTGGCTGTGGTTCATCTCAGCCGGTTTCTTCAACGGCGGGCCAAGGTCCTAGTCGCTGCGGCGATGTAACGGCGAGACCATGGTGTGATCCTAAGCTCTCGCCATCTGTGCGCTCTGATCTTTTGCTCGGCCAGATGACGCTGATGCAGAAACTCAGTCTGCTCGCGGGCGATGACATCATCGCAGCAGCAAGCGGCGATCCCTATGTCGGCATCAGCGAAGGCATTCCAGAGCTGGGCATCCCGGATCTGCGCATGTCTGACGGCCCAGTCGGTGTGCGCGGTAGCGAAGCGACTGCATTCCCGACTCCGTTGTCACTGGCCTCCAGCTTTGATCCCAGATTGGCGACTCGCACTGGTAAGGCAGTGGCCAACGAAGTGCGCCACAAAGGCAACGATCTGCTGCATGCGCCAGTGCTCGATATCGTGCGCAATCCGCTCGCAGGCCGCACTTTCGAGACCTATGGCGAAGATCCGTACTTGGCTGAACGTCTCGGCGTCGAATGGATTCGTGGTGCGCAGACGGAAGGCATTATGGCCAACGTCAAACACTACGCAATGAACACGCAGGAAGGTCAGATCGGCTTGCCGCCGATCACGTCGCTTGTTGGTGGTCGCCAGTTAATCAATCACATCGTCGATGAACGCACGCTTCGCGAGATGCACCTTTATCCCTTTGAGGCCGCAGTGCGCGAGGCTGATGTTGCCTCAGTTATGTGCGCCTATGGTTTTGTTAATGGATCCGCTGCCTGCGGTAGTCAGTTCTTGCTGCAGCAGGTGTTGCGTGATGAGTGGGGCTTCGACGGTTTCGTCGTATCCGACTACGTGCTCGCGGTAAAAGACACAGTGTTGTCGATCAACAATGGCACCGAGATCGAAATGCCGCTCGGCATGTTCTACACGCCAGCGTTGCTGCAGGTCGCGGTGATCGCAGGTCTCGTCACAGAAGAAACTGTCGACATTCGCGTCGGCAACATTCTCCGCACATTGTTCCGCTTTGGATTCTTCGATCGCGCCAATTACGTTCGCGACGATGCTGCTGTTGATGCGGATGCGCACCAGACTGTCGCGCGTGAAACCGCCGAACAGGGCGCAGTACTTCTGCGTAATGATGGAACGCTGCCGCTATCTGCGTCTTCACTGAATCGCGTCGCTGTTTTCGGCGCATCAGCCACAGTGCGCCCCAGTGGTGGTGGTTCCTCTGCTGTGATCCCGCGCCGCTTCATTTCACCGCTTGATGGACTCACTGCGCGTTTGCCGAACGCAGAAGTGGTGCACAACGTCGGCACGGATGCCGCCGCAGCGGCAGCGCTTGCAGCGACGGCCGATGTCGCGATCATCTTTGTCTCTGACAAGGCAAGCGAAGGCGTTGATAAAACTTGTCTGTCGCTCGACTGCCCGGATCTTCCTTTGTCTGTGCTCGTGCCAGGGTTACCAGAAATCGGCGACAAGCCACAAGACGCCTTGATTGCCGCGGTTGCAGCGGCGAATCCAAAAACGGTTGTTGTTCTACAAACTGCTGGACCAGTGCTGACGCCGTGGCGTGATCAGGTCGCTGCGATGTTGGAAGTCTGGTATCCGGGGCAGGAAGCGGGTGATGCGATTGCACGCCTCTTGCTCGGCGACACCGATCCAGGTGGTCGCTTGCCAGTGACATTCCCGAAGGAAGAAGGCGACACGCCGACGGCTGGCAATCCGCTGCAGTATCCCGGTGTTGCCAATCAAGTGCTGTATACCGAAGGCGTGTTCACGGGCTATCGCTGGTACGACAAACAAGCCGTCGAACCCGCGTTTCCTTTTGGTTATGGTTTGTCGTACACGCAGTTTGAGTACAGTGGCCTTCGCGTAAAAGCTCGCGGCACGCAGCTCGTCGTGAGCCTCACCGTACGCAATACCGGCAGTCGCGATGGTTGGGCGACACCGCAGTTGTACCTCGGACTTCCCGCGCCTTCGGAAGCAGTGCCGCAACCGCCGCGTGTATTGAAAGGCTTCTCCAAGCAATGGCTAAAAGCGGGCGCTTCCGTACGTACGACGTTCACGCTCGGCGAGCGTGCGCTCTCGTATTGGGATGTGGATAGCAGCAGTTGGAAAATGGCGGATGGTTGCTACACCGTGGAAGCTGGCGCACATTCGCGCGAGTTGCCGTTAAAGCTGACGTTCAGCAGGTCCAATGCTTCCGTAACCGTTGGTTCCTGCAGCTGATCTGATTTACGAACGACGCGGAAACTAAAAGGGCCGACTCGCAAATGCGAGTCGG
>JAZKEM010000170.1:0-3331 GCA_040387055.1 Pseudomonadota bacterium | reverse complement strand
ATGCTCGGCGCTGCCGAAGGGGCCCGACATCAAAAGCAAAGCCACTCTTGCTGTTCTTGTGGAGAGTGTCGCCTCAGTAGAGGTCTCTATTCGTGAGAACAGAAAAAGTGTTGGCGTAACGTCTTTTCCAAAATAAAGAACTGCATCACGGCTCATTCGCTCGCTAGAAGCAGCGATGTACAAATGGCTTTTGATTTGCCGGGTTCCCTTGTGACAAGCCGAGCATCGCAGCACTGATCGGTTATTGCCGACGCTTCGCGTCGGGCGAGGCAGGAGCCGAGCGTGCGTGCCAGGCCACGGATGGCCTGTCACGCACCCCGATCAGCGCGAGAAGCGCAGGGAACCGGAACGCTTTTTGTTCCGGCGTAGTCGCTAGGGTACGTTTTCTTTGGTGACTTTCTTTGCCGTACAGCAAAGAAAGTTACCCGCGCCTCAGCGCGGAATACGACACATCAAAGAACAACAGGCAGTAGCACTCGAAGCGCGTAAAAAGCTTGCCCCTCACCCCGCCCCTCTCCCCATAAAAAGCATGGGGAGAGGGAGGATAATCAGAGTCGTCGCAAATCCAGAGTGCAAGGAAACTCCGGATTCGGCCTTTCCACCTGCGGCGTGTACCACCCCGGCTTATGCCCAATCGGCGCAAACCGCGCCAAGCGCCGCGCTTCCGCTTCGTAACTGTTCACTGGGAACGTGTCGTAATTACGCCCCGCCGGATGCGCCACGTGATACGTGCAACCCGCAATCGCATGCTTGTTCCACGCGTCATATAGATCAAACGTCAACGGCGTATGCACACCAATCAACGGATGCAAACAAGAAGACGGTTGCCATGCGCGATAACGCACGCCACCGACAAACTCCCCACGCACACCGGTTGAACGCAGTGGCACCTTGCGCCCGTTGCAGGTGACGAAGTGACGATCACCACCCGTGAGGCCACTCACTTTCACCTGTAAGCGTTCAATCGATGAATCGACGAAACGTGACGTGCCACCACCTGCGGGTTCTTCACCCAGCACCGGCCAAGGCTCAAGCGCATGACGCAGTTCCATCTCGATTCCATTAGCGCTCACAACCCCATGGCGCGGGAAACGGAAATCAAAGTGCGCAGCAAACCATTCCGGTTTGAAGTTGAAACCTGAGCGCTGCAGATCAGCAACGACATCGCAAAGATCTGTCCAGTTGTCATGCGGCAACATCCAGCGATCTTGTAGCTCCGTGCCCCAACGCACGAGTGGCATTTTGTACGGCTCGTTCCAGAAACGCGCGATCAGTGCGCGTACCAGCAACTGCTGCACGAGAGACATCTGCGCATGCGGTGGCATTTCGAAACCACGCAACTCCAACAAACCGAGACGGCCTGTTGCAGAGTCTGGCGAATAGAGTTTGTCGATGCAGAATTCTGCACGGTGCGTATTGCCGGTGAGATCGACCAACAGATTGCGCAAGATACGATCGACCAACCATGGCGGCACGTTGGCGCCCTTGTCTGGTAATTGCGAGAGAGCAATCTCCAGCTCATACAGCGAGCCATCGCGTCCTTCATCCACACGTGGCGCTTGTGAGGTGGGGCCGATGAACAAGCCAGAGAACATGTACGACAGCGAAGGATGGTTCTGCCAGTAGCGCAGGAAACTGCCGATCAAATCGGGACGACGTAGGAACGGTGAGTCCGCAGGCGTAGCACCACCAACAACGACATGGTTACCGCCACCCGTGCCCACGGCACGGCCATCGATGATGAATTTCTCGGTGGTGAGACGACACTGACGCGCTTCTTCGTAAAGCGTGAGTGTGTTGTCACGCAACTCATTCCAGTTGCGCGCAGGATGAATGTTGACCTCGATCACGCCAGGGTCAGGCGTGATACGCATCAGCTGCAAACGCGGATCAGGTGGTGGTGAGTAACCTTCGATGCGAACTGGCAAACCTGTTTCAGCAGCAACGTCTTCAATCGCGGAAACCAGATCCAGAAAATCTTCCGTGCGGCCAACCGGCGGCATGAAAATATTGATGAAGCCTTCGCGTGATTCAACCGACAAAGCGGTGCGGACATTACCGCCCTGCACATGGGCGCCTTCATGCTTTGGATACGGCTGACGCGATTCTTCAGTAAGAACTTGCGCGGTGCGCCGACGATCAGGATCGTGCGGTACACCATGCATTTGCAGATAAGGCTGACGGCGTGGATCCGTATCTGGCATCAGCGAGGGCAATGATGTTGGATCTGCAGCAATCACATGCGGATAAGCGCTCGCAGGCAACCACGGTAGCGTCTCTAGCGGCAGACGCAAACCGACAGGCGAATCACCCGGCAATAAAAATAGTTTGCCGGTACGCAAACGCCAGCGCTCAGACATCCAGCGCGCTGCGGCTTGCCAACGCTGCACAGGCAATACGAAACCACGCGGCGTACCGAGCCCACGCTCGAACACACCGAGCATGCGCTGACGTTCTTCCGGATCTTTGAGTTTGTTGTCCGCAGGATCAACGTTGATCGGCAGCTTGCGCTCTTTTACGAGGTAGTGAAGTGTGTCCTCGTAAGCTTCAAGCACGTTGCGCTGATCAACATCGAGCCGCTGCGCCAATCCAACAATGAATGAGCGCGTCTCTTCTAATGTCGGTGGCTTGACGAGATTGGGCTTCGGCACTGGCAAGCGCCAGGTCGGCTGCTCATCGCTACGCCAATACAAGGTGTAGACCCAACGCGGCAATGATTCACCGGGATACCACTTGCCTTGTCCATAAGTAAGCAAACCATTGGGCGCGAACTTGTCGCGCATGCGCTTGGCCAAGTCATACGCCAACGCTTGTTTGGTGGGACCAACAGCAGAGGTGTTCCACTCTGCTCCTTGCGGATCATCGAGTGAGACAAATGTCGGCTCGCCACCCATCGTCAGTCGCACGTCGCCAGCTTTGAGTTTCTTGTCGACACTCGCCCCAAGCTTGTCGATCTCTTCCCACTGCTCGTCGGTATAAGGCTTGGTGACGCGCGCAGGCTCATAGAAGCGCGAGATTTTCATCTCGTGTTCAAACTCAACTTCGCAAGGCTCCATCAAGCCGCTGATTGGCGCGGCCGATGAAGGCTCTGGCGTCGCACAAAGTGGAATATGCCCTTCGCCTGCAAACAAGCCTGAGGTGGGGTCGAGGCCAATCCAACCGGCACCCGGCACAAATACTTCGCACCAAGCGTGCAGATCGGTGAAGTCGTGATCAGTGCCGCTCGGGCCGTCGAGCGATTTCACATCCGGCTTGAGCTGAATCAAATAGCCCGAGACAAAGCGCGCGGCGAATCCAAGATTGCGCAGAATTTGCACCAGCAACCAGCTGC
>JAZKEM010000169.1:0-16870 GCA_040387055.1 Pseudomonadota bacterium | reverse complement strand
TTGTCATTGCAACGCCAGTGCCACTCCAGCCCGAGGTCTACGCCGGCTCGCGCAGACTCATGCCTGATGAATTGCTGCCAGTTGATACGCCAGATTTCGAATCCGCCGTAACCGCCCTATACGAACAAGTCCTCGCCCCACGCGGCTACCGCGTCACCGCATTCACTCGCGCACCCTATCTCTGCAGCGGCAGTGCAAAGGAACCGGTGGAAGTGCTGGACGATGCGATTTTTGTGTTGGCGCAGTGGTGATTTGAAGCAGGCGCGTTATCTGCTGTGCGCCAGAGGCGAGGTTAGACCGCCTGTTTAGTTCATCTAAGGCAGTTTGGCCTCAGAGGAAGTCTGATTGGTTGCCATTTCCAGATAACGAATATATCCCTCGAGCTGCCAACGAATAGATATAGACCATAGTCCGACGAAATACAGAAGAAGAATTATTAGGCCGAGCAATATTCCGCCTGTATTTATGTCTACAGGCCCCGTCAGCGTGAAGCCTCTGAATTGCAGATAAAGCGCTACAACAACCGGTAGAAATCCTAATCGCTCAACGCCTCCCAGCAAGAAGCCAGAACGCTTTGTTAAGGGCTCCAGTCTTTTTCGAGAAAACTGAAGCTTTTCTTCTAGCGCGCTTTCAGGGTAAGTCTTCAACCAAGCAACGATCTGATTGAAGCCTTGAGATTCTTGGTCTAGCTGCGCGGCAAAGATGGGTCTTCTGTTCCACATCTCTTTCAATTCTTTGCCTGCCCCTGAAATTATTGCCAGTAGCCCGCCAGAAATTTCTATCGCTAACCCAGCTATTGCAAATCCTACGGCGATTTTCGACGGTAGGTAAATCGTAGAAATTGCAGCTATCAGTGCACCGACGAGAAGTATCAGGATGCCGATTTTCTCGCGCTTGTTCACGAGTGGCCCGTAATCGTTTGGAAGGCAAGATGCGATTCTTTGATCAAACGCCGTGAAGCTCAATATTTGTGGCGCTTCTGCACCGGAATCGTCTTGCACTGTCACGGCAGGTTTCATCTACGCCTCTTTGGTAAATTGGAGCCTGACCCCTTTGGGTTATTTTTAGGCTTTTGAGGCTGACACCTTTTGAGGGGTCGCATCAATTATAAAAATATCTTTGCTGTTCGATAAATTATGCTTCTTCAGAAGTTCAAGAATTTTCATTCTCTCGGTCTCTGAAAAGAACAGAATTACCTTAAGTGGTGCGTGGGTGGATCTAGAGGCATCGGCATAAATCTCTGCCTGCTTTATAAGATTTTTTTCCAGGCTTGTGTTACTTGCAAGTTTGAACTCGATAACGGTTTTATCTTTGCTTCCGTAAGAAACAATAAAATCTGCTGGACCGCGACCATTGTTTACTTCTGCGTTCACATCATGCTCAGACGCGAACCAAGTTAGCTTAAATATAATTTGGAGGTAGGCTTCTCGCTTTATAGGTTTCCCATACAAGTAGAAAAGCCTATAGCCATCTTCCGCTTCAATTACATGCTTCAGGAAAGAGATTCTCTTTACTGCTTCTTCATAGCTGGATGTTGGAATCTTATAAAAATCGGTTGTCGAGTAGAGGCGATCAACCAAATTTTTTAATTGCGTTACAAATATTTCTTGAGCTTCGGCAATTTTTTCAGCACTTTGCAGTTTCGCGCCGTCATCGTCTTTTTCTTTAAGGGCAATAAATACATCTAAGAGTTCAGGGTATTTCTTTATGACCTTTTCTACAGCGGCCTCAATTTCCTCTTTAGTTGGATCAGTGGGCAAGACGGAAGCAAAATAATAATCAACTTGCGCTCGAAGCTGCGTATTTGAAACGCCTTCAACTACGGATGAAAAATCTTCTACTAGATCTTGGTGATTGATCCAGTTGCTATCTTTTGTGAGCATGTCGGTGGGAGTAAGAATTACGAAGTCTTTGCCATGCTTTGGAAGCAGATACTCTTGCGCTACCCAAGCAGATGTTTTCTTGTCGAACCTGACTTTCTTGACCATGAACTTCTTTAGCTTTTCAGGAGCTATATTTTTCTTTGCGAAGCTCTCAGTGTATTCGCAGAGGTACTGAGTGATGAGATTGCAGGTCAGATCGCTAATTTGATCCTTGCCCACTCCATTTTTCACGAGAGTCAATTTTTCCAAATGCGGGGCGGTATCTGTTTCTTCGCCAAAGTTTTGGAAAATAGTGGTGAGATTTAACTTCAGAGACGAAGCAAACTTTGGCCCTAGGCCCCGCCCAAAATTCCCGCCTTTGCTGTAGCCGAACCAGTTCTGCTTTATTTCAGGAAAATGGAACCAGCCTTCGATTAGTCCCTTATCCAGAGGCTTTGACGACTGAGTTTTTAGAAACTTTACGTACTCAATGATCTCTTTATGTAGCTTTTGATATTCCGGCTTGCTACTGCTGAAAAGTAAAAATGGATCAATAAATAATGGAAGGTCGGTTAATAGAGAAATATTGAACGCGCCGTATTCTTCTATTTTTTCGGGAGGCACGCCAAAAAAATCCGAGAAGTAAATTTTTAAAATAGGTTTTGACATGTCGCTCCAGCACTACATGCTTTGGCAAAGTCGTCTTGAAAAAAAAGAAAGGCGGGCCAATGCCCGCCTTTCTTTTTACTGTTGCACTGCGACTTATTTCTTATTGCCTTTTTTCTCGTCCTGACTAAGGACGGAAGCGGCCAGTTTCTTGACTTCTGCCGTGGTGGGTTTTTTGGACCCAGACAAAACCTTTGAGGCTAGAGTCGACGTGCTACTGCTGGATTGCTTCCTTGCCATAAGAACTTCTCCTTGCGAAAGGTAAACCTCAACTGATCCAATCAATCCCAACTCAACGCACCACCCGTCTGATACTCAGTAACGCGCGTTTCAAAGAAGTTCTTCTCCTTCTTCAAATCCATTACTTCGCTCATCCATGGGAACGGATTCTCTGCGCCCGGGTAGAGCTGCTTGAGGCCGATCTGTGAGCAGCGGCGGTTGGCGATGAACTTCAGGTACTCATTGAACTGGCTGGCGTTGAGGCCGAGCACGCCGCGCGGCATGGTGTCGTGGGCGTAGCGAATTTCCAGTTCGGTGGCTTCGGCAATCATGTCCAGCATTTCTTGCTGGAACTGCGCCGTCCACAGGTGTGGGTTTTCAACCTTGATCTGGTTGATGACGTCGATGCCGAAGTTCATGTGCATGGATTCATCGCGCATGATGTATTCGATCTGCTCGGCAACGCCGACCATCTTGTTGCGCTTCTTGAAGCTGAGCAGCTGGACGAAGCCGACGTAGAAGAACAGACCTTCGAACACGACGTAGAAGGCGATGAGGTCGCGCAGCAGGCGCTGATCCATTTCCGGCGTGCCGGTGTGGAAGTCAGGGTCTGCGAGCGACTGCGTGTACGGAATGCTCCATGCAGCCTTGTCGTGGATCGACGGGATCTCGCGGTACATATTGAACACTTCGGCTTCATCGAGGCCGAGCGATTCAATGCAGTACTGGTAGGCGTGCGTGTGGATCGCTTCTTCAAACGCCTGGCGCAGCAGGTACTGGCGGCACTCAGGGTTGGTGAGGTGCTTGTACACGGCGAGCACGAGGTTGTTGGCAACCAGCGAGTCGGCGGTGCTGAAGAAACCGAGGCTGCGCTTGATGATGGTGCGCTCGTCGTCGGTGAGGCCGTTAGGATCCTGCCAGAGCGCGATGTCGGCGCTCATGTTGATCTCTTGCGGCATCCAGTGGTTGTTGCAAGCAGCGAGATACTTTTCCCATGCCCATTTGTACTTGAACGGTACGAGCTGGTTGAGGTCTGCGCGGCAGTTGATGATCTTTTTGTCGTCAACCTGAATGCGGCGTGCGCCCATGGTGACTTCCTCAAGACCGGTGGCGCCAGCAACTGCGGCGCCGTGTGCAGCAACCGGCGCAGGGCCGCCTGCAATTTGCAGGGCCGGTGCGGGGGCGCTTGGTTTTACATCATCCCAATCCAACATTTTTATTCTCCTGATTTTTTATAAAGGCCGCGCCGAAGCGCGGCCGTTTGTTGGCTACTGGCAGGCTTCGCACTCGGGATCGAGGATCGAGCAAACTTTGGCGCTTCCCACTTCGGTCGCAGTGATCTGCGATGCCGCTGCCATTGCGCTCATGCCGCCAGTGCTTTCGCTCACCTTGTTGAGACGGCTATCAGCCATCGTCGACTTCTCAGTGTGCGTAGCGCCCATGGTGCGCAGGTAATAGGTGGTCTTGAGGCCGGAGAGCCAGGCGTGCTTGTAGAGCTCGTCCAGTTTCTTGCCTGAAGGCTGAGCCATGTAGAGGTTCAGCGACTGCGCCTGATCGATCCACTTCTGACGGCGGCTGCCGGCATCAATGAGGCGCTTGGCGTCGATTTCGAATGCGCACTTGTAGATCTCTTTGATCTCGTTAGGCACGCGATCAATCTTCTGCACGCTGCCGTCGAAGTACTTGAGGTCATGCGCCATCACTTCGTCCCACAGGCCGAGCTTCTTCAGATCGTTAACGAGATATTCGTTAACCACGGTGAAGTCGCCGGAGAGGTTCGATTTGACGTAGAGGTTCTGATACGTCGGTTCGATCGACTGCGACACGCCGGTGATGTTGGCGATGGTGGCGGTTGGTGCAATCGCCATCGTGTTGGAGTTGCGGATGCCGGTGGTCATGATGCGAACGCGCAGTGCGTCCCAATCAAATGCACCTGACATGGCGCGATCCTGATTCAGGTACTGGCCACGGTTCTTGGCGAGGATCTGGATCGAGTCGATTGGCAGCACGCCCTTGTCCCACAGCGAGCCCTTGAAGCTGTTGTAGGAGCCGCGTTCCACAGCGAGGTCAGCCGAAGCCTTGAGCGCGTAGTAGCTGACGGCTTCCATCGAGTAGTCGGCGAACTGGATCGCTTCGTCGCTCTCGTAGGCGAGGTGCAGTTTATACAGCGCGTCGTTGAAGCCCATGATGCCGAGGCCCACTGGGCGATGGCGCATGTTCGACTGGCGTGCGGTGTTGACCGAGTAGTAGTTGTACTCAATGACGTTGTCGAGCATACGCATGGCGGTGTTGATGGTGCGCTCGAGCTTTTCGGTATCGAGCTTGCCATCAACGATGTGCGCAGGAATGTTGACGCTGCCGAGGTTGCAGACAGCGATTTCCTGATCAGCCTTGGTGTTGAGCGTGATCTCGGTGCAGAGGTTGGAGCTGTGCACAACGCCGACGTGCTGCTGTGGCGAACGCAGGTTGCAAGGATCTTTGAACGTGACCCAAGGGTGGCCGGTTTCGAACAGCATGCTCAGCATCTTGCGCCACAGGTGGAGTGCCTGGATGCGCTTGAAGTTTTTGATTTCGCCGCGATCAGCTTTGGCTTCGTAAGCGTTGTAACGCTCTTCGAATGCGAGGCCGACGAGGTCGTGCAGTTCTGGCGTTTCTTCTGGCGAGAACAGCGTCCACTGGCCGTCTTCCATGACGCGCTTCATGAACAAATCTGGAACCCAGTTAGCGGTGTTCATGTCGTGCGTACGGCGACGGTCGTCACCGGTGTTCTTACGCAGTTCGAGGAACTCTTCGATATCGCGGTGCCAGGTTTCGAGGTAAGCGCAGACAGCGCCTTTGCGCTTGCCGCCCTGGTTCACAGCGACAGCGGTGTCGTTGCAAACCTTGAGGAACGGAACAACGCCTTGGCTCTTGCCATTGGTGCCCTTGATCCAGCCGCCCATGCCACGCACTGGTGTCCAGTCGTTGCCGAGGCCGCCAGCAAACTTGGAGAGCATGGCGTTGTCGTGGATCGCGCCGAAGATGCCGTGGAGGTCATCTGGAACGGTGGTGAGGTAGCAGCTCGACAGCTGCGGACGCAGCGTGCCGGAGTTGAACAGCGTTGGCGTGCTCGACATGAAGTCGAACGACGACATCAGCGTGTAGAACTCAATGGCGCGGCCTTCGCGGTCGATTTCGTTGATGGCCAGACCCATCGCAACGCGCATGAAGAATGCCTGTGGCAGTTCGAAGCGGGTCTTGTTGGAGTGCAGGAAGTAACGGTCGTACAGCGTCTGCAGGCCGAGGTAATCGAACTTGGCATCGCGATCAGGCAACAGCGCCTTGCCGAGACGGTCGAGATCGTAGAGCGCGAGTTTGGGGTCGAGCAGTTCGAGTTCAACAGCGCGGTGAATGTACGCGCGGAAGTACTCAGGGTACTGGCCCTTCATGTCTTCAAACGTCGGACGGGTTTCAGCCTGGTTGAGGAACTTCAGCGCTTCGTGACGCAGGCCATCGAGCAGCAGGCGGGCGGAGACGTAGGTGTAGTTGGGCTCTTTCTCGATGCGGGCGCGAGCGGAGAGCGTCACGGCCTGTGAGAGTTCGCCTTCTGGAATGCCGTCGTACAAATCACGCAGAGCGGAAGCAACGATTTCGCCAGCATCAACGCCGGTGAGGCCTGCGCAAGCTTCGGTAACGACGCGGTTCATGCGAACTTCGTCGAGGGCAATGGTGGAGCCGTCGTCCAGCGTCACTTTCAGGCGCGTTGCAGCGGCGGCAGTCTGTGGCTTGGAAGCGGCTTCTGCAGCGCGCTCTTTCATACGGCTGTCGCGATAGATCACATAGTCGCGAGCGACTTTGTGTTCGCCAGCGCGCATCAGTGCCAGTTCAACCTGATCCTGAATGTCTTCAATGTGCAGCGTGCCGCCGCCAGAGATATGACGGGTCAGGCCTTGTACAACCTGCTGGGTCAGTTCTTCGACCTTCTGGCGTACAGCCGAGCTGGCTGCAGCGGTGCCGCCTTCAACAGCGAGGAAAGCCTTGGTCAGCGCGATGTTGATCTTGCTGGCGTCAAAGCTGGTGACCTTGCCGTTACGACGAATAACGCGCAGGCCACCTGGTGCGGTAGCGGCTAATTCTGCGGTTTGGGTTTCGCCTTGCACGGGAGCGCGGCGTGTTTCAGAAGCGGTGGTGTTTTGTGTATGCATTTTTATTTGATCCCCCCACGAGATCTGGTTGTATTTGTATGTAAAAAATAACGATGCCGACCTTATGTGGAAGCTGGGTCGGCATTGCGCATAGAACAGCAGCGCAGTGACGTAACAGTAATGCCGCATTTGGGGATCGTCAACAACATCTTGTGTCTTTACATATGCCAGACCACTACATTCTGTGTTTAACCCTGTGAGTGAGTTCTGCAAAAACCTGTGGACAAGCTGCGGGAAACCGTTGGAAAGAGCGCGCTAAGTTGCGGTTTCTGCGAGGAAATTCCGCAAGCCTTGTGGGGTCCTAAATGAGCGTTGGAAAACCCCTCAAAAGGATGTCGGGATGGCTAATTTTTGAGCAGTCAGTTTGTTTTAAATAATTGCCATATAAATATTTAGACAACAATTAATAACAAGCCATTTTTGCCCTGCGCGAACTGCACGAGCGGTTTCGAAAGTGCAGTGACGCGGCCTTGTCAACGTTACGAGCGGAACACCGCACAAAGTTGTTTCTACTAATGAGATAAGCAGAGACCGTTGGTGATGCAGGCAGTCGCATAGGGAATGACGGAGCTATTTTTAATCATTTAGAAAAGCAAAAGGCCGGACGTGTTTGCGTCCGGCCTTTGTTGTTGCAGCTATTGCTACGGTTTAGCGCGGCTTGGTGATTTCGCTGCCGCCGCCAAAGTCGAGTCGGATCGGATTGCAGTTGAAGCGGATCACTTGTCCGGTCTGTTTCATCACTGGCATGCCCGGGCTGATGACGCCATCGCCGACGAGCAAGATGCGCTCGTTGCTTACTTTGACTTCGGTGCCATCGTGCGTGAGCACGTAGGTGCTGTTGCGGCTCTCATCAAGGTAGTAAAACTTTTCGTTATCGAATTCGATGCGGCCATGCATGCGTGAAACAGAATCGCCTTGCAGGACCAAACCGCAAGCTTTGCTGCGGCCAACCGTGATCGGACACTCTGGGGGGTGGACGATGCGCATCTGCTCGCCAATGCGCAGTTTGAGATCGGCGAACAGGCCAACACCAGCACCTGTCAGCGGTGAAACGCCGCGAGTCATGCCTTCATGCGTGTCTGCATGATTGCCACCGCCGCTGTCTTCATACGCCAACAAGAAGAGCGAAATGCGGCTGCCATTGATGGCAGGCAATACGCGTGGCGTTGGCAGCGGTGGATGCTGCAATAGCTTGAGATAGGGTTCGATGGCAGTGATGCCATTGATCGGCGCATTGTTCAGATGCAGCGAGAGTTTGAGCGCCATCTCGGCCCATACCGAGGTATCACGCACGCCCGGAGGTGCAGGCAGTAGCAGCATGCGGCAATACAGGCCCATGCGTTCGCCAGCACGCGTGCGAATCATCTGCACATTGCTGCGCAGGTCACGTGCGCAAGCCAGCGTTTGATCGGCGCGACGGAAGGAGATCACCATGCGACGGCTGATTGATTCGATCACCGAGCCGTGGTGGCGCGTGGCGATGTTGTGAAACTCTTGCCGCTCTAACAGCGACAAAGGTTGTTCAACGATGACGCTGTTACGCCGCTCACCAAACTCAATGTAGAGCAGGGTGTCTTGCATGGCGCCGGCAGATTCTTGAGTCATCATTTACTCCACCGCATAACGCAAAATTTCGCCGGTCTGCGCCAGCAGTGGGCAGCCCAAGCTGATGATGCCGTGGCCGCTCAGTGGCAATGACTCACCTTTAAGAAAGACTTCCTGTCCGCCGTCTGCAGTGACAAACGTGCCGTTGGTGCTGCGGTCTTGCAGCACGAACTTATCGCGTCGGTATTCCACATGCGTGTGTACGCGTGACGCGAATTGGCTGGCGACAACAAGGGTGCAAACCGATTCGCGACCGATTGTGACGGGCACATCTTGTTCGGTGAAGGCGCGTTCTTTATCGCCAACGGATAAGCGCAACAAACGTGCGTGAGCCTTGGGCTGGGTGAATGATGCGTCGCGAGTGCCGCCGATGGCGCGCGTGACTTCATGTGTGGGCTCCCACATGATTTCAAGGATGCGCATGGCTTGTGACTTGCCGCGCAGCTTGTCGTAATCAAAGTTACGCGTCATGCCCTGATGCTTGTGATTGAAACGCAGTGAGGTTTCTTCAGAAGTCAGGATTTGCCCATCATGTGACATCTGGGCCAGGCGAGCTGCGGTGTTAACGGCGTCGCCGAATACATCAGAGGCGTCGAGGATGACCGGGCCAAAGTGGAAGCCGATACGGAGTCGGAAAAGCGACTTGGCTTTGGCGTTATCGAGCTGCATGGCAATCGCTGCCGCAGCCGCCTGATCTGCGCTGGGAAAGCGCAGCATCAACTCATCGCCAATGGTTTTAACTACGAGCCCTTGATGGCCGCTGGCACTACGCGCCAGTTGCATCAGGCAGGCGTCCACCTGCCTTTTGGCTGCAGCATCCCCAAGTTGCTCGTAAATAGCAGTGCTGCCACTGAGGTCAGCGAAAAGGACGGCGATCTGTTGCTGACTCATGGGCGCGAACGTAAATGGGGGCGAACAAGTGCGGGACTATGCGATTATACGCATCGCCCCAAATAGAGGGCGCCGTCAGCTGAAATCTGACGAGATGGTAAATTCAGCTTGTCGGTGGCCGCATACGCCGTCTCTTGGGAATAGATCATGTTTCAGAAACACTGTCCGGGCTGCTTTGAAAACAAGCAGGGACTGGCAGCTTGCCCATATTGCAGTTACGACGAGTCCGAGCCGCGCTCGCCCTTGTTGCTGCCCCACGGAACCCAGCTGGCGAATACCTATCGCATCGGCCGTGTGTTGGGCCGTCCCGGCGGTTTTGGTGTGACTTATCTGGCCTGGGACTCGCATCTTCAGCAGCGCGTTGCCGTTAAAGAGTATCTGCCACGAGACAAAGTAGCGCGCGATCCAGTCAGCTTGCAGATGAATGTGCACATGCCGGATCAGGTGGCGCACTTCAATTTTGGCCTGGACCAGTTCCTGTCTGAAGCTCGCATGATCGCCAAGTTCGATCATCCCAATATTGTTCGCGTGCGCAATTTCTTCCGCGCATACGGCACCGCGTATCTGGTGATGGATTATTACGAGGGCCGTAGCCTTGGTGATTATCTGGCCTCACTTGAGCACCCGGTAGAACCCACTGCCGCCGTGCAGATGATGCTGTCGGTACTCGATGGTTTGCAGTTTGTGCATGACCGCGGCGTTCTGCATCGTGATGTGAAGCCACACAACATTTACATGACCAACACCGGGCGCGTGATCCTGCTCGACTTCGGTGCTGCGCGACAGGCTGCAGGCATCAGTGTCGACAGCATCTCCGTGGTGTTGAGCGAAGGTTATGCGCCGCTGGAGCAGTATCAGAAGAACAGCCCGCAAGGTCCATGGACGGACATCTACGGTGTTGCGGCGACCTTGTATCGCATGCTCAAAGGTGGTCCGCCTGCAGTGGCCTTGGATCGTTTAGGCGCTGATCCGCTGGACGCCGATTTTCATTTGCCGGAGCGATTGACCACTGTTCTGCGTAAGGCTTTGGCCTTGCGTCCACATGAACGCTACACCTCGGCATTAGAGTTCAAGCAGGCATTAATGTCTGCGCTGGACATTACAGACCAGAAGCATGCGCCTGTAACGCAAACGCTTCCGGGCGGCTCCGTAGAGCCAGAAACCAAGACGGTCGCTTGGGGTCATCCTTCCGACCCCACGCAGGCCAACAAGCGCGATGCAGCGACAACGGTTGTTGCTCCCCATATCGTGCCCACGCCTTGGGGCCCGGCATGGTTAATTGCTGCTGCGATTGTGCTTGGTGCCGTGATTATCAGTTTGCCCTTATGGCTGAATAGGTAAGCTGTATTCATTTAGCCGTATAAGGATTTATGGCCCGCGTTGATTCAGTTGCGACTCCCTCCGTTCGCCCCGACATTCGTTTGCTCGGCAGACTGCTGACGGCGCAGAAGTATGCGTTACTCATTGTGCTTGTCGTGGCCGCAGTGGTTTTGCTGGGGTGGTTCATTCCGCTGATCGGAGAGCAACTGCCCGGCACGTGGTCAATGATGAAGGTGAACTCGGCGCTGTGCATGATGCTGGGTGCTGTGGCATTGGCGGTGACGCAGTTCCGCTACAACGTTTTGTGGAAGCGAGTGAAGCAGGCCTGTGCTGCCTTGCTGATCATCATTGCATCATCCGCGCTGTGGGCTTATTTGGGCGGACGAGTCACTGGTATTGAAACGCTTCTGGCAGCAGATAGCGGTTCGCCGTTGCCCGGGCGTATGTCGGTACAGGCCGCCATTTATTTTGTAATTCTGGGATTGAGTTTGTTTATCTCCCGCCCGCGCGACAAGAAGCTGGTGCATCTGGTCGACGTTTTATCCATCTTGTTGGCGGCCATTGCGCTGGTCGTATTGGCAGGCTTCTGTTTTGGTGCGGAACAACTATTCGCGGAATCTAATTACACGCGTGTCGCGCCATCGACTTTGTTGTGCATGGTGTTGCTCGCGTTTGTAAGAGTTGGGCATAGCGCGCAGCACAGTTTTTTCTCGGTGCTGATTGGTATCGGCATCGGTAGTCGTACTGCAAGATTCTTTCTGCCATTTGCATTATTTATGCCGTTCTCACTGGTGCTGTTGAGAGGGTATGTGACGGGCTCTGGATTGCTCACGCCACCTTACGCGGCCGCGATGACGGCAGTGCTGACTTCGATCTTATTGTTTGGCGTGACGATCTGGACGGCATGGCGCATCAACGATCTTGAACGAGATCTGCGCGACATGTCACTCACGGATGAATTGACGCAGGTCTACAACCGGCGTGGATTTTATCTGTTGGGAGAGCAGGCTTTGCGTGAGGCACGGCGCAGCAAATCGTCATTGACCACTTTGTTCTTTGATCTGGATGGGCTGAAGCAGGTCAATGATCGCTATGGCCACGAAGCAGGCTCAAGCTTCTTGCAAGATTTCGCCAGCTTATTGCGCGCCAACTTTCGCGACGCGGATATTGTTGGGCGCGTCGGCGGCGATGAGTTTGCAGTAGCGATGCGTAGTAGCAATCCCACTGCGGCACACACGGCATTACAGCGATTGGATGAAGCCGTCGCCGATATCAATCAGCGACGTGATCGCTCTTATGTGATCCGCTTCAGCGTGGGTGATTCGGCGAGTGATCCATTGGGCGGCGAGAGCTTTACGGATCTACTGCATCGCGCAGACATCGTGATGTATGTCGCTAAGAGCGCCAAGAAAGCGCAGATCCAAGCGGGCTGATGCAGACCTGCTCCTTGCGGAGCAGGTCCTTATGATCAGGATGAACGCAGTGCGTCGACAATCGGTACGCGTGCAGCGCGGATCGAAGGGAACAAGCCGCCGATCAAGCCAATGCTACAAGCCCAGATCACGCCTTTCCACAACAGATCTGGCGTTACGCGGAACTGGAATGCGACCTGACTGAAGGTCTGCATGTTCAGCGTTGATACGGTGTAGCCGTTGAAGAACAAATAAGCCACGGCGCCACCAATGATGCCGCCAGCTGCGGCCAACACCAGCGATTCCAAAATCACTGAAATCACCACAGGACCATTGCCAAAGCCAATCGCGCGCAATGTGGCAATCTCAACGCTGCGTGTCGCGACTGCGGCATACATGGTGTTGAGTGCGCCGAACAGCGCGCCGATGCCCATGATGATGGCAACAGAATAGCCGAGTACGGTGATCATCTTGTTCAGTGTTTCTGAGCGTGAGGCGTAGTACTCCGGCTCACGCTGCGCCTGGATGGTGACGCGCGGATCAGACGTCAACGCATCTTTGAAACCTTGGAAAGCATCGGCCGATGTGAGCTGTGCGGTGACGGTGTTGTAGGCGCCGCGACGTGATGCCGTCATCAGCGCATCAACGTCAACCCAGATTTCGGATTCGTGAACATCGCCTTTGGACTCGAACACGCCGACCACAGTCCATGGGCCATCACGTACATCAACTTTGTCGCCAATATTGAGTCCCGCAAATTGCCGTTGTGCAGAGCGGCCCGCAACGACTTCTCGAACGCCTGGGGTGAACATGCGGCCTTCAACAATTTTTGCTTCGGGACGCAACTCAAAAACGCGTGCAGTGGTGCCGCGAACGACGACGTTGTTGGGTGAAGTTGCGCCGCGTTTGGCGACGTCGGTGATCATGAACAGTTCACCAATGGCCAATGGTTTTCCATCGGATCCTTTGGCAACACCCGGCGCATCCAATACGACTTGTGCTTGTTCTCGAACAAGAACGCTGGAGAGTTCATCGTTGGAGCCGCCGCGCATGATGATTGCGCGATCATCGCGGCCGGTTGAGGCCAGTGTCAGCTCAAAGCCCTTGGCCATCGACAGCAGTGCAACCATCACGCCGACAACACCGGCAATGCCGACGACAATCACCAAGGAAGTGCCGAGGCGTGAAGGAATGCTGCGGATGTTCATCGCAGTGACTGAAATAACTTGTTGGAGTGAGCTAGCCATTTCAGTGTCCCATCAGTGCGTCAACAATGTTTAAACGCATAGCGCGTAGTGCAGGCGGCAAACCCACAATGAACGACAACAGCACCGCAACGCCCAGTGCGCCATAGATCGTTGGCAGCGTGATCGTGAGGCCAGATAAACCGGGAAGCTGCGATGCAAGGCTCGGCAGAACCATCGTTGCCATCGCCAAGCCCAGCAATGCAGAGATCAGCGTGAGCAGCAGCGCTTCACCGAGTACCAATGCCAAGATCAAGGGATCGGTATAGCCCAGCGTTTTGAGCACAGCGAGTTCTGGAATGCGCTCACGCACTGACTGCATCATGGTGTTGCCAGTAAGAAAGAGCAGCGTGAAGAACACCGCGCCAAGAATCGAGCTGATGATCAAGCCGATGTCGCCCAACTGTTTCATAAAACTTTGGTTAAATGCTTTTTCGGTGTCAGTGCGCGTTTCGTTGGGTGAGTTGGCGAAGGTGTTGTCGATCAGCTTGGCCAGCGTGCCCGCTTCTGAAGGATGTTTAACTTTGCTGACATACCAGCCCGCAGTGCCGGTGCCGAACTGTCGGGCTTCATCAAAGTAGTCATGACGGATCAGCATCATTTCGTACTGGCCACGATCTTTAGGATTGGCGGTGTCGAAGATGCCGACCAGATCAAACGTCCAGACATTGCCGCCGCCTTTCAAAGGCCAGATGCCGGCTTGCATTGGAATCTTGTCGCCTACCTTCCAGTGGTAACGATCAGCCAAAGTTTTTGCAACGAGGGCACCGGTACGCGTGGTGAAGAAAGCTTGCTTCTCTTGTTCTGGCAGCACGATCTCGGGATACATCCCCAGATATTCTTCTTGCTCAACGGCGAACTGCGGGAAGAAATTGCGCTGATCCTGGTAGTAGCCGCCAAACCAATCCGATGCGGCAACACTCGTCACACCGGGCAGTGAACGGATTTGATGTGCGTGACCGTAGGGCAGAATTTGCGTGATCGAGTAACGACCGGTGGTGACGAGGCGATCAACGCCTGACATTTCCGCGCCGTAGTTGAACGCAACGTTGACGGCATTGAGCATGCCGTACAACAAGAACGCGATAGCAATCGACAGGCCGGTGAGGATCGTGCGCGGCTTGCGCCGACCTAACGCCGCCCAGATGAGCGGAAAGTATTTCATGCGTTCGCGCTCTGCTCGATCAGGCGACCTTTATCCATATGCAACTGATGCGTTGCGTACTCGGCAGCCTTCGGATCGTGCGTGACCATGACGATGGTCTTGCCGTGTTCGCGATTGAGTGTTTGCAACAGGCCCAGAATTTCGTCAGCAGTTTTGCGATCAAGATCGCCGGTTGGTTCGTCGCAAACCAGTAGCGTTGGATCTGCAACCAGTGCGCGCGCGATTGCTACGCGTTGTGCCTGACCGCCGGAGAGTTCGCTGGGTTTGTGTTTGGCGCGGTCGCCGAGGCCGACGATTTCGAGTGCGGTGGCGACATGCTTGGCGCGTTGGGCTTTCGATAGTGATGTCAGCAGTAGCGGCAACTCCACATTCTTTTCTGCGCTGAGTACGCCGAGCAGGTTGTAGAACTGAAACACGAAGCCGACATGATGTGAGCGCCATTGAGCGAGTGCGCGGCTTGAGAGTTGATCAATGCGTTGGCCGCCGACGTTCACTTCGCCGGAGCTGGGCTGGTCGAGGCCGCCAATCAGATTGAGCAGCGTCGTTTTGCCCGAACCGCTAGGGCCCATCAGCGCCAGAAAGTCGCCTTGGGAAATTTGTAAGTCGAGCGGCTGCAGGACTTCAATTTTCTGCTTGCCGCGCGTGTAGTTCTTGGTAACGCCGCGCAGGCTGACGATGGCTTCGCTCATGTTTCAATTCCCCATTGATGCTGTTTACGCTCAGCAATAAATGCCTGCGTATAAATTTATAACCCTGTTCAACAATTATTCTGCGATGACGACCTTGGCGCCATCAGAGAATTTGCTCAGATCACCAACGGCGACGCTATCGCCTGCGGTGACGCCGCTGAGTACCTGCTGGCCATTAGTGTTCTTGCCGCCCAGCTTCACGGCGCGGCGCTCAAGCTTTTCATTCTTGATCACAAACAACACGCCGGTGTCGCCGCTGACTTGTACGGCATCGGCAGGCACCCAAACGCCTTTAGGTGCTTCAGCGGGTTTGCTTGCGGTGTCGTTCAAGAACGAAACGCGTACGCCCATGTCCGGCAGGATGCGTGGATCTTTGTTGTTGATGCCAATGCGCACTTTAACCGTGGCCTTGCTGCGATCTGCGGTTGGAATCACGGCAATCACCTTGCAAGGGATTTCCCATTCCGGATAAGCATTGAGCTTGCCGGTGACGGGCTGGCCCGGTTGTACGCGACCAATGAAGTTTTCGTTGACGTCGACTTCGATTTCCAATGAATCCATATCCACCAGCGTGCCGATGCCAGTGCGCGTGCCAGCGCCGCCAGCAGACAGCGGAGAGATCATTTCGCCTTGCTGCGCATTCTTCACCGTGATCACGCCTGCGAATGGCGCACGCACGACGGTGTCATCGAGTTGTTGCTGATAAACGCTGATATTGCGTTGCGCGACCGCGACATTGCCTTGTGCCGCTTCAACGCCTGCGGCTTGCGCATCCGCATTGGATTGCGCGGTGTCGTAGACCGACTGGCCGACGAAACCTTTGGTGACCAATTCTTTATTGCGCACGGCTTGGCGCGAGGCGTCTTTAGATTGGGCATTGGCTTGTGACAAGCCAGCGCGTGCGGCGTCGAGTTGTGCACGTGCCAGCTGCAGCGCCGCGCGTGCGTTGCTGTCATCAATGCGCGCCAACACTTGGCCTTCTTTAACCGTCTGGCCTTCTTCAACCAGCAATTCCTGCACCTTGCCGGTGACCTTGGATGACACCGTGGCCTGTCGCTGCGCGACGATATAGCCGGATGCATCGAGCACTGAACCGCCGCTGCTTGCGCTGCCGCTACCGAGCGTCAGTGCGGGTACGGCTTTGACCTGCAGCGCGCTACTAGGACGCAAGATCAAATAAGCCACCACGATGAGTGCGATGACTGCGGCTGCAACAAACCATGGCCAGCGTGGAGCCGGTTCAACAATGGCAGCGTTACGGTCGATTTTAAGCTGGCCCAAAAGGGCGGATTTATCATTCATGCGAAACGCGAACCTTCATGGAATCTGTTTATGATTTTTTCATCCCTGCGCCACCCCTTAAAAAATCGCTAAGTAAAGCGGCATAAAGGAGTTTAGTCGTTCTAAATGACGAGTGAGTAATGCAGCAAGGTGATTTTTGAGGGAGGGGCCTCAAAATGTGGGATTGATTGTATCCAGGGGGCGGTTCAAGGCCGCAAATGGCGCGATCGCGTGGCCCTGCTATCAGGGCTGGACGGTCATTGCGCAGTGTTTGGGGTGGCGGCACACTGGGCCCACTAAAAATTAGGGAGCGATATATGTTGAAGAAACTC
>JAZKEM010000168.1:12841-31258 GCA_040387055.1 Pseudomonadota bacterium | reverse complement strand
GTCGAGCTCCATGCATTGAGATAAGCGAACTTGGTCGGGTAGGGCACGCGTACCAATTCAAAGGAGCGGTAATACGTGACCTTGGATTGGCTCAACAACTCACGGCGAAAATCCTTGGCGGCTTCACGCACGTTTTCAACGCGCTCCAGCGGACGTGCGGATGAACGGGTGCCTTCAAAGTGAGCGCTCTTGCGGATAACGGACATGGTTCTGCGGCCTTTACAGGTAATGGGTAATTTGGAAAATATATCTTTTCTGATTAGACTGCAAGCATGCCAGCCCCAAAAATCAAGGCCAAAAAGGCCACTGCCAAGCAAAAGCGCGTCGCCGCCGTGCCCAAGCAACGTGCAGCCCCACGCGAGCGTCGCGGCTATGGCGGGCGCAGTGCGGAAGAGCTCAGGCTAGAGCGCCGCGAACGCCTGATTGCCACTGGTCTCGACCTGTTCGCCAGCCGTGGCTATCACCGCACGCAGATTGAACTTTTATGTACGCAGGCCAAGGTCACCACGCGTCACTTCTATGAGGAATTCAGCAGTCGCGAAGATTTGCTAGTGGCGGTGTATGAAGGGGTAATCAACAAGACTCGCGTGGTGGTTATCGCTGCGTTGCAGAATCCAAAGCTGACACCGCAACAACGCATTGCTAATGCGATCGGCGCGTTTGTACATGCCTACACCGACGACCCGCGTCATGCGCGTATCGCCTGCATAGAAGTAGTAGGGGTCAGTGAAGACATGGCACGTCGTCGTCGCGCAGTGATTCACGAATTCGCGCAGGTGGTTGAAGGCTATGCCAACCAACTCGCCAAAGCCGGGGTATTGCCCAAGCGCAACTATCACCTGCCGGGCGTCGCGATGATTGGCGCAGTCAATGAACTGATGTCTGAATGGCTCACGGTCGATCATCCACCGAGCGTTGCAGAACTAACCGACGAACTGCTGCAGCTATTCGACGCCGTCATTGGCGGCGCGCAGCGTTTGATGAACAACTAAGAATACTTTCAGGAACACAGCACCATGACGGTCATTGCAATTACTGGTATCGGCGGCTTTATCGGCCTGCGCATGGCCGAGCGAGCTCGTGAGCTGGGCTGGACCGTGCGTGGGCTCGATCTTTCACCGCAGGCTGCTGAGCGTGCACGTGCCGTCGGGGCAGAAGTCATTGTTGGTAGCGTCAACGACGCAGAAGCCATCCAGCGCACCGTTAATGGTGCCGATATCGTTTTTCACACTGCCGCTGTGGTTGAAGAGGATGGCCCGCGTGAACTCTACGAGCGCGTGAATATCGAAGGCACGCGAACCGTCGCCACTGTTGCCAGCAAGACAGGCGTGCGTCAGTTCGTGCAGCTGTCGTCAGTGATGGTCTACGGCTTCGATTATCCGCAAGATGTTTCTGAAGAAGGCCCGTTCGACGGCGACGCCAATATCTATAACGAAACCAAACTGCGCAGCGAACGTGTTGCGATGGAGTTCGACAATGTCCAGGGCATGCGTGTGATCGTCATTCGCCCGGGCGATGTTTATGGCAGTGGCAGCGTGCCGTGGATACTTCGTCCGCTGGACTTGATTCGTCGTGGTTTATTCATGTTGCCGAATGGTGGGCGCGGTGTGATCAATCACGTGCATGTCGACAATCTTCTTGACGGTGTTTTCCTCGCCTTGGAGAAAAACGCGGGTGGTGAAGCATTCACCATCAGCGATGGGGTGGCGACGTCATGCAGTGAATTCTTCGGCCACGTTGCCAAGATGGAAGGCAAGCGCAGCATTCCAACACTGCCAGCGCCAATTGTTTTCGCCTTGATCGCCATCAGCGTGCGTCTGTGGCGTTTGTTTGGATCACGCTTTCCAGCCAGCGCTGCAGCAACGCGGTTCCTGATGCGCAAGAATCGTTACTCCATCGCCAAGGCTCAGCGCGTTCTGGGCTATCAGCCGCGTGTGACGCTTGAAGTCGGGATGCGCGGAATTGCTGCGGATTTTCAGTTGCAAAAGAAATAGTCAAAACTCTGATCAAAATAATCAGGAGAACATCATGAAAGCTGTGATTTGCCAGAACGCTGAATTACGTGTGGATGAGCGGCCTGCGCTCACCCCTGCAAAGGGTCAGGTGCTGCTGGATGTTTTGCGCTGCGGTATCTGTGGCTCTGATCTTCATCTGCGTCATCACTGCGATCACATGCGTGCGCTGACCAAACGCGTGGGCTATGAGCGCATCGGCAGCAGTCAAGACGAAATCGTGTTTGGTCACGAGTTCTGCGGTGAAGTGTTGGAACATGGCGCAGGCAGTTCACGCAAAATCAAAACCGGTACGGTGGTCTGCGCACTGCCTTTGATTCGTAACGGCGCACACGTCGATCTCACGGGCCTTTCACCCTTCGCGCCCGGCGCTTACGCCGAACAGGTCTTGGTTGAAGAAACGCTGATGGTGCCGGTACCGAATGGTCTGAGCCCAGATCGTGCGGCGCTGACCGAGCCGATGGCAGTTGCACTGCATGCGGTCAATCGCAGCGAGATCAAGAAAGGTGATGTGGCGATTGTGATTGGCTGTGGCCCTGTCGGCCTAGGCGTGATCAGCATGCTCAAGGCCAAGGGCGTGAAGACGGTCGTCGCCAGTGATTTCTCCAAGGGACGTCGTGCACTTGCGCAGCGTTGCGGTGCGGATGTTGTTGTCGATCCCAAAGAGAACTCACCGTACAAGGATTGGAAGGACTACGGCTTTATTGGCAGCGCACCACAGTTGCTGGATCTCGCGCTCGATACACGCGAGAAACTCGGCAAGTTGCCCGTGCCGTGGTGGCAGAGCTGGCGTTTGATTGAAGCGCTGGGCATTCAACCCAAACGCCCGGTGATTTTTGAATGTGTGGGCGTGCCCGGGATTTTGCAGACAATTCTGGATGGCGCGCCGCTGATGTCGCGCGTGATTGTGGTTGGCGTGTGCATGCAATCCGACACCATCGAGCCGAGCATGGGCATCAACAAAGAAATCGATATGCGTTTTGTCATCGGCTACACGCCGCTGGAATATCGCGATGCCTTGCACATGCTGGCCGAAGGCAAGGTCAATGCGGATCCACTGATCACTGGTACGGTGGGTTTGTCAGGTGTGGCAGCTGCGTTTGATGCCCTGGGTGATGCGGAGAAGCACGCCAAGATTTTGATTGATCCAAAAGCGACGGGTCAGCAGGTGGTTTGAAAGCGAGAAAATCACGACCGCCGGATTTGAGTTGTGAGGCGACAAAATGTCGGCTATCAGCCCAAAGCGGCCCTTCAAGCCCGCTTATTTATTACCCTATATAGAGGCCTGCTGAAGTTCAAAATGGGTCAGCAATCCATTTCATCATTAGGTAACGTACAGATGTAGAGAGGCACTTTGGATTTGGGCAGTCATAGAGATCAGGGATGAAAGGATTGCTTCAGCGCCCACGCTGGTATCGCTCAAGTTCGTCCGGGTCGTAGCCTTGATCGGTGAGCACCATCTCATCAAGATCAAAATTAAAATGCAGCACACACTCTAAAAGCTTTCTGGCTAAACGATCAAACCATGTCTGGTTGCGTGAGGCTTTTTTGGCCAGCGCGAAACCAACTTTCGCCAAAGCGACGCGAATTAAGTATGGCTTCATGCGGGATCTCCTGCTTTTCGTACGATTCTGCACGGCAAGCCTTTGAGGTGTGGCACGCCTTGCTCAATATCGAGATAGTCGTCATCGTCGGGACAAAGTTGTGCATCGGCGTATTGCATGGCGCCTGAAAGCTTGCCGAGACCCTGTTCAGTTTCTGGCTTCCACCAGCCGTGCGGAATTCGAACGAGTCCATCGGGCATGTTGGCACGCACGCCCACCTGAATATCGACCTTGCCTGTGCGCGTTTCAACACAGACCCACTCGCCTTCACGAATCTGCTGCTGCTTCGCAGTATTTGGACTCACAAATAAAACCGGCTCTGGCTTGCGTGCGCGCATTTCAGGCACATGTCTTCCACCCGTCTGAAAATACTCCGCTTCGCGCACGCCCGTAAACATGGTCAGTGGATAGTCGGGGTCGGCTGGCGGCGCTTCGCGCCAATAGGGCAGTGGATCAAAACCTAAGTCTTCAAGAATTGAAGAACGCAGCTCCACCTTGCCACTCGGAGTAGCAAAGCCTGTTTTTTCGTACTTTCGAAACTCCAACTTGTCTGCGTGCACATCGTACACATTTGCGAAGGTTTCAAAATCAATTCCGAGGCCAGCGAGTCGCCAGTCGTAAAGTGCTTCTAGCGTTGGCCACGGTACGAGTTCGGGTCGCCCCAGCGCGCCAGCGATGCGTTTCCAGAATTCGAAGGTGCTCGTGCACTCTCCTGGAGGCTCCATTGATTTCTGAGAGGGTTTGTAGATCGAGAGCCACCCATATCCGTCAAACATCCAAGGTCGTTCCAGCCAAGAGTCACCGGGCAGGACGTAATCGGCGAGCTGCGCGGTGGGCGTCATTACATGCTCTTGCACTACGATAAGATCCTGATTCAGTAGTGCTTTGAGAATCAGCGGCATGTTGGCAAAACCCATCAATGTATTGTTGCCAATGGAGAACAATGCTTTGACTGGGTATGGACCTTCACCTGCCATTGCGCGGAACGTCGACGAGGGGTTAGCCATGAAGCAGCCTGTCACTTGGTTCGCGTATTCGTGTCCCCACACACGCTTGCATGGTTCGCGCAGCGCAGCTTGGCCTCGATAGGTAAAAACCGGATGCGCATCCGAACCCAGTTGCTTGGATTTCTGAGTTTCAGAAAGAACATGGTGCATTTCAATTTCAGATTCAGAAATGATCTTGGGATGAAAGCCCATTAATGCTTCGCCGCCAGGAACATCAAGATAGCCACACACCGCGCGCAGAATGCTTTGCAGTCGAATGCCTGAAGTGCTGTTGCGTTGCTGATCGGTGATTGGTGTCCATGGGATGACCGATGGACCCATCGTTGCATACATGCGCGCAGCCTTGGCGATGAGCTCTGGGGAGCAGCCGGTGATATCGGCAACGCGGGACAATGGGAATTCATCGACACGTGCGCGCAGCTCATCAAAGCCTATGGTCCATCTCTCGACAAAATTTTGATCGTAAAGTTTTTCATCAAAAATAATTTTCAACCAGCCCAGCATCATCGCGGCATCGCTGCCCACTTTGAGCGGCAGCCAAAGATCCGCCATCTCTGCGCATTCACTTTTGCGTGGGTCCAGCACAATCAACTTACCGCCACGCGCTTTAACGCGTTGTATTTGGTTATAAACCGGCACCCAACTGTTTTTGCCGGGGTTGTGACCAAAGAGTACGACACAGTTTGTGTTGTCGTAGTCCGGCCATGGATACCAACCATAGGTGAGGCGATTGACTGCTGCTGTATTGCCTGCGCACAGCGCCACGCCGCTGATCCAGTTTGGTGAGCCGATGTGATTCATGATTCGACGGCCGAGTCCGTGATCGGTTCCTGTGTTCCATTGGCTGGTTGAAACTGCCCAAGCTTCTGGGCCGTGTTCGTCAATAATTTTCTTGAGTCGCGCACCGATGTCGGCCAGTGCTTCATCCCAGCTCACGCGCTGCCACAGGCCTGAGCCACGTTCGCCAACACGTTTCTGTGGGTAGAGCACTCGATTGGGGTTGGCAAAATTCTTTGGCGCGACGATGCCTTTGATGCAGATGTTGTCTTTGAACAGTGGATTGTCTGATGAACGCACGCGCGTAACACGGCCCTTCTGCACTTCCGTCACGACGCTGCAGGCAATATCACAGCTCGCGCAAAGCGTTTTGCGTGTTTCAATGCCTAGGCGTTGGTGTGGGCGCGGGATGCTTTGACTACCAGCAGCAGAGGGAGTGATGGACGGGGCGCCGGGCATCGAACTATTCCTGATTAGTGTTGCAGCCGTGACATATCGGCCAGTAATGTGTATATACACCTAAAATGAAAACAAAGCGCCACCACCTGCCATTTCTGGAAAGCGTCCGGACCCAACGTCATGTTTGTTTCGCGGAGCAGTTGCGATCTGCAAACCGAGCCATTAACAAGCTATACACAGAGCATTTAGGGGATTCCGACATCAGCATTGCGCAGCTCTCACTGCTCATCCGGCTGTATTATTTCGGTGAGGTCAGCTTGTCACGCCTTGCTCAGAGTCTTGAAACTGACCGCACAACCCTGACGCGCAGCATCCAGCTATTGGAACGTTCAGGTCATCTGCAAATTGTGAATGGAGCGGATCGCCGGCAAAGGATAATTCGCTTAACCGATCACGGCTTCGCCTCACTCAAAGTCGCGATGCCACGATGGTTGAAAGCTCAGGAATATTTGAGTCGAAGACTGGGAGATCCATTGTGGGATGAGATGTTTCAAGGTCTTCGACAGCTGGCAAAGCAGGATCCGGAACCGTAAGCAAATATAGACGCACGGGTGTAAAGGCCAAACCAGTGCCTGCCTCATCAGCGAGGTCTACGTAAAGCTTGGAACAATGCTTGCCGTATCACTGCAGCAACAGAAGCTTGATTTGTTTAAGGCCTAGAAAGCAGCAGCTTAATCGTCGCAGGTGCAAGCGCTGTGCACCTAGGCTTTGCTTCTATTTAATCGGCAATAGCAGCCCTTATCCAGCCAGTTGAGAACAGGAACATTTGCATTCGCTTTCAGGGCTGATAGTCCGAGCACACGGTTCACTGCAGTTGTGCAGAAATTGCCTGAAGTCACTGGGCCAGCATAGATAAGCTTTTGCCTGTCTATCCCCAAAAGTGTCGGCGTCGAAGGAATTTCGAGGAGCATTGCTCGCCAGGCTGAATCATTAAAAGTGGACTTATTTTTCAAGTCACGGACGATCAATTTTGCGTCCAGAGCCTTCGACTGGACATGTGCATTCTTCAATAAATTCACCGTAGCACTTGTACATGCGCAGGCTGGATCAATGATCAGTATGAGCTCCGCGCCATTTCTGGTGTTCTGAGCGACCCATCGAGTGACCTTCTCTTGAAACGGCTTGCCGAAAACTGCAGCGTCATCAAGTGGCGCGTACCAACGATCAAGCGAAGCGCGCCACTTACTCAGCCCAAGCATGACCAGTGGTGCAACCAGCACTAAAGCTATAAGCAGGCGATCGTAGGCGTTTTGGTTTACATCCACCACATCCACCATGTATCAAAATTCGATGGCCAGATTATCTCTAGAACTGCGATTGCTACTGCGTACATTGCGATATTTTTGAGCCAAGCACGTCGCGTCCAACGCAAAGAATCTGATGCGCGCGTTAGCTGCAGCCATAGCGTCACAATCAGTAACAAAGTGGCTAAGCCAACCTGCACTCCAATTGCAAAATTGATCCGAGGAAGAATTTCAGATGGGCTGGCGAATAAATAATGACCCAAAGAGATCCAGTTGCCGAGTACGAATCCGTGTATCAGCGAATAGCTGCGCTCAATCTTGCCGGTATAGATGTAATCCACTGCGCGGTGTGCCAATAAAGCCAGCGGGATCCACAGAGCGCCGACAATCCCTGCTGTAAGCCAGGCCGGTTCCGGGTACTGATTAAAGAAATAGACGTTATCGAAAAAGTGTAGGGAAGCACCATAAAGCGTGAGCCATATAAGCGCTTTGTAAATTCTAGTATTGGTATCCATCATTATCCTTGGGCGCGAACCGATAGAGACTATGCTGCGCGTCATAGTATGGTCATGCTAGAATATGCCATGCGACATAGTCAAGCCTGCGGCCACGAAGGAGAAGAAAATGAGAAATGAAACTCGCGGCCGCATGGTGGCCGGAGCGGTTGACCTGATCCGCCGTCGCGGCCTGAACGCGACTAGCGTTCGAGAAGTTGTTCGCTATACAGAAACACCGAGAGGGTCAATTGCCCATCATTTTCCGCGCGGCAAGCAACAGCTTGTTGAAGAAGCGCTGATTTTCGCAGGGCGCGAGGTGAGCGAGCCTCTTGAGAAATTAGTTGTGCAGGCTGGGATTGTGGCGGGTTTACGCGACTTTATTGATGCCTGGCGCAGCATTCTTGAGCAAAGTAATTTCGAAGCAGGCTGCCCATTGCTTGCCGTGGCAGTTGAGCAATATGTAGGAGATGACGGCCTTCCCAACCCGAGAATTCAGGATCGCTTGCTGGAGCTGGTTCGCGTCGCCTTCGAGGACTGGCAGCGGATTCTGTCAACGGGTCTTCGCAAGGAAGGACTGACACCTGCCAAGGCGCGTCGACTATCTGCACTCATTATTTCATCCGTCGAAGGAACCGTGGCCCTGTGCCGCGCCGCCCGTAGCGCCCAGCCGCTTGACGACATTCGCGTGGAACTCGAGGCATTGCTTGTCGCTTCCATCGCAGAAAAGAAGGCTTGATCTGACGGAGATCCCAAATGATGAATGAACTCACGAGGTCGTGTGCAATTGTGGTCGGCGTAGGTGTGCGTGCAGGTATTGGCGGTGCGCTTTGCGCACGCTTTGCTAAAGCCGGAATGCCTGTCTATGCGGTTGGTCGCGACGCGGAAAAACTAAGAACGTTGATCGATGAAATTGCTAAAGACGGTGGCAACGCAACTGCAGTAACACTTGACGCCTCTAGGCCAGAAGAAATTGCATCTCTGTTTGATCGTATTGCTTCGGATGGATGCCATCCGGAACTAGTCGTGTTCAATGCTTCCGAGCGTAATGTTCCCAAGGCATTTCTCGATATGACGCCTGAGTTCGTAGAGAACCTTTGGCGCGTATGCTGTTTCGGCGGTCTCTTGGTTGGACAGGAAGCCGTGCGAAGAATGCTGCCAAGACAACAGGGCACCATATTGTTTACAGGCGCGACGGCTTCAATTCGTGGACGTGCAGAATTCGGCGGCTTCGCATCTGCTAAAGCGGGTTTACGCTCCATTGCGCAGGCAATGGCCCGAGAATTTGGGCCAAAGGGCATTCATGTTGCGCACATCATTGTTGATGGCATGGTTGACGGTGCTCGGGTCGGCGAATTCGGCAATGGGATTGGCAAGTCAATTCTGCTTTCGAAAGGCACTGACGGCACGCTAGACCCGGATGCCGTTGCAGAGTCTTACTGGCAGCTTCATTTACAGCCACGTTCGGTTTGGACTCACGAATTGGACTTGCGGCCTTTCTGTGAGCCGTTCTAAGCGAACACTCTCAAAGCTGCTGGTTTTGAACGTCTGCAACTGGCACTCTTACGGTGATGGCGTTCTAGTTGAAATAAGCCTGCTCTTGAATGACTGGGCAAGACGCCCGGGGGATTTTGCTGCACGCATTGGGGGTGAAGAATTTGCATTATTTCTTTACGACTGTCCGTTAGATGCTGCGTCCACTCGCATAAATGATTTTTTTAAAGGCGGTGCGCACCTTGCAACTTGAGCACATAAAAAGTCGTGAGGGTTATGTCACAGCTAGCGCTGGAGCTGTTCTCGTTCGACCCAATGTCGCTTTGTCCACGGCCTATCATGACGCCGACATAAACCTCTACAAAGCTAAAAATGAGGGTCGCAATAGGTTTGTAATTTCTGCGCATGAGCTAGCCGCTCGTAATTTATAAGATGATTGCCTGATTCCTATTCGCGGGGGACGCGCTGAACTGAATGGCACTGCAGCTCGATCGCATTTTCAGGGCCAAAGCTGGCTCTAAGCGCAAAGCCAGGACCGCTATCAGGCCGTAGCGGTCCTAGCATCGAATTAAGCGGCCAGTCAAAAGCGCCCACTTCGAGATTTCAGTTCTCAACGCGACGGGTGCGCATGCCTTCGAGCCAATCGCACGATCACGCGATGAGTTGGTAGCAAACCCAGAAGATCATGCCCACCTGAGCGAGGAAGAACGTGGCACGTAGCAGCACTAATGCCGGGGCGGTACCTATAAGGTGTGAAAGGCTCTGTCCCATGCGCGCTAGCAGGATGAAGAACGCGAGGCCATCCACCACGGAGCTCTTGCCCATTAGTGCAGCGACCACCACGACGGCAGCGAAGAGCGGAAAATTTTCTACGCAGTTGAGGTGCGCGCCCTTTGCGCGGACCATGAAGGGTGGGTCGCGGTTGGCCTCGGCTCGCTCCCAGTCCGCGAACTTGCGATTCCCGAAAAGCGCCATCGGCACGCGGGGAAACGCGTAAGCCAGCGTCAGCAATTGCATCCACCCCACGTACAGCAGCACCGCGACAAACCCGGTCATGGGTATTCCATGTATGTTGGATTGAGATGGCACTTACGCACTCAGCCCACAAACAGATGCAAAAGTCGTGGCGCTAACTGTGCATGGACGCCGCCTTTCTGAATGTCATGCTAACGGTGCTTGAGGCTATTCCGCTGTTTGCTAATGACTTCTTTTGGCACATAGCGGCCGCTATTCGTAATTAATTCCCTGATCAATTCGTGAAGGCTGAATTGATGTTACGAGGCTATAGCACAGCACGTCATTCCTGCGTAGGCGGACATCCAGTTGTCTTTTTCTCGGCAGTTGGAGCTAAAACTGGATGTCCGCCTTCGCGGGAATGACGAGTCCGCAGCCCGGTTCCGCGTAGCGGAGCCGGGGATTCTGGCTGGGTTAGGCGATACCTGAAATTTTCAGGGCCAAGCCGATGCTTGCGCAGATTGCGAGGGTGAGAAGTAGATTCAAATGAAGCCTGAAGAGTGCCAGCATCGCGCCCGCTGCAAGTAAAAGCGCTGCGATGTTCAACGAGTCAATATTCGGCAGCGGCAGTTTCAAACCGTAGCCACTCCATGTGGGTACATCTGCAAAAAGCACATGTAGTGCAAACCAGATGGATAGATTGAGAATCACGCCGACCACTGCGGCCGTGATCGCATTGAGTGCAGCCGTCAGCCAAGGATTCCCGCGCAGCCTCTCGATGTATGGCGCGCCGAGAAATATCCAGAGAAAGCACGGCACAAACGTCACCCACGTCGACAAACTTCCGCCGAGTACGCCAGCCAGAAGTGGATCGATTGAACCTGGATCGCGATGAGCGCCGAGAAAACCAACATAAGTCAGAACCAGAATTAAAGGGCCAGGCGTGGTTTCTGCAAGCGCCAGACCTTGCACCATTTCACCGGGCATCAACCAGCCATATCGCTCGACAGCCTGTTGCGCCATATACGCCAGCACCGCATAAGCGCCGCCGAAGGTGACGACGGCCATCTTGCTGAAGAAAATGGCTTCCTGCGTAAACACATTACGGGCGCCAAGCGTGATGAACAGTAGCAAGACCGGCAAGCCCCACAAGACAACGCCGGAAAGCAGTACGCGCAAAGTCCAACTCATCGAAGGATGTGCGTGCTCAGGGATCGCGTCTTCTTCGGTATTTGCGCCAGCTCTGCTTGCTGGAAGAAACACGGCAGGTGCCATGGTTTTGCCAACAATGCCGATCAGGCCAGCGATCAAAATGATCAGTGGAAACGGCACGCCAAAAGCAAAAATGGCGATGAAGGCGCTCGCAGCGAGTAGATAGAGCGCACGATGTTTAAGTGCTTTCTTGCCGACACGCATGACTGCTTCCAGAACAATAGCGAGCGTTGCGGCTTGCATGCCGAACAATAATCCTTGCATCCAGCTCAGGTCGCCATAGAGCACATAGACGATTGCAATGAGTGTCATCAATACGAAGCCCGGCAGGATGAACAACAGACCGGCAACGAGTCCGCCCCAGGTTTTATGCAATAGCCAGCCGACATAAGTAGCTAGCTGTTGTGCCTCAGGTCCGGGCAGCAGCATGCAGTAGTTGAGCGCATGTAAAAATCTTGTCTCCGATATCCAACGCTTTTCGTCAACGAGGATTCGATGCATCAGTGCGATTTGTCCGGCCGGCCCGCCAAAATTGATGAAGCCGATTTTTAGCCAGACGAAGAACGCTTCGCGGAAGCTGACTGATGTAGCTTGGGTATTGGCGTTCATGAGTTTGTTGTCTGTTGCTTCTGTCGATATTCATTCGGCGACATCCCCGCCTCGCGGCGGAAAGCACGCGTGAAGTTGGCGGCGTCGGTGTAGCCGAGTTGATACGCGATCTGTGTGATGTTGAGGCGTCCGGCGTGGATCAAGCTGCAAGCGGTTTCGTGACGCGCTTTGCTGGCGATGTCGCGGAACTTGGTGCCCTGCAAAAACAATCTTCGCTCCAGCGTGCGTGGCGATAGATTGAGAATGCTTGCCAGTTCTTCCAGTGAGGGCTGACCATCTGCAGCTTGGCGCAGCATCATGTAAGTCCACTCGCTGAGGCTGGAGCGATTGACGATGTTGTTGAGCAGTTCAGCGCAGCGTGCTTCCGCCATCTTCACGGTATTTTGATCGGCCATTGCGAGTGGTCGATCAACAAGCGCTTTTTCGAACACGATGCGTGCGCCGGGTAATCCGGTCTGACCGAAATGAATCGTCGCCGCGCTCAGCTCGCGATAACGTTCAAAGTGCGGCGGCTGATCAATCGATAAATAAATCGAACAGGACGCTGGTGTGCCTGCCAGTAGCGTCTTCACCGTTTCGTAATACGCGACGGCAATGGTTTCTTGATGGAACGCCAACACCTGTGCGGTGAGTGGTAGAGCAGGGCGCACGTTCATTTCTGCGTGAGTGGCGGTGCTGCGGTACTGCATCGAATAGGTCGGCGTGATCAGACTGAAATATCTCGCAACCAAGCGCAGTGCCATATCGAGTGTCTGCGCACTGAGCATGGCGTAGCCAAGAATATCGTGCGTACTTAGTTTGATTACGCGGCCCAGTTCAAACCCGAGGTCACTGCGTTGAGTGCGCTGCGCGGCGAGTCTCACCAGCATGTCGACCTGTTCTACTGTGAGTTGGCCGTCAGCGGCCTGCAGTATTTCCGGGTTGATGTGCGTATCACGCAGCAGGCCCGGCACATCGACGCCCATCTCATA
Source organism: Pseudomonadota bacterium (assembly GCA_040387055.1). GTDB lineage: Bacteria > Pseudomonadota > Gammaproteobacteria > Nevskiales > Nevskiaceae > Stenotrophobium. The sequence goes on along the minus strand of JAZKEM010000168.1, from coordinate 18,421 downwards.
CAGGCGAGCGCCTAACAGAGCGTAGTAACGGGCAGGCAGGTAGTGGGCTGCTTTAGTCATGTCGGGATATGACAACACGTTTGCGGAAAAAGACAAGCCCTCCAGGGTGGGCAAGGCCAGTATGTGCTCACTAAATGAGTGGCAGGACCCCTGCCAGGACTGGAGAGAGAAATGACTACTGCAACGATCAAATCGACAGATTGGGTAGATGGCAAACGTTCGCTTTGGGCCATGGGCCTTCTCGTTCCGCTGCTGCCCTTTATCGCATGGGGCCTTGTGAGCCTGACCGGCTACGGCCTGTTTTGGTGGTTTGGCCCGATGTTTTTTTATGGTTTGGTGCCGCTCGCCGACTACTTTGTAGGCGATGACAAAACCAACCCGCCAGAATCCGCTGTCGCCAAGTTGGAAGAAGACCGCTACTACCGCTACGTCACATACGCATTTATCCCGCTTCAATACGCCGCAACGATTTTAGGCGCCTGGATGGCTGTCAGCGGAAACCTCAACTGGGCAGAACTGCTGGGCCTGGTCTTCACGGTCGGTATCGTCAACGGCGTGGGCATCAATACCGCCCATGAACTCGGCCACAAGAAAGAGAACATGGAGCGCTGGTTCGCCAAGATCACGTTGGCCCCGGTCGCTTATGGTCACTTCTTTGTCGAACACAATCGTGGTCACCATGTACGTGTAGCCACGCCAGAAGATCCAGCAAGCTCACGTATGGGTGAAACTTTCTGGAGCTTCTTGCCGCGCTCGATGATCGGCAGCCTCACCTCGGCCTGGGAACTGGAGAAGGTTCGTCTGCAACGCGAAGGCAAGAGCGTGTGGCATTCGAGTAATCACAATCTGCAAGCGTGGGCGATGACGGTCGTATTTTTCGGCGCGATTAGCGCGGTGCTTGGCCCTATCGCACTCGTGTTCTTGTTGTTGCAGGCGTTTTACGGCGCATCGTTGCTGGAGTCGGTGAACTACTTAGAGCATTACGGCTTGATGCGTCAGAAGCAGGCCGATGGCCGTTATGAGCGCTGCGAACCGCGCCACTCCTGGAACAGCAATAACATTGTGACCAACGTGCTGCTCTATCAGTTGCAACGTCACTCCGATCACCACGCACACGGCACGCGTCGCTATCAGTCACTGCGTCATTTTGATGAAGCACCAACGCTGCCGAGTGGTTACACCGCGCTGATTCCGCTCACCTACTTTCCAACGCTGTGGTTCAAGTTGATGGATCACCGTGTGGCGGAACATTTCAATGGCGACCTCAGCAAGGCGAACTTGCAACCTGAAAAGCGTGAAGCACTGATGGCCCGCTATCACCGCCCAAATATTTTTGTAAAAGCTGCTTAGAAAGTTACGAGTTTTTCGCCTCTCACGCTGAAGTTTCAGCGTGAGAGGCTTCGGCGTTTCTGGGAATTATTTTTCAGTACGCCAGAACGGTTCATGCAGTAGGAGGCATCCGCAATATGAAAGCTCGTCCTAATCTCGACAGAACACTAAAGCGCCCACTGACAGAGGCAAAACGTCTGCTCGTCCATCGCGAACGCTTGTTGGCGTTGGATGTTGGCCTTCCCATTTTTGTGATTGAAGGGCCCTCCGGCTACGGAAAAACCATACTTGCGGAAATATGGTTATCGCGACACCGACAGCAAGGTCGTTGCAGCTGGTTATCGCTAGACAAATCTTGCGGAGACCCCATCACTTTTCTGAACAAGGTGCTTGAGGCGATAGGAGCTGATGTCCCTCGCAATGAAGAAGCAGGCATTGACGGCGCGGCAGGGCGGTCAGAGCGATTCGATGCTCTCTGCACGCATCTGGCCAGTGCAGAGTCACACTGCTATTTGGTTCTCGATGATGTTCATACAATCGCGGAGCGCAGCGCGCGGGTTTATCTCGAACGCCTTTTGACGCTGACGTCCAACAAGCTGTCGATCTGCCTGACGATGCAACCCTTCGATATCGAACTGGGACTTGGCCGACTTGCGGGCGAAGGAAAAGTCACTTGGGTGCAGGCTGCAGATCTTGCAATGACGCGTGATGAGGTGCGCGAACTTTCTTGGCTACGCGGACGAGTTCTCAATGATTCACAGCTTGCATCGTTGTATCGCGTGACAGAAGGCTGGCCTGCACTGACGCAGATCGCGCTAGTTTCTCCAATTGAATTTAATGACGAGCTGATCGCACGAGACGCACCGGGGTCAGCCCCTCTGCGTGATTTCATTTACAAGAAGTTTATTCAGACACTCTCCGATGACGACAAGGAAGTGCTGTGGACCTTGTGCTGTATCGGAAGCGCACCGATCTCGCTGCTGATGTCACTCAATCCGCCTGAGTCAAAGGTAGAGACTGCCATTCTGCGATTCCGCGCGCTTGGATTAATCCAGAATCGCGACCCTGAAGATTGCTCGATTGTCTGCTTGCATGCCTTGATTCGAGAAGTGGCGTCTCGAGTTCTGCTTGATTATGAATTCCGAACGAAGACGGAAATTCTGCGCGATGCTGCGCAGTGGAAATGGGACAACGGTCAAAGCGCAACCGCAGTCAGTTTGGCCTTGGAGGCTGGACCTGATCTTTCGGCTCTTGCAGGGGATTGGATCAAACAATTGGGATTCAATTTCCTGTTCCGTACGGGGCAGCATCAAACACTGCTCGAATTGATTGATCGATGGGAAAGCGCTGCAAAATCGCCGGATCCAGAAATTGATTCAATCGCCGTGTGGGGCCTTACATTTCAGCGCCAGTTTGCGTTGGCAGAACCGAGGCTGAATCGAATCGAGCTTTCTTCCAATTCAAAGTTGCACGATGCCTTGCCCTTGCAGCGGGCAGTGATTGCCGCATTGCGTGACGATTTCTTAACCTGCCGAGCGCTCTCTCAACAATGGGTGCAGAACAACGAAGGCCGACACTCGTTTGAGATGGGTGTGGCGTCCACAGTGTTCGCGTTTGGACTCAAGTTCACGGCAGAGTTCGACCGCGCACAAGCTGCTTTACGTGATGCGATTTATGGTTTCAATACGGCACAGTCGAGTTACGGCATCGGCTGGGCTCACGTCGCCGGAGCCATGGTCCTGATTCAATCCGGGCGCTTCCGTGCGGCGCTTGCTCAGATTGATGCGGGCCTTCTGCGCTGCCCTAGTTCGCAAGGATTCGGCAGTTTAAGAACGATGCTGAAAGCCCAGGAAGCTTTTCTTCGTTACGAACGCAATGAACTAGAGCGTGTGCGAGAGATTCTCGCGGAAGAATTGCCTTTGCTGTCCGATCAGGGTTTGGTCGATGCGGTCAGTGTTGGATATGCAGCAGCAGTACGAGCACGTGCTGCCAACGGCGACTATGGCACGGCATTGGACATACTTTCTGAAGGTGAACTGGTTGCGCAGCAGCGCGATTTTCAGCGACTTTATTCAACGCTTAGGATGGAACGCGCGCTGTTGTTGATTCGCAGTGGAGCACCCAATCAGGCCAAGCCGCTGTTGCAGTCAATCAACGAAGAGCGTTTTTCGAAGACGACAAAACAACTGCTGAAGGCCCGCATTGCGATTGCCGATGGCGAAGGCCACTTGGCTCAAGAGGTCATCGTTGATCTCATCGCCCGGCTGAGAATTCAGGAACGCCAGAACCGGCTTTGCGAAGCACTTCTTCTGTTGGCACTCGCAGAAGATTTGTGCGGTAACGATAAAGCGTCACTGAAAGCCTTGGGCGAAGCGCTCGAAATTGGCAGTGTTGAAGGTTATCTCAGGACGTTCCTCGACGAAGGCAAAGTAGTCATGGACATGATTGAGCGATGGCTTGATCACGGCAGTGCTGCCGGTAGACCGGCGATTTCACTAGCGAAGCAACTCATCTCGCTGTCAGGGGCGCCAACTAGATCCAGCGTCCCGAATGCGCTTGTCATCGTATTCAACAAGCGTGAGCGACAAATCCTTGCTCTGCTGAATGAAGGCTTGAGCAATGCACAACTCGCCCAGCGTTGCTTTATCACCGAAGGCACCGTGAAGTGGTACTTGCACAATCTGTATGAAAAATTTGGTGTCGGCAATCGAACGGCCTTGCTTCGCGCGACACGAGAGCAGGAGCTAAAGCGCTAGAGCGGACATCCCGCACGAATCTTTTGCGAAAGATGCAAGGGCCGCAAGTTCCTATCCATCGATAGGTGCTGCACTTTTAAGACTCTGCAACCATACCGAACTATGAGCGAAAAATTGGCTGCAATTATCGGGGCGGGACAAGCGGCGTTTCAGGCCGCGGTGAATTTGCGCAATGAAGGTTATGTGGGACGCATCGTGATGGTTGGGGATGAGCCCTATCTTCCGTATAACCGGCCACCTTTGTGCAAGAACTTCCTCGCTGGCTTGGTCCCCGAGGAAAAACTACTGCTGAGGCCGCGCGCATTCTTTCTGGATTTGGATATTGATATCCGCACAGGCGTGACGGCGGATAGGCTGCGTGTGTCGGATCATGTGGTCGATTTTTCAAACGGCCAGTCACTGGGTTTTGATCATCTGGTCATCGCGACTGGCGGCCGTCCGAGGAAGCTCAATATCCCTGGCGTCGATCTGCCGCAGGTCCATTATTTGAGAACGATGGCGGATGTGAATGGAATCCGCCGTTCCATGCTGCCTGGTGCACGCATGGTTATGATTGGTGGTGGCTACATAGGACTAGAGGTTGCTGCAGTCGCGCGTCAAATCGGGCTTGAAGTCACGATTCTGGAAGCTGCCCCGCAATTATTGTCTCGAATCACCGGCGCATTGGTCGCAGGATTCTATTGCGATCTTCATCAAAAGAATGGCGTCGAGGTTCATTGCGGAACCAGTGCAACTCATATCGAGCCAGACGAAAAGGGCGCTAGAGTTTTCTGTAATGACGGCAAGAGTTATCCCGCTGACGTCGTCATCGTCGCAGTGGGAATGGAACCCAATATCGATCTTGCCTTGAATGCCGGCATTGTCTGCAATAAGGGAATCGTCACGGATGATTTCTGCAGAACATCCGCACTCGATATTTATGCGGCAGGAGATTGTTCCGAGCATCGTTCGAGTTTCTACGATACTCAAATGCACTTGCAGTCTGTTCCTAGCGCCATCGAACAGGGCCGAACCGCAGCCTCGGCAATTTGTGGCAAGTTAAAACCGCTTAAGCATGTTCCGTGGTTTTGGTCTGATCAATACGACATCAAATTGCAAAGCGCAGGCGTTGTCGGTGGACACGATCAAATTCTCGTACGAGGAAATCTCGAAGATCGTTCCTTTGCGGCCTTTTATCTTAAAGGCCAACGATTGATTGCGATGGATGCAGTCAATCGTCCGGAAGAATTCTCTTTATCCAAAGAATGGATCGCGGCAAAAACGCCGCTGTGCATTGAGCGCATTGAGAATGATGCCGTTCCCGCCAAGCAGCTGAGCGCATAGCCTCAAGCCTACTTGTAGCAACTTGCCTACGCTCTGCGACGGGCAATCCGTAAACACTCACAACAGCGCCTACCCGAATTCCTATCTTTAGGTAGGTGCGCCCACATCCTCTCCCTTTGTACCGTTACATGGCAGGAACTTGATGTTCTGTGCTGTGACGATGCCTCGATAA
>JAZKEM010000168.1:0-12831 GCA_040387055.1 Pseudomonadota bacterium | reverse complement strand
GAGTTCGCTTTGAGCGATTTGGCTCTGAAAGCAGAACGAATGAAATAAACATCGCGCAGCTGAGGAGAAATTTAATCAGTTGATAACTGTGCTCTGTTGCAGCGCTCTGTATCCGAAGAGTGCCTGTGGAGCTGCAGTTTGAAAAGAGGATCGAAAATGGATTTGACGTTCAATATGCAGCAGCGTTTTAGCAAGGTAGCGACTACAACAGCGGCATTGTTTGCGTTGTTGATCGCTGCACCTGCTTACTCGCTTGGATTCTCCATCCCGTTTTTCGGCGATACGCCAATAGACGCAGTGAGCAATACCACGGTTATTGCTGGCGCCGCCTGGCGTACAGAACCGCAACGCACGGCGTCTATCGGCAAGAACAATCTCAATCCGGAGGTCTGCGGACGCACGGATCCCAAGGTCGGTTTTTATCAGGATTGCCAAGGTCTTTTCACCAGCCAGTCTTTTGCCGCTGAACATCTGGCTGCTGCACCGGGCTCTTTCAGTACCAACTTTGATGCGGGCAACCTCAATTACAAGCAGTGGGATGTTACGCAGTCTCCATTACGTATCAATCAAGATTTCACGCTGGCGTGGAAGGGTTGGACGCTGTTTGCAAAGGGCATCGCTTTCTACGATCCGACCAACTATCGCTTCAATGAATACCATCCCAACATCATTACCCGAAAGAATTATCAGCAGGTGGGTTACGCCACTTCTTCGGTGAATACGGCGGGCGGTCTTTTGACCTCGGTACTCAGTGCCGTCGCGTCTGGCGGTTCATTGAACAGCATTCTTTCGAGTGCTGGCGGGCTGTTGTCTTCGCCTGCATTGGGTTCGCGCGTTGATTCGGTTCCGTGTCCAGCTAATCGCAATCAGTTGGGGCTTCCCTGCGGCATCGTCTACGGACCGGGTGGACAGGTCTATGAGCGTCGTACTGATGGTCAGACACTCAAGACCATTGGCTTGGGCCTGCAGTTGTTGGATCTGAATATCTCGGGTGTTATTCCTCTTCCTGGAGTGGATGTCACCGTGAGAGCAGGGCGGCAGCAGGTTATTTGGGGCGAAGCGACTTTGCAGTTCTTTGACTCGCTGAATGTCATGAATGCGCCGAACCTGAATAATTTCTTTCGTATCGGTGGCAACGGTCTGGATGATTTCTATCAGCCGATCAATGCACTGTCGTTTGCGATTACGCCAATTGACTCGGTGAATATTTCGGGTTGGTATGCACTTGAGTTTCAGCCGATCGAATTGCCAGCAGAAGGGGGCTTTTATTCGCCGGTCAATCTGGGCACCAAGAATGATGGGCCAGACTACATCACAGTTGGCTTTGGCAACCTCACGCCAGATCCGGATGGAGTGGGGCGCAATCTCGACAATCCACTGAGTCTCATCACCAACACCACTTCGCGTGCGCAGCGTTTGCGTGATGATGATCCCGCTGGTGCGGCGAAGAACTTCGGCGTCAAGCTGGCTTACACGGCTGACTGGCTTAACAACGGCACCAACCTCGGGTTCTATTTCGCTAATTACACCTCGCGCACGCCGATGGTCAGTGTTTATTCTGCTAATGAAGCCTGCTCCAAGCATTCAACAAACACTGTCCAGTTTTTGCTCGATTGTCCGGACATCCCTCTGTTGCATTTGCCACTGAATGATCCCGCCGGTGTGACCGACAGCGCACTGTCGCTGGATAGCATCAAGGTGAAACTGGAGTATCCACGCGACATCAAGATGTATGGCTTCAGCTTCAACACCAGCTTTGGCGATGTGTCCTTCCAAGGCGAAGCGGCGTATCGCCCACGCGATCCGTTGCAGGTTGACGTTGTTGATCTCGTGTTCGCGGGCTTGGGTCCCTCGCTAACCAACTGTCACCTGCAATCATCGGGCTGTAGCGGCAGTACGGTTGGGGTCGGACCGAACGCGACTGGCGCGCAGCAGGTGTATGGCTCCAGTAATTTCACCACTGCCAGTGGCAACAATCCATTCCCGGATACTTTCGATCTGGTTGTTGGTCATTTGCCAGGATCGGGCCGTTCATTCCCGAACTTCATCATTCCGTATCGCGGCGGTGAATTGGGAACCAATCCAGCGAATTCCTATATTCGTGGCTGGGAATATTTCAGAACGCTGTCGCTTGATTTCGGTGCGACCTACGTTGAAGGCAACACGGATTTCACTGCGCGAATGTTAGGCGCTGACCAAGTGATCTGGCTGCCAGAGCTCGGCTTCCGCGGCATTCTCAACCTTCCTCCGCTCGATCGTCTTGCATTGGCGGTGCCCGGTACTTTCACCAGCCCTACTGCAGGTGCTGACGGTTCTGGTGCTGATGGATCGCAACAAGCTTGCTCCAGCAATGCAGCCTGCCAATTCGGTCCAGATGGTCTGCGCTTCAACCCACACCAAGCGCCGCTGGGTTTGTATCCAACGAAATGGTCGGGTGGTGCAGGCCTCGTCATGTTGATTCGATGGGAAGACGTGCTGCCGGGTTTGAGCATTAGCCCAACCATCATTCTGAAGCACGACATCTTCGGACACTCGCCAGGCTATCTCTCCAACTACGTTGAAGGACGCACGTTGTGGGATACCAATATCGAATTCCGCTATCAGCAAAAAATCTCACTCAACCTCGGTTATCAGATGTGGTCGGGAGGCGGTGACGCCAACCTGTTCCACGATCGAGACACTTTGAAGTTTTTTGCAAAGTACTCGTTTTAACGCGCACCCCAGGAGATTCACATGAAATCACGCGTTGTAATTATCGCCGCCGCGCTGAGCTTTGCCGTGCCGTCATTGGTACTCGCAAAGGTTGGTGCTGATCAGGCGGCCCAACTTGGAAAACAACTCACGCCCGTCGGTGCGACTGCTGCTGGGAATAGCGATGGAACAATTCCAGCTTGGACGCCCGCCAAGCAGAAAGGAAAGCTCACCGGCGAGTACGCGAGCGATGCTGCGATTGAAGCAGAGAAGCCGCTGTACACCATTACTAGCGGCAACATCGACAAATACGGCGACAAGTTGAGTGAGGGTCACAAGTATCTGTTGAAGACCTTTAAGTCTTACAAGATGAATGTCTATCCCAGTCACCGCAACGTGGCTTGGCCTGATTTTATCTACAAGGCAACGGCGGTCAATGCCACCAACTGCGCGTTGGTTGGCACGGACAACCCGGATAACTGCAAGCAGGGTTTTCCCTATCCAATTCCGCAAACCGGCGCTGAAGTTATTTGGAATCATCGCCTCAAGTGGCGCGGCGATACGGTTCGTCGTAACAACGATCAGATGATTGTTGATTCCAGCGGCAAGTATCAGCTCGCACAGCTTACCGAGGACGTGAAGTTCCTCTACGCCAACGAAAAGAATCCGGTGCCGCTTACCAACGGCAAGGGTTTGTTCCTTTATTACCTCTCCAAGATTGTTTCGCCTGCACGTACGGCAGGCACGATGATTCTGGTGAATGAGAGCGGCGGTACAGGCGCAACCGGTCGTGCAGCGTGGTTGTATGCGCCAGCGCTGAAGCGTATTCGTCGCGCGCCTGCGGTTTGCTGTGACAACCCTTACGAGGGCACCGATGGTCAGCAGTTCTATGACCAGGTCGACATGTTCAACGGTGTACTCGAACGCTACACCTGGAAGCTGCAGGGCAAGCGCGAAATGCTGGTGCCTTACAACAACTTCAAGGCTTCTCGCGCCAAGTACGATGATCTGGCTCGTCCAAACCATCTGAACGCCGATGTTCCTCGCTACGAAACGCATCGCGTCTGGGTTGTTGAAGCAACGCTGAAGCCAGGCGAGCGCCATACCTATGCCAAGCGCGTCTTCTACGTTGACGAAGACTCTTGGAGCATCCTGATGGTGGATTGCTATGACGGTAAAGGTGCTTTGTTCAACTTCCAGGAAGGCATGGGCACGCCGCAGTCCAACGTGTTGACGCACTTCACCGTGCCAGAAGTGATTTATCACTTCGACTCCGGTCGCTATTTCGTGACGGCATTGTCTGCGCAGGGACGCCCGAATGATTACAGCGTGCAGTATCCGGACGGCTTCTTCACCGACAGCGCAGTTCAGCAACGCGCTTCAAAGTAATTGAGTGAAATCGTGTGGAGGCCCGTCGTTATGACGGGCCTCCAACGTTATTCAAAAAAATAGGAACGTTCATATGCATGGTGATCCGCGTGGTTGGTTTTCGACGTTCTTTGTCAAAATCACAGAACCACTTATCTTTTCAAAAAGACCTGTCACCTTAACGGTGATCGGGCTGTTGACTCTTTTTCTTGGATGGCAGGCGCTACACCTGCGTCTCGATTCAGGTTTTGAGAAGCAGCTTCCCAAGGATCACCCTTACATCAAGATTTTGAAAGAGCATCAGGAACAGTTTGGCGGCGGCAACACGGTGTTGCTCGCGGTTTCACAGAAATCTCCTGACAAGACAATTTATGACGGTGCTTTTCTCGCATCGTTGAAGACAGCAACAGACGCCGTGTTCTATCTCTCTGGTGTAGACAGAACCCGCGTCAGTTCTATCTACACGCCCAATGTCCGTTATCTGGAAGTGGTAGAAGGCGGATTCCAAGGCGGTAACGTTATTCCATCCGGATTCAATCCAGATGCTGAATCTTTGGCCAAGGTCAAAGACAACATCGCGAAAGCCAGCATCATTGGCCGTCTGGTTTCCAACGATCAACGTTCTGCGCTGGTGTCCGCAGAGCTGGTTGATGTAAATCCGCGCACGCATGAAAAACTGGATTACATCCAGACTGCGCACAATTTTGAAAACATCCGCGGCAGGCTAATCAAACAGACGCGTTATGAAGTAAAACTCGCAAGTGATGATGGTGCGTTAAAGGCCGGTACGATTATCGCCACGGTCTATGAAGATCCGCGCAGCCTCTTCTTCCGTTTCAAATCCGTTCATGGAACTGCTGTTGGTCCAAACGGTGAAACCATTGAAAAAGACTTCAACGGTTCTGAGCTGGCGGTTACTGAGTCCAAAAATCCGGACTACAATCCGGATATCAATGTCGAAATCATTGGTTTTGCCAAGGTCATCGGCGATGTCGCTGACGCCTCATTGGAAGTGGTGACCTTTTTCGCCATTACCGTGTTCCTCGTTTGGCTGGTGCTCTCCTGGTACATGGGCTCCTTCGTTGTTGCGCTCTATCCATTGAGTTGCGGTTTGCTCGCAGTCATCTGGGAAATGGGTCTTTTCAAACTTGCAGGATATGGTTTGGATCCCTTTGCGATTCTGGTGCCATTCCTTGTATTGGCGATCAGCGTTTCACATGGCATTCAGATCACCAGCTTCTGGCTTCTGGAAGTTGCGGATAATGGCTTGAGCAGCTTTGATGCTTCTCGCGCAACCTATCGTCGTCTGGTTATTCCGGGCATCACAGCGCTGGTCACAAACATCATTGGCTTTGGCACGATTCTGCTGATTCCAATTGGCATCGTTCAAGAGATGGCGATCAATGCCATGTTTGGTTTGGTCGCGGTCGTGATTTGTAAAAAGATTTTGCTTCCATGTTTGCTGTCTTACGTTCGTATTGGCAATCCAGAGCGGTTCCGCGCTTATCAGCATCAGCGCGACGAAAAGTTCCAGCCGGTATGGAAGTTCATGTCGGCTTTAACCAATCGTCGTGTGGCGATCACGGTGCTCGTGGTGATGGCCGCGGCATGGGCAGGTGCGTGGATAGTCGCTCGTGATCTACAGATCGGCGAGCTGCACGCGGGTGTGCCTGCACTGAAACCGGATTCTCGCTACAACATGGATTCGGATTTCATTACCAAGAACTACTCGATTGGTGTAGATGTTCTGCAGATCTATGCACACACCAAGAAAAACGGTTGCATCGACTATGACGTCATGAACCGCATCAATCGCTTTGGTTGGTATATGCAGAATCAACCCGGCATTGTTTCGGTGGTGTCGTTGCCGATCATGGATAAGCAGGTCTGGGCCAAGTACAACGAAAGCAATCCGCGTTGGATGCAGCTACCTCGCTCACCAGACGGCTTGATTCTCGCTGGCCAGCAATTCACCACATCGACAGGCTTGCTAAACGAAGACTGCAGCGTGATCCCGACTTACATCTTTACCAAGGATCATCGCGCCACAACCATCGATCAGATCATTTCAACCATCGACAAGATCAATAGCGGCGTCAAGCCAGGTGATCCAGTCACCTTCCATTTGGCGGGCGGTAACGTCGGCGTGCTTGCAGCCACCAATGATGTGATCAAGAAGACAGAGTTCACGGTTCTATTCTGGCTCTATCTCGCCATCATCGTTTGCGTGTATGCGTCGTTCAGAGGCATTGCGGGCATCATCTGTATTGTCGTTCCATTGGCTGCGGTCTCAGTCTTTACCTACGCCATCATGGTCTGGCTTGGCATTGGACAAACCGTTGCAACGCTACCGGTTGCTGCATTCGCTGCGGGTATCGGTGTTGATTACGGCATCTACATCTTCAGCGTTCTGGAAGAGAACGTGAAAGTGAAGAAAATGCCCTTGCGCGAAGCCTATGCCAACACGCTTCATCAAACCGGAAAGGCGGTGATTGTGACCGGCATTGCCTTGTCTGCCAGTGTTGCGACTTGGGTGATGTCAGGACTTCAGTTCCAGATTGATATGGGCATTCTGCTGACCATCATGTTCCTTGCGAACGCAGTCGCTGCGTTGATCTTCTTGCCAGCGTTCGCAAGATTCCTCATCCGCGATGTTTCATCAGGACAGTCTTCACAAAACCAGACGACGGTGTCGGCATGAAAAAATTATTCTTACGGAAGGTCACGATGATCCGCTGTGCTGTCGCATTGATGCTGTCGACCATTGTTGTTGCGGCGATTGCTGATGATGCGGTGGGCGCTGCAGCGAGCGCTTCGACTGCCAAGCCGATTCCTGCTTTGCTGATTACCAATGCGGAGCGGGCCATGCTGTTAGGCATTGCACGTGCCGGAGATCAAATGGTTGCGGTCGGTGGTAATGGCGTGATCGTCCGTTCCCCCGACGGTAAGGCATGGCGTCAGTCCAAGAGTCCTGTCGATACTGCATTCAATGCCGTGGCTTTTGCAGATGCCAGGCATGGTTGGGCCGTTGGGCATGATTCAGTCATTGTTGGCACATCGGATGGTGGCGTGACATGGGCGATTCAGAATTTTCAGCCTGACCTCAATGCGCCGATTTTCTCGGTTTTACCTTTTAGTGCGCAGAAGGTGCTTGTCGTCGGTGCCTTTGGTCTTATCAAAGTGACTGAGGACTCCGGCGCAACGTGGAATGACATCGATGCGCCTGCGATCTCCAGCGACAAGCTGCATCTGAACAGCATTGCTATGACCAATAACGGCAAGTTTGTCGTTGCTGGAGAGCGCGGGCTGGTTGGATTTTCGGCTGATGGGGTGCAGTGGACGCGCGTTGCAACTCAGTATGAAGGTTCTTTCTTCGGCGTCCTTCCATGGGGAGAGAAGGGAGCCATCACCTTTGGCATGCGAGGAAATGTTTACACCTGTGAAGACATCGAGGCTGCGGCATGGAAGAAGATTGAAACTGCGACCACCGCCAGCTTCTTCGGTGGTGAAGTGCAGGAGGACGGGAGTGTTCTGTTGACAGGCTCGGATAGCACGATGCTGACCATTCAGGCAGACGGCTCTGTAAGCGCAGCCAAGAAAGTCAGTAAAGGCGGCATGAGTGACAGCAGCCTAACCGGAAGCTTACGAATCAAATCGTCTCAAATATTGATTGGTGAATCGGGCATTGTTTCGATAACGGGCAATTAATTCGAAGCCCAGCGGTGATCACATCGGTGAACGGTGCTTTATTGTTTAAACCTGTGCGTCTGGAGAAGATCGTGACTCGTGCTAATGAATCAAAGATTGTTCCGCGCCGCATTCCGTTTTCTTTTCCGAATGATATTAAGGGGCATTGGATTCCAGGGAAGCCTGAGTTGTCGCACATGATGAATGGTGCATCACTAACGATGCCCTATCTTGAGCCATTCTTGATTCGAACATTGCGTGATGCCATGTCGAATATTAAAGACCCACTGCTGCTTGCAGATTGTGAAGCTTTTATGGCGCAAGAAGGACAGCACTTTCGCGCGCATCGACGATTCAACGACGCTTTGAAAGCGAACGGTTATCCACGGCTCGCAGAAATAGAAGCGCAGATGGAAGAGTCGTATGCACAGCTTTCTCATAAATCTCTAGCCAGTCGCCTTGCCTATACCGCTGGTTTTGAATCGATGACTTTGGGCGTCACGCGTTGGTTGATCGAATGCCGTCAACAATTATTTGCTGGCGCTGACAGCCGCATCGTCTCTTTCATTCTCTGGCACATGGTTGAAGAGACGGAGCATAAGACGGTTGCTTTTGACGCGTATCAAGCGGTCTGTGGCGGTTATTTCACGCGTGCAATGGGAGTTCTTCATGGCTCCTTCGACGTCATGCGTTTCTCGATGCGCGCGTATAAATTGATGCTGAAACAGGATGGTCTTTGGAACAACCTCCGTTCTCGCCTGCGATTGGCAGGACAGCTAGCCAGTTTTATTAGACATGTCGGACCTTATCTGCTGCGGGCCGCTTTGCCTGGACATAGTCCGCGCTCCGAGCGTGATCCAGAGTGGGTGCTTGAGTGGATCCGCCGATTTTCTTCCGCGTCATCTTTGCAGGTCATTCCGCTAGTTGATACGCAAGATCCGTTAATGCCGGTGCCTCCTGTAACGATTCTCCAATCTTGAAAGGTGAAATATGGATCAGTCCTTACAGCTCAAAGCGGCACAGAGAAAGCTCATAGGCCATGGCGCGCTGCTCGTGTTCTTTGGCGGCGCAATTGGATTTGGTTTTTTGTTCTTTTTGCTCGGGGAAATTCGGCTGTGGCCGATTCCCGGCAGTATTGATTACCAAATGCCGGGCACGCTCAAGGCTTGGCGAATGGCACATCTCGAAGGGGTAATTAATGGGTTCGCGATGTGGATACTGGCGTTGCTACTACCAGTTCTGCCGTTCTCTATGGGTGCTTTGCGGCGCATCGCCTTCGGCTTTATTACGGTTGGGTGGACTTTCACGATTGCCTCGCTGATCGATGCGCTTTATCCGAACAGTCGTGGCCTGGCTTTTGGTGGGCCGTTAAGTAACAACATCGCATTCTTCATGTTTTATGTCGGCGTATTAATCGTCATGAGCATCATGGCCATCATCGCCTATAAGACCTTGTTCGCAACAAACAAAGATTGAAAAGTCATTTTACTTCTTGATGGAGCAGTCGATGCGATCAGTCGTGCGCGGAGATCTGGCCAATCTAGCACTCGCTCGCCGAGCCCTCCTTCGGTGAGCTCTCGGCCCACGCTAAGAATATTAGCGGTGGGCCGTTTTTTTATGAGGTCTTATCTTGCCTTGCTTGTATTAGGGGCTAACTACTCTGGACGTTGAGTGGTTTCGATATGCAGGCGATTGAAGATGCCGATCATAGGCGTGCCGTGCGCGCGCATGGCCGACTCAATTCGACGATGCAATGCGTGATAGCGATAAAACGGCACGCGCGGAAACAAGTGATGCACGGAGTGCAGATTCTGGCCTAGCCAAAACCACTCCAGTGGTTTCATCCACGTCGGCATGATCAGGCTGTTGGTGTTGCGGTAACGAGTGGCGTCTTCGTAGGGGTGGTGAGGGCGATAGGCAAACCAGTAGGCGGTGAAGTATGCGCCGGCAAAGTAGCCAAAAAATAGCAGTGCCCAGGTATGTTCGCGTGCGATCAGCGCAACAAGCGCGACTCGCAAGCCAATCGCGAACAGCACTTCCGCGATGTAGATCGCTTTTTCTCGCCACGGCGCCGTTGGCCAGTAGTCGCGAAACAAGAAAGTGTTCTGCGTCCACAGAAAGCGAAAGCCGCAAACGAGGAACGCGATAAAGCCGCCGCGCATGCCGCTAACCACATGGTCCGGATCTTTGTCTGGCTGGTTGGTGTAGCGATGATGTGTGAAGTGTTCCACCTTATGAGTGGAGTACTGCACCATGATTAGAGGTGCTACCAAGTACCCGCAGAGATCGTTGAGCCACTTCAGGTGATCGTGCCCGCCATGAACGTTGCCATGCGCGGCCTCATGCAGCGGCGTATAGGACATGTAGGTGGCGATGGCGTAGATCAGCATTGCCGGTGCCAGCGACAACTGACCTGTCGCGAACAGATAAAGGTCTGCGATGAGAAGTACCCACACCAGCACCACCAGCATCACCGTCGGCCAAGCGATCTCGCCTGTGTATTCGCGTGCTGTGGCGATGGCGTCTTTGTTGAGCGCGTTCAGATCCGGATGCATGGTCGTTCTCCAACAGTTTTTTTAGTGGTGCAACAGTAGCGAGTTGTCCTGTATCTTTGACAGAGCATTAGCGGACTGTCGCCATACATTTCCGGCCAAGCCGACTCTCATCATTGCTCTAGGCAATTCCAGTATGGGTCCATCAATAGAAGCGAGTTTTCAGCATCCCGTTGCCATTAGCCAGGTGATGGTGAACTTCGCTGCGTACCACGGTGTGGATGTGGAAACCTGCCTGCTCGGTACGGGCATCACTGAGGCTCAACTGCGGGACGCGGATTCTCTCGTTGCGCGCGAGCAGGAGATGCGTCTGATTGAAAACCTGATACTTGCCTTGCCAAATATTCCTGCGCTCGGTTTTGAGCTTGGCCTGCGCTATAACGTGGCTACTTTCGGGATCTGGGGATTTGCGCTGCGGACCAGCCGCAATTTGCGTGAAGCGCTCGAGAGCGCGATGCGCTATCTGCCGCTAAGCACAGCATATTGCCGGTTCGTGATATTCAGTGATCAGAATGAATACGGAGTTAGTGCTGATCCCTCAGATATCCCGCATCACTTGCGGCAGTTTTTGCTAGAGCGCGATACGGCGACCGCCGTCAATTTGTGCAACGAGCTCGGGCTTTCGGGTTTGCACGTGCTGCGGCTTGAATTTCAGGGCAGGGCTCCGGCGCATGCAGATCGGATTGCAGCACTCAGCGGCATCGCACCTCACTATGAGTGCTCGCGCAACGCTATCGTGCTGCGTCGACATGACGCGGAAATGTCGCTGCCGACGTATGACGCGCATCTGGTCCAGTTATTGGAGGCGCAGTGCCGCGCACAGTTGGAGAGGCGGCAGGTCGCAGGTATCGCTGGCCAAGTCCGGCAACTTCTACTCGGTTCGATGGGGTTGGTAGCCTCTCTCGAAGATGTTGCGAGTCAGTTAGCAATGGCGCCACGCAGCTTGCGGCGCAGATTGGAAGAAGAAGGGACCAGCTTCCGTAATCTCGTCGACGCGGAGCGTGGGCAACTCGCGGGACAACTGTTGGAAAACACCGAGATGAAACTAGAAGAGATGGCGCTTCAACTTGGCTACGGTGATACCGCCAGTTTCACGCGCGCGTTCCGCCGCTGGTTCGGACAATCGCCGGGCGAGTATCGGAAAGCTTCGAAGCGGTGAACAAGCTTCTACACGTATGACATTTTTATTGGGCACTACTCCATACCAAGTATGCAGCGCGATCCGTACGGTTGCAGTCTAGGGAGACTACAAGTAATAAGGAGAGCGTCGTGAGCATTGAACAACTCAATAAAGAAAAGGCTGTCGCATTCTTTGCGGCACTGAACAGCGGCGACGTTGCCGCGATTGTTGGTTCTTACGCAGAAGATGGCCGCTGCGTAACGATGGGCAACACGCTGATCTCCGGTACGTATGACAAGGCACAGATCTCTGCTGCTGCGGGCGGCATCTTTCAGGTTTTTCCAAAAGGTATCCGCTTCACGATTAACGCGATGACTGCCGAAGGTGAGCGTGTCGCAGTCGAGGCAACATCAGAAGGCCTGCATGTCTCAGGCCAGATCTACAGCAACCAGTATCACTTCCTGATGCGCTTCCGCGATGGTCAACTCGTCGAGTTCAAGGAATACATGGATACCGAACGCGTCACTGACATTCTTTGTGGTGGACAGAAACGTCCAGCTGCTTCGGTGTAGTAATGAACATCCTTGTCCTTGGTGGTACGGGTCTCATTGGCGGTCACGCTGCATTACGTCTCAAGAGCTTGGGCCACGAAGTCACGATTGCTGCACGCAAACCTGCGCCTGCTGATACGCCGCTGGGCCAGTTGCCTCAATTAACTGGCGACTATCTCAGTGATGATTTCACGCCTGCGCAGTTGGCGAAGTTCGATACGCTGATCTTCGCTGCAGGCAACGATATTCGTCACGTGCCGCCGGGCGATGATGAATCTGCGCATTGGCAGCGTGCTAATGTTGAAGGCGTTCCTCGCTTCTTTGCCAAAGCACGCGATGCAGGTATCCGTCGTGCCATCTATATCGGTAGCTTCTATCCGCAGATTCGTCCTGATCTCTGCGACAAGAGTTCCTATGTGCGTGGCCGCAAGTTGGCTGATGATGGCGCACGCGCATTGAGCAGTGGTCGCTTCCATGTCTGCAGCATTAATGCGCCATTCGTAGTTGGCCATGTGCCGGGCTTGATCGTGCCGGGTATGGCTGCGCATGCGGGTTATGCGCTAGGTCGATTCGCGCAGATTCCAGCGTTCGCTCCACTCGGTGGCGTTAACTTCATTTCTACAGACAGCCTTTCCGACGCCATCGTCGGTGCATTAGAGCGCGGCGAAAACGGCAAGGCTTATCTGGTTGGCGATGAGAACCTCAGCTTTCAGGATTATTTCAGCGAGTACTTCAAGGCGGCAGGCCATGCAGGAGAAATCCCTGCGTTGGAAAATGATCATCCCTTTCTGCCGAATTCAATCCTTTACGCAGGCGCCGGCAACACCATTTACTACGAACCGGATGCGGCCGAACTCAAGCT
>JAZKEM010000167.1:25190-26187 GCA_040387055.1 Pseudomonadota bacterium | reverse complement strand
TTACAGCGGGTGAGTTGTCACGAGTACGTCCCTCACCCAAAGCAAGGAATGCGAATCCATCAATCGAAGTGATTCGTGGATCCAAAGCTGAAAACGTCGGCACCAATCTTTAAGGCGCGTCATGAATATCAAAAATATTTCTCGTTTTGCTGCGCTGACTTTTGCATTGTCGCTATCGGCTTATGCGGCATCAGCAACCAAAGCTACTCCTGACCTGATTCAGGTTGAGCAGGGCACACATAAATTGGTGCGTTCGGCAGCTGGCGTTGCGCGTGTTGCGGTAGGCGACCCGAATATTGCGGACATCAACGTAATCAACCGCCGTGAGTTATTGGTCAGCGGTAAGGCAATTGGCATCACCAGTTTGTTTGTGTGGCCGAGCAAGACCGGCGCACCCACTGAATATCGCATTCGGGTTGGTGCGGTTCAGGATCCAGCACGTGCTTCACGTCCACAAGATCCTGAGTTGAAAGGCGCAGTTATTGATCCGGGCTTGCAGTTGGAAGGTAGCTTGCCGAATTTGCTGGCACACCGCCGCGCAAAAACGTCAGCACAGCAAGGCACCAAGGACGGCAAGGTTGCTGATCGCAGCAGCGTTGCGCTTGAAACGCAGGTGATGACTGAGGTCAAGATTGCAGAAGTCAGCCGTCGTACTTTGCAGTCTTATGGTTTAAATTTCTTCAAATCTAATAATCAATTCACGCTGGGTAGTGCACCGCCTGGCGCGCAAAACGGAAGCAGTGTCTCTCCAGCGCAGCCCGCAGGCGTTTTGCCGCTACAGAACGCATTCAACATTTTGTTCTCCAATAGTGGTCAAGGCTTGCTAGGCGTATTGAGCGTGTTGGAGCAAAAAGGTTTGGCGCACACGCTAGCTGAACCGAGTCTGGTTGCGATGAGCGGCCAAACAGCGACCTATCTGGCTGGTGGCGAATTTCCAATTCCGGTGGTTCAGGGTGGCAACTCGAGCAGCATTACGATCACGTATAAAGAATTTGGT
>JAZKEM010000167.1:9299-25180 GCA_040387055.1 Pseudomonadota bacterium | reverse complement strand
AGCTGGGCATTGATCGGCAGCTTGTCGTATTGCGTGACGCCGACGGTGCTTTCGCGTGATCGTATCGCGCTGAAAGTCGCGCCAGAAGTGAGCGATCTCGATTTCTCTGCGGGCATTCAGATTGGTGGCGTGGCTGTTCCTGCTTTGCTCGTGCGTCGCACGGATACCACGATTGAATTGGGTGATGGTGAAACCTTCGTGATTTCAGGTTTGGTCTCACGCAATCTGGTTAACAACGTCAACAAGGTGCCTTGGCTCGGCGACATTCCGGTACTGGGCGCGTTCTTCCGTTCAACCTCAATCAATCGCGAAGACAAAGAATTGGTGATGATCGTCACTCCGCATCTGGTGCGTCCGTTGGCGCGTGAAGCCAAGTTGCCACCACTGCCGGGTGCCAAGTACGACAATTACAACCCTAACTTTGCTCAGACGATGTTCTTGGAGCGCGGGGATTACGACACCGGCTTCAGCAAATAAAACTAACAATAAGAACTGTTCCATGAGACCACAGGCTGTAGTCGTTGCTGATGATCCGGTTTATTTGAACTGGTTGCAGAACGTTGCTGACGGTATTGATTTCACCGCAGTGCATCCACTGGACGCCGATGATCTGATCGAGCGCGTCAAGATGCTGGGCCGTGTCGATATCGTGTTCTTTCAGTTTGATAGCGCCAATGTTGCCGAGCGCAGTGGCATGGTCGAGAAGTGTCTAGATCGTATGCCTGATGTTCCATTGGCAGCTTTGGCAGCAGACAGCAATGCAGAAGTGATGCTCGCAGCCATTCGTGCAGGCGCGCGCGATTTCTTTGTGCTACGTCGTGACGATACCAACGTTGCCGCCTTGCTCGGAAAATTACTGCGTCGTTCCACGCAGACGCAATCATCAGCGCCAAAGGTGCACGGCAAGTTGTTTGCCGTTTTGTCTAGTAATGCTACGGAACGAATTGCATTCACGGCAGAACATTTGGCGCTGAGCTGTGCCAGCCAAATGCCGAAGACTGAGCGCGTGTTGTTACTGGATATCGCCGGCCCGGTAGGCGCGGCCGGAATTTTCCTGAACATGAATCTCAACTACAGCGTCCTCGATGCGATCAGCGATGTTTATCGGGCTGATCAAACCTTGGTCGATACGGCGTTTCCTAAGCACGCTAGTGGGGTTTACATACTGAGCTTGCCGGAAGATCTGATTGGTCGGCCGCAAATTAATATCGATGAATTGCTCAAGCTTTTGCAGGTGATGCGCGGCTTGTTTGGTTGCATCGTCGTGGCAATGGATGGCGCCCTGCCACTTTCAGGCATCACCGGCATCATCGCGCAAGCAGATCGCACG
This sequence comes from Pseudomonadota bacterium, assembly GCA_040387055.1. GTDB lineage: Bacteria > Pseudomonadota > Gammaproteobacteria > Nevskiales > Nevskiaceae > Stenotrophobium. The sequence continues at coordinate 23,850 of JAZKEM010000167.1, read as the reverse complement.
CTGTTGCTCACCGACCAATCCATTATCAAGTCGCGCCACAATAAATACCTGTTACGTACGCTGCGTTTAGATAACTGCGCTTTGGATCAAACCATGCTGGTGATTGATGGTTATCGTCGTCGCATGGGCTTAGCGGCACAAAGCCTTGCGGACATCTTGGATCTCAAGCTTCTCGCGACCTTATCTGGTGAAGGCGACGCGCGCATTCAATCGATGAACACTGGCGAGCCTATGTTTACTGTGGCGCCGAAAGATCCGTACTGCGACGACATGCGCCGTATGGCTGCGACATTATTGTCTGGTGCTATGCCTGCAGTTGTTGCACGCCCTAGCTTGCTCGGAAAGTTGTTCAGCTAGCATGAACAGCGCTAACACTGAGCAGGTCACGCGTTTTCGACTGTCTGATCAGTATCAGCAGCTCAAGAGCAATTTTCATCGTCACCTGATTCAGCAGATCGAGGAGCGCAACCTCGAGATTGATCAATGGGATGAAGCAAAGCTGGAGCGCTTTGTCACTGAACAAATGCGTCGCTATGTTGTTGAGCAACGCCTACCGGTAAATTTGCGCGAATCAGAAGCACTGGCACGTGATGCCTGTGATGAGTTGATGGGCTTTGGCCCCATTCAAGCGCTGATTGAAGACGACACAATTAATGACATCGTGGTAAATGGACCGAGCAATGTATTTGTCGAGCGCGATGGCAAGCTCACCAGTGCAGCAGTACGTTTTCTCGACGACAATCATGTCATTCGTGTTATTCAACGCATTCTCGCGCCGATTGGTCGACGCGTTGATGAGTCCACGCCGATGGTAGATGCGCGCTTGCCAGATGGATCGCGCGTCAACGCGATTATTCCACCGATAGCTTTGGATGGACCTTGCTTGTCCATTCGTAAATTCCGCAAGAAGGCGTTGACGTCTGAAGATCTGATTCGTGGCGGTAGCGTCAGCGAAGCCGCACTAAATTATCTGCAAGATCGTGTTCGTCAACGCACCAACCTGATCGTAGTCGGTGGTACTGGCTCAGGCAAAACGACTTTCCTCAATCTGCTATCGCAATGGATTCCGCAGGGCGAGCGCATCGTTACAGTCGAAGACGCCGCCGAACTGCGTTTGCAACATGGACACGTCGTGCGTCTGGAAACACGTCCGCCGAATCTCGATGGCGAGCGTGCTGTGACCGCGCGTGATCTTGTGCGCAACGCATTACGCATGCGCCCAGATCGCATCATTGTTGGCGAAGTGCGCGGCGATGAAGTGCTGGATATGTTGCAGGCGATGAACACCGGTCACGATGGTTCGATGACCACCATTCACGCGAACAGTACGCGCGATGCGATTCACCGTATGGAGTTGTTGGCCGGATTTGCTGGCTACAACGGCAGCGAAGTCACTTTTCGTGGTCAGGTTGCCAGCGCAATTCAGCTGCTGGTGCATGTGGCGCGCTTAGCAGATGGCAAACGTCGACTGACGTCGATTACCGAAGTGCTTGGACTCTCCGGGAATGAACTGCAGATGCGTACTGTATTCGAATACGACATGGAGGCCGGCGTTCATGTGGACTGCCGAGGCAAGCCATGATCTTTGCCGTGCTGTTATTTCTGGTTTCTTTACTGCTTGTTGGCGCTGCAATAGTCATCATGCTGCGGTCGGGCGGCGACGATAAGAAAAAGGACGCACTACTGCGAATCCGAGCGCTAGGAGGAGATGAGGTTGCTGATCTCGCTTCTCCAGAGGCCGACGACAATAAGATCAAGAATCCAATCTTGCGTTGGACTTGCCACATTTTGTGGCGCTCTGGATCTGAAGTTGAAGTTGAGACCGTTCAAAAAATCTTGATTGGCTTGGGAATTTCAATTCCCTTGGTGTTGCTGATCTTCGGAGGCTTCACCGGTTCTTTCATCATCGGGGTCGTACTGATTGTTGGATTTATCTTGCTGACACGGCAGGCTGCTGCACGTCGACAAAAGATTGTTGGTCAATTGCCAGACTTTCTTGAGAGCACGATTCGCGTTCTTGCCGCAGGTAATACGCTGGAAGAATCGATGGCTTCGGCTGCCCGGGAAAGTGCCGAGCCCTTGCGCACATTGTTTCTCAGTATCAGTCGTCAGGTACGCTTGGGCGCACCGATTGAAAATGTGTTGATGGAAACTGGTCGTATTCACAAGCTGCGCGATATTCGCGTGATGGCCTTGGCAGCTTCAGTTAATCGTAAATACGGTGGCAGCCTCAAAAATATTTTACGCAGTCTCGTGCAAGCTATTCGTAGTCGCGATGCCGCAGCGCGTGAACTGCGCGCACTGACAGCTGAGACACGTTTTTCTGCTGTTGTGCTGTCGACGATTCCGATTGCACTGACCTTGTACATTCTGGTTGTCAATCGTGGTTACTACGTCAATATGTGGGCTGATCCTAGCGGGCGTGTGATGCTGATCATCTCTATGATTATGCAGCTCACGGGCATGGTCGTCATTTGGCGAATGATGCGTTCGACGGAGGACGCCGAATGAGTCCGACGATCCTTGTAAGTTTGCTTGTCATTACGGCCATTATCGTCATCGGCGCTATTTTTGCCGTAGGAGTGTTGGTCCTGCGTGCGCGCGAAAAGAGCAAGTTAGAGCAGCGTATCGCTCCCAATGCGCAGGAGCATGAAGAGTTTGCGGCTGGTGGTGATCGCGCTGTTTTACAAAGATTGGCTAAACGCGGCAAAGCGATTGAAGACTGGGTCGATAGCGAAAACGAAAGCGCACGCTTGATGACGCGCGCTGGTTGGCGCAGCGCGCAAGCTCATATGCTTTGGTACATCTTTCAAGGTGCCTTACCAATCGTAATGATTGTGGGTTTGCTTACATTCTGGTTCTTTGGCCCGGCACAATTAAAAACCGCGTTTTTCATGGTGCTCTTGATTTTTTCTGGTGCAGCGCTTTCATTTTTAATGCCGCGCTGGATCTTACGCAGTGCTGCTGAAAATCGTTGTCAGCGTATCAAGTCAGAAGTGCCATTGTTTATTCATCTATTGGTGCTTTTGTTTGAAGCGGGCTTGTCGAATCGCCAAGCATTTGCGAGTTTGGTGCGTGAAGGCCGTGGCGTATTACCGGAATTAGGTCGCGAATTTGAAGTGGTACTGCGACAGCTCGATGCGGGTGCCGACACCGAAGCTGTGCTTAAAAGTTTTGGCGATGTGATGGACATAGGTGATCTCAGCACAGTGCTTGGTGTTTTGCGTCAGATTGACCGCTATGGCGGCGAAGTGCGTGAGCCTTTGCTGGAGACGCTCAAGATTCTTGAAGAACGCCGCACCATGGATTTGCGTGAACGAGTCAATATTTTGTCCGGACGTATGACGGTCGTAATGGTGGCTTTCTTCTTTCCTGCCTTGCTGATTTTTGTTGCAGGGCCGGCATTCCTTTCGATCATTCGGGCATTGGCCCAGGTTAGCGGCAAATGAAATTGCCCAGCGTTTCTTTAGGGGCACAGACGATACGTATCGCGAGCGTATGCTTGCTGATGCTCACGCTGAACGCGTGCATGGGCCTCACGCGCGCTTCAGACTCTGGCGTGCGTGAGCGTGGCAGAGGTGATGATAGTGTCGTTCACGCTGATCTCATTCGCGGCATGCTTGCTAAGCAGCAGTACTACGCGGCATTAGCGCATGTGGAAGATCAAAAGCGCAGTTCGGGTGCTACGCGTGAACTCAAGTTGTTGGAGGCCGAAGCGCGCCGCAATCTAGGGCAGAGCGTGCAGGCAGAGGCACTTTACAAAGAACTCCTCACTACCGAGTTTCGTGCAGATGCTGAGCATGGTCTCGGCCTCTTGTATGCAAAGCGCGATATCAAGGTTGCCGTTCAGCACCTACGTCTAGCCGTTCAACGGCGACCCACTGAAGTAACGTTCCGTAACGATCTAGGCTATGCCTTGATGGTTTCAGGACGTTACAAAGAGGCATTGCCTGAACTGGCGACAGCGGTGGAACTGGATCAAAACAGCCAGTTAAGCCGCAACAACCTGATCACGCTATTGCTTCTCACCAAGGACGAAAACCGCGCCAAGCAGATTGCTCGGAACAGCGGTGTTAGTGATGACGAACTGGCTGGCTTGCGACGTAAAGCGCAAGCCTTGATGAAACCACGTTAGAGGTAGGTATCCATGAATAAGCTCTTGATGATTTTAGCTCTGACCATGCCGTTTGCAGCTTTCGCTGATGAAAAAACTGCCGCCTATAAGTTGGGCGACGAAGTGCATGCGTGGACGGATCTGCAGAAGAGCGGTGCAGCGAGTAATCCTACTGCGCAGCCGATGCCAGGTGAGATCGCTGACAAAGTTTACGATCGGTATCTGAAGACGTTTGATTATCCAATTCCAGCGACTTTCGATCGCGAGAGTTTTGTTGGCGGTAGTGGCGGCAGTGGCGGGCAATAAGCGCCCAGTTATTTTCTCTGCGCACCGCCAACGCGGTGCTGTAGCAGTTTTTGTTGCGCTCTCAATAACAGCTCTGCTGATCGGCACGATGCTTGCCATTGAGCTCGGTCGGGTCTATTCCACTCAGCGTCAATTACAAAAAGCCGCGACAATGGCGGCGCTGGATGGGGCGCGAGTTGTCGGTGGCTGTACGAGCGGCAACCCCACGCAAACCATGCTTAATACGCGCGTCAGCAGTAGTCTGGCTGCGAATGGTTACGGTGCCACAAGCGGTATTACAGCGGTTGCTGAAGCGGGCAGGATTCAAACCTCGACTGGGGGCATTCAGCAGCGCTCGCTGGCGGTGAGCGGCTTCAGCACTGCCAACGCGGCACGTGTGACGTTGCAAGTCCCTTTCCCTACGCAATTCATTCCGCTGTTTACACCCGGCGGCAGTATGCGAGCTTCTGCGACAGCAACGCAGGACGTGCTTGGTAGTGTTCGCGTCGGTAGTGGCGTGGCTAAGTTCAGTGGTGGCCTGGTCAATCAATTGATGTCGGGTTTGCTCGGCGGCAACGTCACGCTAACTGCCGCTGACTACAACGGTTTGGTCAACACGAACATCACTGCAGGTCAGCTGGCAACCGCGATCGGGCTAAGCGTCACGGATCTTGCTGACCCACTCAAAATTGCGACGAAGACGCCAATACTCAGTAGTGCATTGAATAATCTAGCCGGTGCGTTGAGTGGCTCGGTTAGCAATCAAGTCAAAGATGCGCTTCTGAATCTTGCGGGGCAGAGCACCAACAGCGCACCAATTCAACTCGGCAGTATTTTGTCGCCCTTGGGTGCAGTGGCCGCCGATGTGCCGGTACTTAATCTGGGTGATTTGGTGCAAGCGCTGGCGATCGCATCGCGCGCAGGTTCAACGATACAAATTCCTGTCAACTTGGATGTTGCTGGCATTGCAGCGGTGAAAGTTTTTGCCGATGTTATTCAGCCTCCTAAGCCGAGTCCTTTGGGCCGGCCGGGTGTAACGCAAGCCAGCACTGAACAGATCACATTGAAGATTCGCATCGAGATCGGTCCTCTACTGACGACGTTGACGAATTCCATTAATTTGGTCGCAGGCACACTGAATGCGGCCTTGAAGACTTTGACGAATTTGCTGGGCCTACTGGGGCTCGGTATTGGTTTGCCGACGATTGATAGTCTCAATCTTCCGAATATTGGCGTTGACGTTGCGATTGCGCCTGCCATTGCTTATCTCGATCGCATTGATTGCCCTCGTGCAGATGTCGCTTCGGGTAACCCGGTGGCAGGCTTGAGCGTAAAGACTGGATTGGCCAATGTGCAGGTTGGCACCTATACCGGCGCTGCTACGGCTGCTAATCCGAGGGTTCTCGGGTCTGCGCCTTTGAACTTGTTGACCATCCATGTTCCTAAATGCACTGGCCTGGTTTTACTGGGTGCTTGCGTCGGCAGCAGTACGGTTATTGATGTGCCTGTGGGTCTGACGCTGGCGGGAAACATCAATGTTTCATCGACGGTCAAGACGCTCAAAGATGTGAAGGAATTTACAGTGCTGTCACCGCAGAAGGGCACTACCCCTCCGCTGTATCGCGCTAATGGTGCAATGGGTACGCCGACAGTGCCCGCCGCAAGCGGCACCAATCCGAATCCACAGACTGCGGGTTCTTCAACCAGTGTGTCATTAAGTTTGGTCAAGCCAGCGCCGAATACGCAGGGCCTTGATCTAAGCAATTTGCTGACGGTTGTGACCAACATCGTTCAACCGCTTCTAAATCTGGTGAATGGTTTAGCCAGCAGTTTGATCAATCCCTTGTTATCTGCTTTGGGATTGCAGTTGGGCACGGCAACCGTCTGGATGGAGACCGTCACCATCGGACAACCAACGATTGTGACGACGGCAGTGCCGCCTGCTACGCCTTAATGGTCTAAACGTTTACGCTGCTGAAGGGATATTCAGCACCATCACATCGCAAGGTGCGCGGTGCACCACACTCTCATCGGTATGCGAGAACAATGCAGCGAGTCCACGGCGTTGTTGATGGCCGATCACGATCAGATCGATATTCAGCTCTGCACTGAGTCGTAAAATCTCCGCGACAACGCCGCCCGGCGCAACGATCGCAGCTTCTGGTGGCAGATCAAGTTGCTGACAGAGTTCACTCAACTGTTCGCGAGCTTGCTGTTGCATTTGCTCCGTGAGATTCACTGGCGCTGCAATCATTGATTCGCCAGCATCCATCGGTAGATATTCGACGGCATGCACAACGCTAAGTCGTGCGTTAAAAAACTTTGCGAGATCACGTGCGCGCTTGAGTACGCGCTCGCCGCCGTCATTGAGTTCTATTGCCGCAAGCAGGTGGCTATAGGTCTTGTCCATGTTCAGCACTCCACAAAAGGTGGGATGCCTAGTATTGACCTATGAGTCAGGGTGTCAAGCCGCGAGCCGCCACTGCAGTGAGGCTAGCGAACTCAGCAGCGCTGAGACGCTCTGCGCGAATGCCTGGATCAATGCCTGCTTCACGAATCTGATCCGCAGTCATCACTGTTTTCAAACCGTTGGAGAGCGTTTTGCGACGTTGTGAGAACGCAGCGGCAACAATGCGGTCAAATAATGTGTGATCGACAATCTCAAATGCCGGTGGACGCGGCACTAAGCGCACGATGGCGGAATCTACTTTGGGCGCTGGATTAAATGCGCCAGGTCCAACGGTGAAAAGTTTCGAAACGTGTGCGCGTGCAGCGAGTGCAACAGTGAGGCGACCATAATCGTCGTCACCCGGCTCTGCGGCCATACGATCGACCACTTCTTTCTGCAGCATGAAGTGCATGTCGGAAATGTGATCAGCGTAGCGCAGCAGATGAAACAGAATCGGCGTGGAAATGTTGTAGGGCAGGTTGCCGACAAGACGCAGCTTGCCTTGTGCGGGCGCAAGGGTGCTGTAGTCCACCTTGAGCGCGTCGGCCATCACGATGTCGAGATTATCGACGTCATCACCGCAGTTGGCTTTCAGATGCGGAATTACATCGCGATCCAATTCAATGACGCGCAGTTTGCCGAGTTTGCGCAGCAACGGCACGGTGAGTGCGCCGAGTCCTGGGCCAATCTCAATGATGGCCTCATGCGGCTGAGGATTGATGCTGCGAATGATGCGATCGATAACGCCTGCGTCGTGCAGGAAGTTTTGACCAAAGCGTTTCTTGGCGGCGTGTTGATCGTTCATGAGCATAGTGTGACAGCAAGGGCGACGGCGGCACGCAGACTACCCACATCAGCGCGTCCTGTGCCGGCAAGATCTAGTGCAGTTCCGTGATCGACTGAAGTGCGAATGATGGGCAGGCCTAGCGTGATGTTGACCGCTTCGCCAAAGCCGACGTACTTGAGCGTCGGCAAGCCTTGATCGTGATACATCGCCAGCACTGCGTCGGCGTGGTCGAGATACTTGGCGGTGAATAAGGTATCGGCGGGAAGCGGGCCGGTGATATTCATGCCTTCAGCGCGCATGGCATCGAGCGTCGGAATAATGGTGTCGATTTCTTCACGGCCGAGATGACCGCCTTCGCCCGCATGCGGGTTCAGTCCGCAGCATAGGATGCGAGGCTGTTGAATGCCGAACTTCGTCTGCAGGTCTTTATTCAGTACACGCAGCACAGTCGTCAGTGTCTCGCGCGTAATCGCAGCGGGAACATCTTTGAGTGCTAAGTGCGTTGTCGCCAGTGCAACACGCAGTGGGTGTTTGCTGTTGGCTACGAGCATCATCACCGGCATCGGCGCATGGCAAAGTTCAGCGAGAAATTCGGTGTGTCCAGAGAACGCGATGCCCGCATCGTTGATCACACTTTTTTGCACGGGTCCTGTGACGAGCGCTTGTGCTTTACCTTGTTGGCAGGCCTTCGCGGCAATCGTCAGTGTGTCGAGCACATAGCTCGCATTGCGCTTGTCTAATGTGCCTGCCTGCACGGGCGCAGCCAGAGGCACGGGTAGCACTGCGAGTGTGCCTGCATCTGTTGGCGTCGACGCGGAGTCCAGCGTCACCAGTTTGAGTTTGGTCGGCAAACCCAGTTGCTGTGCGCGATGCTGCAAAAGTGCAGGGTCACAAACTGCGACTAACTGCAGTGGATACGCGGATTGTGCAAGCGCGAGAACAAGATCAGGCCCGATACCCGCCGGTTCGCCCGGCGTGATCAGAATACGTGCACTGCTCTTGACCTCGCTGCTCACAGTGCACGAATCGTATTAAGACTTGGTGGCCGCGTTGGCGTCTGCGTCGCTCTTCAAGCGATATTCAACGTAGGCTTCTTCACGCAGCTTGCGCAGCCAGTTGTCGTATTCTTCCGCGCTCTTGCGCTGGCCGATCGCGCTACGTGCACGATTGCGACGAGTTTCTTCTGTAGTGTCGCGCGTACGGCGCTCAATCACGCTGGCGATATGCCAGCCGAATTTGCTGTGGAAGGGTTGGCTGATTTCGCCGGGTTTGAGCTGATCGAGACGAACTTGGAATTCCGGTACAAAGATACCGGCAGCCTGAAAGCCCAGATCGCCGCCGCTGTTCTTGGAGCCTGGATCGTCAGAATATTTTTTGGCGAGTTCGGTGAAATCTTCGCCCTTCTGAAGGCGGTCATAGATATCACGAGACAGCGCACGCGTTTGCTCTTCGTCACGCAGCGCATTAGGGCTGAGTAGAATGTGCTTGGCGTGAGTTTCCGCTACGGTCTGACGACCGCTACCGCCACGCTCATCAACCAGTTTGATGATGTGATAACCGCTGCCAGCTTCCAGCACACCGCTGACGTCGCCTTTACCAAGTTTGGCCGCCGTTGCCGCAAACAAGCTCGGTAAGTCAGCCGCTTTGCGCCAATCGAGATCACCGCCTTGCAGTGCGTTCTGGCCGTTTGAATTGGCGAGCGCGAGCTGGGCAAAGTCTTCGCCAGCTTTGAGGCGTTTTACGAGGTCTTCAGCTTTGGCGCGAGCCTTAGTGCGCTCTTCGTTCTTGGCGGCGTCAGGCACAGCAATAAGAATGTGTGAGAGACGATATTCCTTGTTCTCTTCTTGACCCGCTGGCTGCGTAGCAAGAAACAGATCAACGTCTTGATCGGTGATGGAGATGCGGCCATCGACTTCCTTCTGGCGCAGGCGGCTGATCAACACTTGTTCGCGAATCTGTTCGCGCACAGCGAGGTAGTCGTTGCCATCTTTCTTCACGCTCTCAGCAAACTGCGGCAAGGTCATGCCGTTTTGCGATGCGATGTTGGTGATGACTTCGTTGAGTTCGCGATCATCAATGCGTTCGCCAGCTTCTGCGGCGCGCTGCGTTTGCAGCTTGGTCAGAATCAGGCGCTCGAGCACCTGCGTGCGCAGCACATCTTCCGGAGGATCAGCAATGCCGCGTTCTTTGATCTGTTGCTTCGCGTCGAGGATGGACTGGTCCAGTTCGCTTTGCAGGATCACGCCGTCATTAAGGACGACGATGATGCGATCTAGCGATTCGCCCGCATGTGCGGCGCCGCTGAGAGCAAAAACAAGAATGGCGAACAGCCGGAATAACGATGTTTTCATGGAAGGTGTTTCGATGGTTTTTCGAACGAAAGCGACGCAATAAAGCGGGCAATAAACGGGCGCAAGGTTAACACGCTCATCCTGTCAGACGTTGATCTGTGCTTTAGGTTCCAGACAGGTGAGCGGCGCTGTGGTTTTGCGTTTTTTGAAATGTTATAAAAAATACAATTAAACTAAATAAACCGTCTATTTAAAACGGTATGGCCAATGAAAGCGCTATTGCGGCAAGGTGTCGTTGATCGGCAGCAGGCCAGTAAAGCCGGTGCCAATGCGCGTCATGCCTTTGAGTTCGAGTTGAACATAAATGCCATTGTCGAATCTGCCGCTGGTGTTGGCGACATAGCGGCGATAAGAGGCACGCAATGCCCAGCAGCAAGTTTCGTACTCAAGGCCGCCAAGCACATCAAGCGTGCGGTTATCTTCAATCGAGTAGCGCCAACGGCCGGCAGCGCGCCAGCCTTCAAACAGAGGCACGGAGGCAACGACATCGCTTTGCTCCAGCACGCCACGGCGGTAGCGATAGACCAAATCAAGACGTTTGCCCGTTGAATTGATTTCGTCATCGCGATAGCGCACGGCAAAGTTGGCGCGGTTGAATTGGCGATCGCCCGGCGCCCATTGCAACAGTGACGATGCCGCCAAGTGCGAGGAGAGGCGGTAATCAAAAGTTGAAATAAAGTCGGTGGCGCCGTTACCCGGAGAGACAAAGCCAGGCAGCGTGACTTCTGGTGCGGTGAAACGATAGATCTGACCGATTGTGGCGGTCAGACGAACCTGACCCGTGTTGGGATCGAGCAAGCGTGAGGACAGTGCAAATGCAGCCTGATTGGCATCAGCAATGCGATCAACGCCGGAGTAACGATTGCGCGAGAACAGTTCGGTGACGTCGAAATCGGGTTCGCCGCTATCAAATGTCGGGATGTCGTTCTGATTGCGATAGGGCGTGTAGAGATACATCAGCTGTGGTTCCAGCGTCTGAACACTGCCGTTGTCGGTAATGCGTTCAAAGCGCAGGCCGCCTTCGGTACTAAACGTCGGCACGGCGCGCTGTGGCGCGTTGGGTTGTCCTGGCGCGACGTTCGATAATCGGTAAGCGGTATAGCGCGCGTCGAACTGGCTGCTGGTGTACCAAGCGATGTTGTCCTTTTCCCAGCGCAAGAACGGCTGCAGATCAAGACGTTGACCGTCGATGGAATTGGGTCGCGTGAAATAGTCGTACTCAGCGCCCAAGCCAGCGCGCGTGTTGTAGAAACTGTTCGGCGTTAACGCATCCAGACGCACTTGTGGCACACGGCGATAGGGTTCGTCAGCAGCCAGAATCGTGCTGTCGATGGTTTGGTAATCCTGCACCAAGACGTTAACGGTGTACGACGCGGGCGCCTGATAGGTGAGTCGCGCACTGCGATCAAGATAAGTGAGCGCGCTGGAATCAATACGCGTGCCGCCAAAGTCTTCGAAATACTGTTCGTCGCTGACATCCGCAACGTGAAGATCAAGCGCAAGGCGCGGATTGATCAGGCTGTCGTGCTGAAACTCAAGGAAAGTTCGGCGACTTTGCGTTTGACGATCTTCGTGGAGATATTCAAGGTCGAGCTTGCCTTCGCTCTGCTCAAGCAGGTAGCGAAAGCTGTTGCCAAGCTGCGTGCCACGCTTGGACATATAACGTGGCGTAAACGTGTCATCGATATTCGGCGCGATGTTCAGATAAATCGGCTGGCGAAAATCAAAGCCCATGTTTTCGGTGACGCCAACCGTCGGAAACAACAGGCCGGTATGGCGTTCGTTATCGATCGGAAAGCGAAAGTAAGGCATGTAAAAAACGGGGACGCCGCCAAGCTCAAGGCGCGCATTGGTGGCACTGCCCATGCCTTCGTCATAGTCCAGATGTACTTTGCTCGCGGCGAGATACCACGCGTTGGAGTCGGGTCCGCAAGTGGTGTAGCGAATGCGCCGGATATTCGCAGTGCCATGTTGATTCACCTGCACAACATCAGCGCTACCACGTGCCGCGCGTGAGGGCAGGGTGAACAGGGTATTGTTGAAAGCGCCTGATTGCGTGTTGAGATCAAAATCCGCTGATTGGCTTTTGATATTCATTTGCTTGCTGCGGAACAGCGACTCGGCACGTACTTCGATCGTGCGATTCTGATCGTTGTAGTTCAGCGCCTCGCTGGAAAATTCTTGACCGCCCTGCATCACCCGTACTTTGCCGAGCAAGGTGCTGATGCCTTCCTTGTCCAGCGAAACGTCATCCGCTGTCAGATGCACCGGGCCGTTTTCAGGTCCTTCGACGAGCATGGGCAGATTGGCCGCCAGCGGCAGTTGCTCACACATCGCTGCGCTGCGTGGCTCGCTGCGCTTTGCGGACTCTATAGAAGAGCCGTTTTCCGCAGCCAGAGCCGCAGGCACGGCAAGCAGCGCGCATAGAACAAGCGTTACACGGGTGTAAGCAACGGAACGGAGCACAGGGGATCCTTATAGATGCCGCATTTTCAGCTATTGAGGGCTCAGCGTAAACCGTTGGTGACCTTCAGGAACCGGTGACAGCGCAAGCGGCGCCCCGTAAGCTTCGTCCAAATTAAAAGACTCAATGTAAATCCCTCGTGACCATACTCTCATTTGCCAACGATCCCCGCGCACAAAGTGCTTATGACTGGGCCTGCGCACAGCTTGGCCGTCAGGACCTCGACATCGCTCCGGCCTCGGCCGATGCCAGTTTCCGTCGCTATTTCCGCCTCAGCGCTGCGGGTCAGTCTTGGGTGTTGATGGATGCCCCGCCAGATAAAGAGAACTGCGAGCCGTTTATACATATTGCTGGGTTAGTGCGTGATGCCAAGCTGAATGGGCCGATTGTGCATGCGCAGGATTTGAAGCAAGGCTTTCTGCTGTTGTCCGATCTGGGCACGCAGACTTATCTGCATGTGATCAATGAGACAAACGCGGACGAACTGTTCGCACCCGCCATCACCGCGCTGATTCGCTGGCAGCTCTCGTCCAAGTCGGATGAACTGCCGCCGTATGATGAAGCCCTTCTGCGTCGCGAACTCGCACTGTTTCCTGATTGGTATGTGGCCAAACATCTGCAACGTTCGTTGACGTCGGCGCAGGCCGCGTTGCTGAGCGCTGCCGAAGATGTGTTGGTCGCACGTGCGCTGGCACAGCCTAAGGTTTATGTGCACCGTGACTACATGCCGCGCAATCTGATGATCTCCACGCCCAATCCCGGCATTCTCGATTTTCAGGATGCAGTGTTCGGGCCGATAACTTATGACGTCGCCTCATTGTTCAAGGACGCTTTCCTGTCGTGGCCCGAGCAACGCATACGCGTGTGGGTCAAGCAGTATTGGACCGAAGCGCGCGCTGCGGGCTTGCCGCTGGCGGGCGATTTTGAAGCGTTCTATCGCGACTTCGAGTTAATGGGTGTCCAGCGCCATCTCAAGGTGCTCGGCATTTTTGCGCGTATCAACTACCGCGATGGCAAACCGCACTATCTCGCCGACACGCCGCGCTTCATTCGCTATGTGCGGGAAGTGGCCGCGCGACACGTTGAGCTTGCGGGCTTGGTGCAGTTGTTTGATCAATTGGAGTTGCGTTCGTGAAGGCATTTATCCTCGCAGCAGGCCGTGGTTCGCGCATGCGCGAACTGACCGACGTCACACCCAAGCCCTTGATTCAAGTTCGTGGCAAACCGCTGATCGAGTATCACCTCGAACAACTGTCGCAGGCGGGTATCCGCGACTTCGTCATCAATACCGGTTGGCTTGGTGAAAAAATTGAAGCGGCACTCGGCAATGGCAAGCGCTGGAATTCGCGCATTCAGTATTCGCATGAAGGCTGGCCTGCGCTGGAAACCGGCGGTGGTATTCACAAGGCGCTGCCGCTGCTTGGCGAAGATCCTTTTCTGGTCGTCAATGGTGACGTCTTCATTGAGTGCGAATGGAAAAACTGGACGCGCCGCGGCCTCGCCCGCGGCGATCTGGCGCATCTGATTCTGGTGCCGAATCCGCCGCATCATCTCAAGGGTGATATCGGTTTAGTGTCTTCACGGGTCTATGCTGAGGGTGCGCAGTACACGTTCAGCGGCATTTCAATTCTTGATCCGGCCTTGTTCGATGGATGCAAGCCCGGCGCTTTCAAGGTATGGCCGCTGATCAAGAAGGCGGTTGCCACGGGTCATGTCACCGGTGAATTGTTTACCGGACATTGGTCTGACGTTGGCACACCAGAACGACTCAAGTTACTCGAAACGAGGCGCAAGAAATGATCAAGGTTCACAAGGCAGCAGACGGCAAGCTCAAACAGCAGGTCAGTAATGGCCGCAGCGAGATTTTTTCGGATGAGCCGGTTGATATCGGCGGTGACGATGCCGCTTTGACGCCGCATGAATTACTGGATGCCGCGCTTGGCAGCTGCACCGCACTGACGGTGACGATGGTGGCGCGGCGCAAGCAGATGCCGCTGACCGATGTGAAGGTTGAGGTCACGCACGAAACGGTTGATGGCGTGCATCGGATGCATCGTCGTATTGAGCTTGTTGGCGAGTTGAGCGACGAGCAGAAGACTTA
>JAZKEM010000167.1:0-9199 GCA_040387055.1 Pseudomonadota bacterium | reverse complement strand
TCGATCGCGTTACGCAGCGCGTCCATGTCGAAATGCTCGTGCGCCGGATCGGTGATTTCGTTGACCTCTCCGGTCTGTTTCTCCCAAGCCGCGTCGATTGACAGCAGCGCCAGTGCTGGCGGCTCGTCCAGATCCACCGACATGAAGTCGAAGCGGCTGGAGTAGCCGTCCCACAGCAGCCACTGTGCTTCACCGGAATCAAGAAAAGTTAAAACCGCCTCGGCATAAACCGAGGCGAATTTTTGCATGCGGACTGCGTCCATGGATTTGCCTATTTGAGACGTCTGACTTTCGCTTCGACGGTTTCGCCAGATACGAGTAGCCAATAACTACCGGCCACCGATTTGCGGATGGTGATGAGCGGATTCTGCTGCTCACTGAAATTGGTTTCGTGCTGACCGTCGTATTGCCAAACCTGTCCGTTTTCCAGTTTGAACTGCAGGCCAGGCCACCAGCCTTTGAAATTGCCAATCAGGCGGCTCTGGATTCGGTTGTCGCTGACCGCTGCATTCGGCGCGGCACCTCCGGGAATGGTTTCAATCCCGAATTCCTGAGGCAGGGTTGTTGCGACAGGCGCGCTCACCGTAACTAAAGCAGGCACTGGTGCTGGCGCTGGTGCGAAGTTAATGCCGCTACGAACGACCGCGTCATAGCAATCCAGACGTTGGGTAGCGCTAGTGATGCCAACGCAGTCATTGAGACTGACGGAAGTTTGCGCGAGCGCTGTGCTGTTAATGGAGATGCATGTAAGTACAAGTAACGAAGACTGCAGAAGCTTGTGATGCGCGTTCATGGTTTATCCCTGAAGAACGCCGTGTGCCTGTTGGTCAGCATGGTAGGAGCTGCGAACCATCGGACCACTGGCCACGTGCGAGAAACCCATCTTTTCCCCCAGCACACGAAGCCGTTCAAACTCGTCCGGATGTACATAGCGCGCCACCGGCAGGTGGTGCTTGGACGGTTGTAGATACTGACCCAGTGTGAGCATGTCGACCTTATGAGCACGCAGGTCGAGCATGACTTGTTCAATCTCACTAATTTCTTCACCAAGTCCCAGCATCAAGCCAGACTTGGTTGGTACTTCCGGGTGCAGTCCTTTGAACCGTTCCAACAGGTCAAGTGACCAGTTGTAATCCGAACCGGGGCGCGCCTGTTTGTAGAGGCGCGGCACGGTTTCCAGATTGTGATTGAACACATCTGGTGGCGTGTCGTTGAAAATAACCAGCGCAGGATCCATGCGACCACGGAAGTCCGGCACCAGTACTTCAATCGTGAGCTGCGGTGACAACACGCGCGCTTCACGGATACAGGCGGCGAAGTGTGCTGCGCCACCATCTTTCAAATCATCACGATCAACGCTCGTGATCACAACATAACGCAGCGCCATGTCGCGGATTGTGCGGGCGAGATTAATCGGCTCGTTCTGATCCAGCGCGTTCGGACGGCCATGCGCCACATCGCAGAACGGGCAGCGGCGCGTACAGATCGCGCCCATGATCATGAAGGTCGCGGTGCCCTTGCCGAAGCATTCGCCAAGATTGGGGCAGTTGGCTTCTTCGCAAACGGTATGCAGATTGTTGTCGCGCAGCGCTTTCTTGATGCGCGCCACTTCTGGCGTGCCTTGGGTCTTGGCGCGGATCCATGACGGCTTACGCAGCGGCTCAATCGTGGCTTCGATCTTGATCGGAATACGCGCCATCTTCTCCGCCCCGCGCAGTTTTTCACCGGCGACGATGGGTTTGATGACGGGGGATTCTGGGGGCGTGCTCATGCGGGACTCGATTCGCGGACGGGGGTATTTTACGCCGTTCGAGGTGGGGAATGCGGGGAATTGAGGGGTTTGAAGGGAGGGGTGGCTCTGATGGGAACGTCTTTGTGCAGGTGTGGGCAGTTGGGGGAGGGGTTTTGTGTGTGAGAGACTTCACGCTTGCTGGCTGATTAGAGATGGCATCTCTGCGCGAACACCCGCTCTTTCGCGTACGTCTCGAGGTGGCACTTCTGCACGAACACCTCCGCTCTTTCGCATCCATGCGACCGCGGAGGTACAGGACATCCTGTCCATAAAAAAAGGCCACCCGGGGGTGGCCATGGTGCCAAGGTTCTTATTTGACTCAGGTCAGTGCGGATTCCAGCTCGGTTTCCAAGCTCGGCTGCAAGCTCGTTCGCTGTGTGGGCATTACAACCTTTGTGATACTGGTTTGAGTCATTTCAGCCAGTTCTTCGCGTGTGCGGCCTTCGCTTGAAAGCACGGCGCCGTAATTCACTTCAACGACAATCTCTGGCTCTTTGAGCATGCGCAGTACGTGGCTGACCAGATCGTCGTCGCCGATGAAGGGCGCGATGTTGTCGCCGCTGGCGGAGAGGCCATAACGCAGTGCCACAGGTTGCACGACGCATTGCGCCTCAATTGCTGCAGCGAAGAGTCTGGCGTGGAAGGGCAGAACGCTGCGACCGTCCGTGGTCGTGCCTTCGGGGAAGATGGTGACGCATCCCCCCGCTTTCAGATGTGGAACGAGCTTGTCGAGCAATGGGCGTGAGCCGCCTTTGCCGCGACGGATGTAGAACGTGCCGCAGGCGTCAGCGAGTGAACCGGCGATCGGCCAATTTTGGATTTCGGATTTGGCAACGAAGCGCGTTGGTTCGCTGGCGCCGATCACGATGATGTCCAGCCACGACACGTGATTGGCGACCGTGATGCGTCCACCAATATGTGGCGCTCCGTTGCGAATCAGTTCAATGCTGAAAATGCCGAGAGCGACCTGGCACCACCAACTCATCAGCGCTTGTGCGTTGAGGCGGTTCCAGCGGTCCAGCATCAGCGCAACGCCGAGTAACAGGCCAATCGCTAAGTGAATGACAAGTCGTGCGCCACGCACAACGGCCCGCGCAGTGCGAGCCGGTGTGCTGTTCATCAAGGCGCTAAGTTCAGGCATTCAGAACTGCTGGCTGTTCGCTCGGTGCAGATTTACCGAGGAAGTGGCGAGCGTAGCGAGGGTTGAGGTCGCTGACATTGAGCAGCATGAAAACGTCTGCGCAATTGAAGTCGCGATCCCAGTACGCTTCGCCGCAGGCCTTGGCGCCGAGGTTGACGTAAGCCTTAAGCAGCGGCGGCATCTTCGGCTTTTCAGTTACGCGTGCGTCAGCGGCTGGAAGCGGAATGAACGGACGAACCTGCTGACGTTCTGGGGCCATGTACTTCTCGCGCAGCGTGCCGAGAATTGCGTGCGCGCTGGCGCCGCCATCTTCAAGGCCGATGCTGGCGCAACCAAACAAGTAGTCGTAGCCGTGGCTGGTGATGTAAGAAGCGATGCCCTGCCACAGTGTGGCAATGGCAGCGCCGCCGCGATATTCAGCGTCTACGCAGGTGCGGCCGATTTCCATCACGCGACCAGGCAGCGAGTCGATCATGGAGAGATCAAATTCGCCTGCGGAGTAGAAGCCGCCAGCGTTGGGGGCCATGTCATCGGTGAGAATGCGTGTGCAAGCGATCACTTGACCAGTCAGCGTGTCGCGCACCATCAGGTGGCGGCAGTAGCGGTCGAATTGATCGTGGTCGATGCCTTCGGCACCGCCATCAATTTGTGCGCCCATTTCTTGGGCAAAGACGCGATAACGAAGTTTCTGGGTTTCCAGAATCTCTTCGCGCGTGGTCGCGAATGCGAGTTCAAAACGTGCTGCGCGGGTGCCATCACCTGCTTCAATCATTGCGGACATTTCCGTATTCCTCTCTCTTTTGTGCACGTGCACGATAGGAGAGGAAGATGGAAGTGAGATGACTGTTCAATGAAGCTTCTGTGACAGTCACCCTGTCGCGCGTTTACTGCGGAGGCGACTCCAGCGGCCAATCAGGATGGCGTGCTAGCGGATCTGACTGCAGCATATGGTGCAAACGTGACAATGCGTCGGGGTCGGCGAGCAGGGTGTTGCGCTGAGTTTCGTTGAGCGCGTTCGGGCCACTCTTGAAGGCGTGCAATGCCAGTTGTGCGCGGGCTTCGACCACATGCGGTGGACGCTTATCACGTGGCGTGACGGCAGCGCGCACCATCGAAAAGATGAGCGGATCTGCTGCAGCGCGCTCAAAGCCGCCGCTGTAATCCGGTGCGCGGCGCACGGCGGCTTTGGTCCAGCGCAGTTCACGTGGCGGATTGGATTCTTCTGGAATCAGAAAGAAGCGGCGCTCACGAGACCAACGGCCCAGTGATACACGCGAGCTCCACACCGACAGCGGCACAGCAATAATCAAGCTGCCGACGATAGGCAGCAGCCACCACAAAAATCCGGGATTGAGCCAGTAAACAATGCCGGCCCAAACGATTCCCAGCACCGTGCCAGTGCCGTGA
This sequence comes from Pseudomonadota bacterium, assembly GCA_040387055.1. GTDB lineage: Bacteria > Pseudomonadota > Gammaproteobacteria > Nevskiales > Nevskiaceae > Stenotrophobium. The sequence continues at coordinate 4,859 of JAZKEM010000167.1, read as the reverse complement.
CGCAGCAGTGCTTCACCCCAAGGTGTTTCGTTATCGCCACGTGGTGGCGATTTCCATTTGATCGACCAGCCAATCAGCGCCGTCGTCACAAACTGTGTGTGGAACAGCATGCGCACCGGTGCCAGTAGCGCGGAGAACAGCACTTCCATAATCGTCGTGCTGATCAGCTTGAGCGGGCCGCCGAAGAAGCGTGAGCCTTTGGCCAGCAACAAGATCAGCGATAGCAGTTTTGGCAGGAAAAGCAGTGTGGCGGTGGCGCCGAATAAGCGCATTGCCCATTCCGGATGCCACTCCGGCCAAGTTGGGAATAACTGATAGGGCTGCGTGAAATATTCCACTGGCGTCAGCGTCTGCACGGCGAGCAGAACGGTCGAGAGCACCAAAAAGATGAACCACATCGGCGCTGATAGATACGCCATTACGCCGGTCATGAACACGGCGCGATGCGCGGGATGCAAACCTTGCGAGAAGAACAGGCGGAAGTTTTGCAGATTGCCTTGGCACCAGCGGCGATCTCGTTTGAGTTCGTCGAGCAGTGTTGGTGGCATTTCTTCGTAACTGCCTTCCAGATCGTAGGCGATCCACACACTCCAACCGGCGCGGCGCATCAACGCGGCTTCGACAAAATCGTGCGACAGGATTTCGCCTGACAGCGCGCCATTTCCTGAGAGGCGTCCCAGCGAGCAGTGCTGCATGAATGGCGCGACGCGAAGAATGGCGTTGTGGCCCCAGTAATGTGATTCGCCGAGTTGCCAGTAGTGCAGTCCAGCGGTGAACAGCGGGCCATAAGCGCGCGTCGCGAATTGTTGGATGCGTGCGTAAAGCGTTTCACGACCGGAAGCACGCGGTGCGGTTTGGATAATGCCTGCGCCGGGATTTGCTTCCATCAGCTGCACAAGGCGCTTGAGGCACTGGCCGGTCATCACGCTATCGGCGTCAAACACCACCATATATTTAAAGTCGCGGCCCCAGCGACGGCACCAGTCGGCAACGTTCCCGCTCTTGCGCTTGATGCGATGGCGACGCAGGCGATAGTGAATGTGACCAAAGCCATCCACCTCACGGCACAGGTTCATCCATGCTTCCAGCTCAGCGACGCGAGTATCGGCTTCGCTGCTATCGCTGATGATGAAGAAGTCGAAATGCTTGAGCGCACCTGCACGCATCACGGAGTCGTAACTGGCGCGTAGTCCCGCAAACACGCGCGCGACATCTTCGTTGCAGATCGGAATGATGATGGCAGTGCGGCTGTCGTCTGCAATCGGCTGATCCGCAGGCGCGCTGGCGTTGATCGAATATTTGTCCTTGCCACGCAGCAAAACCCAGAAGCCCATTAGCGCGGTCCAGAAACCGCTGCCGACCCAGGCAAACAAAATGGCGTAAATCGCCAGCACCACGAGTTCCAGTGGTTTGGTGCCGTGATAGGGCAGCACCGCGCTCATGAAAAATGTCGCGACCCAGGTTTGCGCAATGACGAGGCCGAGTAATAAAAAGCGACGATTGCGGCCACTGACACGCCATGGCACATCACCGGCGTGTGGCGATTCTGCGGCGACGACTTCGAGTGCTTCGTCTCGTTTGCTGCTAAATCGCAGGCGCAACCAACTCGCAAAACGTTTGAACGGATTGTTCTGCCACTCGTTAGGCGTCATCGAGGCGCGCTGTAACGGCGGCATTGTGACCAGTCGCAGATGGCCGTTGACGTCAGTCGGCAACACGCTGCTGATGTGGGCGTCGCCACGCTTGCGGCCCTGCGCTTGCAAGCGCGCTAGCAGCGCTTCCCGCTCAATATTGGCATCACCCGCAGTCGTCATTGTTCGCTAATTATTGTGATTATTTATTAAATTTATTTAATACATTAAATAAATTTAAACGATTATCGATAGACCTAATCATTAGCGCGGCTGAGCCGCAGATGGGTCTTGGGCGCGCAGTTTAATGCCTGCGCCATTTGAGTGCTGAGTCTGAGCAGTCAATAAAGGGCGCGGGAGCCAGACTCCCGCGCCTAGAAACTCAAGGAGTGTTCTTGGTGCCCGATTGCGACGGCAAGATGTAAGACCAAGTTTCAGAGATGGTCTCGTTGTCTTTGCGCAAGAAGGCGCGCATTTCCACGGGTTTATCTTCATCCAGGCGTTTGAAACGCAACACCAAGCGTCTGCCGCCAGTGATGTCGTTGCGCAGCACGCGGCGATCAATCATCTCGGCGTTGTCATCAAGCCACACGCCAGAAATGACTTTGGCATCTGGTTTGAGTGTGGCGAGTTCGCCGCCTTCAAAATCGATGTTGAAACGAATACTGCTGTCATCCGGATCGCGTGTGTAGCCGTTGCCACGACGCGTTTGCACCACATGCGCCATCGGCGGACGTGTTTCCTTATTCATCTGCCACGACAAGTTGTACGAGAAATCCAGCGGCTGACCCGGGGCCGGCATGGTGTCGGGTGACCAATACGCCACTATGTTGTCGTTGGTTTCGTCCGGCGTCGGGATTTGAACTAGTTCAATCCGGCCTGCGCCCCAATCGCCCTTGGGCTGTACCCATGCGCTTGGGTGGAGGTCGTAGCGCTTGTCGATATCTTCGTAGTGATCAAACTTACGATCACGCTGCATCAGACCAAAGCCGCGCGGGTTGGTGGCGGTGAACGAGGTCATCAGCAAACGCTTGGGGTTCACCAGCGGACGCCAGATCCATTCGCGATCGGTTTGAATTTGCAGGCCATCGGAGTCGTGCACTTCCGGACGGTAGTCTTGGGGATGCGGTTGGTTTTCGCTGAACTGGAACATGCTGGTCAGCGGTGCCAGACCCAGCTTGCCGACGGACTCGCGCAGATAGATGCGGGCTTGCACATCCATCGAGGTGGAATCGCCGGGCTTGATAATGAATTTGTAAGCACCGGTGACGCGCTTGGAATCCAGCAAGGCGTAGATCGTTAACTGCTTATCGTCAGCCTTCGGCGTTTCAATCCAGTACTCGGTGAAAGCTGGAAACTCTTCGCCAGAAATCAGGCCGGTATCAACCGCTAGGCCGCGTGCGGCCAAACCGTAGTGCTGTCCTTTGCCAACGCCACGCAAATAACTGGCGCCTTGAAACACCAGAAACTCATCTTTGTAATCTTTTTTGTTCAGCGGGTAGTGAATGCGAAAACCAGCAAAGCTGATGTCACGCAGCTTGTTCTTGTCGAGCGTGTTTTTGCCGTAGTCGAAAAAGTCTGGGTTAAAGCGCAGGGCGCGTGAGCCCTTGGGCGTGATCAGATTAATTTTGACGGTTTGGGTGTAGTACAGGCCCGGGTGAAAAAACTGTAGCTCGAAGGGCAGCGGGGTGCCGCGCCACATGGCTTTATTGGCTTTGAAACGGATGTCGCGATACTGATCGTAAGTAAGGTCTTGCAGTTCCTTCGGCAGATCGCCGTCCGATTTCTCGTAAGGCTTTTCAGCCAGCACACGCGCACGTTCGCTAACGTCTTTAAAGTCGAAAGCCTGCGCAGGCATGGTGATCAGTGTGGCCAACAGCAGTGCACAGCCCGAGATCGACGGGCTCCATCCCAATTTCATGGCATTCCAATTGATGCGAGCAATACGAAATTTTAAAGGCAAAACGGACATCCCTGTCGAGTCTATTTATGTGGACGCGGCCGGCTCAGCCGACGCATCTTCGGGGGTGTTCTGTACCGATTCGTAAATCGGTCGCATTTTGTTCACTAACAAGCAGAAAAGTTCCGCAGTGCGTTCCGCGTCATAGATCGCGGAGTGCGCTTCTTTCTGGTCGTAATCGAGCCCTGCAGTGATCAAGCCACGGGCCAGCACGGTTTGACCGAGTGCCGCGCCGCAGAGGGTGGCGGTGTCGAACACGCTAAAGGGGTGGAAAGGACTGCGCTTTACGCTGCTGCGCGCAATGGCCGCATTTAGAAAGCCCAAATCAAAGTGTGCGTTGTGGCCAACCAGAATCGCGCGCGTGCAGCCATTTTCAGAGACTGCGGCTCGAATTGGCTTAAAGATGTGGTTCAGCGCTTCCAGCTCTGGTTTGGCCAGACGCAGCGGGTGATCCGGGTCAATGCCATTGAATTCCAGCGCGGCTTTTTCCAGATTAGCACCCGGAAACGGGGTGACATGGCTGAATACGGTCTGTCTGGGCACCAGATTGCCGTTCTCGTCCATGCCCAGAATCACGGCTGCGATTTCCAGCAGCGCATCGGTCTGGGCATTAAAGCCACCCGTTTCGACGTCCACCACGATCGGCAAAAAGCCGCGGAAACGGTGGCCGACTTTGACGATTGGGGGCTCAGTGCTCAACAAAAACTCCAGACGGGGGGACGCGAGCGGTGTCGCGGCTGCGGATTATCCGTCCTTGCGGCCGCGGCTGCACGGATTTCGGGCGCGTTGGCCCGATCTGGAGTGATTTTGAGGGCTTACTGAGTATCGGGGCCGATTCTCACCAGCAGCTTGCCCTGATTGCCGCCGTTATAGAGCAGTTTGCAGGTCTCAACGGCGTTTTCGAGGCCATCGACGACATGCAGTTTGAAATGTAAGCGCCCTTCCAAAATCCATTGCGCAAGTTTGGCCTGCATGGACGGGTAGCTCTTGCTGTAGTCCAGGCACAGAAAGCCTTCGATGCGCAGGCGTTTGTAAATAACGTTGCGGAACATATAGGGGCCGGGCACGGGCTCATTGCTGCTGTAGCTGGCGATCATGCCGCACATCACGACGGTGCCGCCGATTTTCATATGCGTGAGCGCGGCGTCGAGTTGTTCGCCACCGACATTTTCAAAATGCACGTCGATGCCTTCGGGCGCTAATTCGCGTAGTCGCTCCAGAACGTTCTCAGATTTGTAATCGATCGCGTGGTCATAGCCGTATTGCTC
>JAZKEM010000166.1:0-11627 GCA_040387055.1 Pseudomonadota bacterium | reverse complement strand
AATCTACACGCGAAACTCCTGTCTCCCTATACGGTTTTACAAACGGCAGTCGCAAAAAGGTGGATTCAACTTCATTGGTAATGAATGCACATTCGCCTTCACCCACTTTTATTGAGACTCCAGATTGATTGGCGTCGTAAGGCATTTTTCTTTCCGTCGATATTATTTAAGCGCTGAACTTCTATTAAAAATTAAACGACAGTCGCGCGATCAAGGTTCTCGGCCTGATATAGACGTGATCTTTCAAGAACTGCGGGTTGTTGGCGCCGCTTATGATGCCGCGCGTATCGGTCGCATTGCTCAAGGTAATCGAGAGTTCTGGCTTCGACATTATTTCCGGATTTCGCAGCGTCAAATTCAAATCCAGTGTTTTATATCCAAATACCGTGTCCAGATAGTTCAAGGTGTTTGGGGCGCTGCTGATGGTTGTATAGGTCGCTGACGCACCACTCATCCAGGATGACCACAGGTTACGGCTATAGGACACCGTGGATGACGACTGCCACTGCGCCGCCAATGGCCATCGGGTTCCAGGCTGGATCAAATCACCACCGCTTGCTGTGAATTCCTCAGTCGTTACGGTATCCACATAGGAGCCCGAGAAAGCCAGTTCCAATCCTGGGATAAAAGTTAGATATCGGACCGCGGTCTCGACACCGAGTGAACGCGCACCACCGACGTTATCGAAGTAAGAGCCCAGACCACTTGCGTCAGCCTGTTGCAACTGAGGCTGTTTCCACTCTAGGTAGAAAGGCGTTACGTCGACAAATAATGTGTTATCGAGCCAGTTGGTGCGGAGTCCAATTTCGTAGTTCCAAATGTAGTCAGACTTGAACGTCTCTGGCGATGGAGAAGTGAGCGTTCCAACGAGCACCTGTGCACCGCCATATCTGAAGCCTTTGCTGACAGATCCATAGATGTTGATGTCATCGCTAATTTGATATTTGACTGCAAACTTTGGATTGAGGCCTTGCGCAACCAACCGTCCTGCACTGACGCCCTGCGTGGTTCCTTGTGGCAATGTTTTGGGGAGCGCCAAGGGGCCAGAGAATAATACTCGGCTATCGGAGATTGCACGAAACGCGCGTAAGCCCAACGTTATTTCAAGGTCATCCCAGAACGTTGCCGTGACTTCACTGAACAAAGCAGCATCCGTAACGATGATTGGATCGGCCTTGCCTTGAACAAGGTTGATCTGCCCGTCTGGCGTGATCGTTCCACCAATTCCAGGAATCAGATCTTCCAGTGTCGGATAGATGATCGAGATCAGCGGAAGCTCAAGACTACTGGCCAGAATATTGCTGACCTCGTTCATCTCATGTTTTCTATAAAAAATTCCGCCCAGCCATTTCCAGGTATCACTGAAATCGTTATTGGAAGTGAACCGTAACTCCTGCATGTAACTGGTCGACTCGTTGTCGTTGGTGACCGTTAAGCTGGGAGGCGGGCTTTCAAAGATACCGCCTATGCGTGATGAATCGGCAATTGCATGAAAGCTTTTATGCGTTCGACTGGTCTGGGACAGCACATCAAATTTTTCGAAAGAATACTGCACGCCGATTGATTCAAGGTCATAGCGACTATGTGTTGGGCTAGCCTGAGGCGTGTTTGATCGGCTTAAATTTCCGTCAGTGTTGTCGGTGATCGGGCTATCGTGAATAAACGTCCGCTGTATCGTGGCGAGTGCAGAAATTTTCCAGTTATCGCTAGGGCGCCAGAGCGCAAGGGCGCGACCGCCCTGTTGATCTACAGCGTTGACGTTGTCGATATTACGTCCGAGATCATCGACCCAACCTGGTGACTTACGGTCAAAACCGACAAAACGAAAAGCAACCGTTTCGCCCACCGGAATATTGATTGCGCCACCGAATGATCGACCGCTGTCATTACTGATGACGTTCTCGTATTGGCCATACGTTTTGACGCCCCACTGACCGAGCTGTGGTTCTTCAGGGATGTATCGCACAGCGCCATTGAGTGCTGAGCCGCCGAACAGCGTGCCCTGCGGGCCTTTCAAAACTTCGATGCGAGCCATGTCGAAGGGATTCGGATCCAGCGTGACACGCGGAAGAATTGGATCATCGAAAGGCACGTCGCCGAGAAAGACACCAACGGTGTTACTGGTATTGAGGTCTGCACCGATGCCACGGAAGGTAATGCGGCTGGCAGTGATGCCATCGTTGGTGAAAGTAACGCCGGGAACCAGCTTGAGGAAATCTTCCTGCCCTTGCATGCCCATCTGTTCCAGATCACTGCCCGATAGCGCGACGACACTCGAAGGCAGATCACGTGCGTTTTCTGCACGCTTGGTCGCGGTCACTACAATTTCTTCCAGACGCGCATGCTGCGGCTGCGAAGGCTCAGCCGTTTTTACAGGAATGAGCGGGAGCGTCTCATCTGCTTTAATTTCCACAGGCGCGGGCTGTTCGGTGGCGACAGCCGTCGCGGAAACTTCAGGAGAGGTCGTGTCAGCTGGCGCATCGGCTGGCGGCGTTGATCCTTTATCATCAGCAGCGTCAGGCGCAGTAACGCTCGAGAGGAGATCGTTCAGTTCAGACGTATTCTCTGTATTGGCGGAACTGTCTTGTGCGAGCACAGCTTGCGACGTAAACAGTATCGTTCCAACAGCGAGGGCAGCACCCAAGATCAACCAGGTCGCACCTTTAAAATTCTTCACAGCTCTCCTCCGCTATCCTTTTCGGATCATTATGTTTTACGGTACACTTTGTTCCCAATTGTTACTCTGAATGAATTTGAATGCAACTGACGCAAATGCAAAGGACTAACTCGAAATGCCAGTAACACCACGCAAACCTCGCTTAAACCGTGGGGAGCAAAAGGAAATTCGTACAAAAGAAATCCTCGATGCCGCCTGGGAATTGTTCTGCGACGTCGGTTACGACTCGATCACGATTGACCAGATTGCGGAAGTCGCCGGCTACTCGCGCAAGCCGGTTTACACCCTATTCGGTGACAAGCAGAGTCTTTTCTTCGAACTCTGGCTGTATCGGAACGCCAGCCTGACGGACCTAGCGGTTTCGCTATTCGATCCAGCGCATTCCCTGCGAGAGAATCTTCGCAGACTCGCGCAAGTCACGACGGAACGCAGCGACCTGTCCGAGACTCATGCCGGTGAAGGGCTGTACATCGTGATGCAAACCATTGCGCTCGGTCGTCCGGATCTGGCCGCGCGCGCCTTGGAAACTTCCGCAGACGTGATTAAACGAATCACCAAGGCCATCAAGAGCTGTCAGCTAGAAAAGGGTGAACGCCTCAGAGGCAGCGCTGAACTCGTCGCCGCGCATCTGGTCGCTCACATCAACGGTTTGTCGTTCCTGCGATTCCAGACCGGCAAGAACTTCATCAAGGCGCAGGATCTGTACGACCTCTTCGTTTACATGGCTATTCAAAGCACGAGCGAACGCAAAGCTTAAGTTTCACCAAGGATATTTTTAATGCTCAAGCAGAGCGCAGTCGCAACGTCCGTGCAGAAAGGCGATCTTTACGAAATAGGAAGCGGCACGCCGTTGGTGCTGCTGCATGGCATGGGCGGCACATGGCGCAACTGGAATCCAGTTCTTGAGCAGCTCTCCAAGCAGCATCGCGTCATCGCCATCACGATACCCGGACATGAAGGCGGCACGCCGCTCAAGGGCAAGGCCAGCATATCGGCACTCGCCGACCAATTGCTTTCTGAACTACGCGCGCACGGCATTGAGACAGCACACGTCGCAGGAAACTCTTTGGGCGGATGGCTCGCAGTAGAACTCGCAAGACGCGGATTTGCGCGCTCAGTCGTCGCGCTGTCACCCGCAGGCGCATGGAGCGAACAGAAGGATTACGACAAGCTGGCCAATGCAGTCAGCTTGGGCACCAAGCTACTCCCGGTGATGTACGCGGCGCTCTGGCCATTCATGGGGTTCGGCTGGGGCCGTCGCTTCATATTCAAAGACAATATGGTTCACGGCGAGCGTGTTCCAGCAGCCGACTTCCGAGCGATGCTCCGTGGCGTCATGCGTTGCACGATGCTGCCTGAGTTACTGCAAAGCGTTGCAACAACAGGTCAGGTTCAACGCCTTGAAGATAGCGCCACACCGATACGCATCGCCTGGGGTGGCGAGGACAAGGTTCTTACATTCGAGGCCTACGGCCGACCGTTCCTGAAAAATATCGGCACGCACGAATACATATCAATACCGAACGTAGGACATGTACCAATGTATGACGACCCTGCTGCCGTGACTCAAGCCATTCTTGAAGTCACGACAGCAGTTGATCAACGCGCCGACTAAGAGCGAACGACACTCTTAAGCTGCAGCGTTATAGATACGCACCGGTGGTGGGCTCGCAGGCTGATTCAACAATTGCTCGCGACGCTCGCTGGCCTTCTCGATCGCCTGCATTTTCACTGGACCAAAACCACGAATCTGCTGCGGCAAAGATGCAATCTCGATCGCGACCGACAATTTGTCTGCTGACAAATCAGCGCAGAGCTTGTTAATGGTCTCGTGATATTCCTCAACCAACTTGCGCTCAACACGACGCTCTGAGAAATAGCCGAACGGATCTGCCCACGTCCCACGCAGGCCTTTAAAGCGCGCGAGAATTTTAAAGACGGTGAAGACCCAAGGACCGAAGCGGCGTTTCATCGGGCGGCCCGTCTTGCCATCAATCGGCGACAACAGCGGCGGCGCCAACCAAACCGACAGGCTGCCGGAATCGGCAAACTGCTCAGCAAGAGCCGCACGGAACTCAGGTGCTGCGTACAAACGAGCCACTTCGTACTCATCCTTATAGGCCATGAGCTTGTATGCGTTCTCGGCAACGGCGCGAATTAAGCGCTCGCCTTGCCCCGCGTGCGACGCAACCGCCGCACGAACCACAGAGACGAGCTGACGATAACGATCAGCGTAAGCGGTGCTCTGGTAGCTCACCAATTCACCGTAGTGACGCTCGATGGTTTCATCCAAGGTCTCGTGGCGCACTGGCGCAGCCGACATGCCTGCCCATTGCTCGACGATGCTCATATCCACCGCTGCCAATCGGCCCCACTTCAAGGCACGGAGATTGGTGCTCACAGCTGCGCCGTTCACTTGGATCGCACGTTCAATCGATTCGATGGACAAAGGCACCAAACCTTTTTGCCACGCATATCCAAGCAACAAGGTATTGGCGGATACGGTGTCGCCAAATAAACCTTCCGAGATCTTGGAAGCACTCAAAGCGAAACGCTTGTCTGCATGAGCACGAGAGAGAACCGTGTCGATCATTTTGCCTGCGGGCAGATGCGCGTCGCGATCCGAGACGATATCGGCGGTTGGCGTTTCATCGATATTCAAGACAACGCCTGAATGGCCATTGGCGAGTTTCTGCAAGGCATCCTGCGCAGACGCCACAACAAAATCAGCGCCCAACAACAAATCAATACTCGCTGCGCCAATACGCACAGCGTGGATGCTGTCACGCTGACTTGCAATACGAACCTGACTGACAACCGCACCGTTCTTCTGTGCAAGACCCGTGAAATCCAAAACGCTGGATTGACGACCATCAAAATAAGCGGCGCTACCCAACAACGCGCCAATGGTTAAAACGCCAGTACCACCGATGCCTGCGACGTAGATGTTGTACGGCTCATCTGATGCCGGAATCGTGGCGAGCGGCAATTTCACAAAGCGCTCTGCTTCAAAAGCCTTGAGACGATCCGCGCTTGGCTTGCGCAACACAGGCGCATCAATCTCCACGAAGCTGGGGCAGAAGCCCTTAACGCAGGACAAATCCGTATTGCAGCTGGACTGGTTGATGCGGCGCTTACGGCCGAATTCAGTATCTAGCGGCTCGACGGCAATGCAGCTCGATTGCACGGAGCAATCACCGCAGCCTTCGCAGACACGAGGGTTGATGAACAAGCGGCGCGGCGATTCGACGATGATCTTTTTCTTGCGACGACGGCGCTTTTCTGCGGCGCAGGTCTGTTCGTAAATAATTGCAGTAACGCCGGACTGCTCGCGCAATTCGCGCTGGGTCTGGTCGAGGGCATCGCGATGACGCACGACTACGCCCGGCGCCAGATCCGTCGCCTTGGTCCAGCGCGAAGGCTCATCACTAACCAACATGATCTGGCTCACGCCTTCTGCTGCCAACTGACGCGTAATGCGTGCGGGATCAATCGTACCTTCGGCAGCCTGTCCGCCCGTCATTGCAACGGCGTCGTTATAGAGAATCTTGAAAGTGATGGTTGCTTTCGCAGCCACGGCTGCGCGCACAGCCAACAGGCCGGAGTGCTGATATGTGCCATCACCCAAGTTCTGGAAGATATGTGGCGTCTCAGAGAACGGCGCGGCACCCACCCACTGCATGCCCTCACCGCCCATCTGGCTGAACGTGGTGGTCTTGAGTTCAGGGCGCGACAAGGCCATCACATGGCAGCCGATACCGCCGCCAGTGACCGAACCTTCTGGCGTCTTGGTCGACGTGCTATGCGGACAACCCGAACAGAAGAACGGCTTGCGCGTAGGCAAGGCAATGACATTGGATTCACCGGTCGCGACTTCCAACCCAGCCATTCGATCGTTCAATACGATGCTTTCGCCCATCTCCGCCAAACGCGCGCGAAGAATGCGAGCCACCATCAGTGGCGTGAATTCCAAAGTGATCGGCAACAGCGTCTGGCCCTCAACATCTGTCTTGCCAATCACGCGTGGACGCTGATCAGCCGGACGATGATAGAGAGCGTTCTTAATCTGTGATTCAACAATCGGCTGCTTTTCTTCAATCACCAACAACTCATCAGCACCAGCTGCAAAATCCAACAAACCGGTCGTTTCCAAAGGCCAGCTCATGGCGACCTTGTAGATCGAAACGCCAATCGCCTGCAGATCCGTTTCACGCAAGCCCAAGTCATGCACGGCCTGCATCAAGTCCTGATGCGCTTTACCGACGGTGACGATGCACAAACGCTGCTGCTTTGCCGTAACAATCGGACGGTCAATCTTGTTGGCTTTGGCCCAGGCCAAGGCAGCAGGAATACGCTCTTCAATCATGCGGCGTTCCAACTCGGTGCGTTGTCCCGGCCATGAAATGTTCTTGTCCCAATTCAGCTGGCTCGTATCAACGCCTTCAGGCTTGATGTAGCCCTGTGTCATATCGGGCAGCACGAATGAAGAAGCGCTTTCGACGACTTCTGCAATGGTCTTCATCGCCACCCACAAACCGCAGTAGCGCGACAACTCAATGCCGGCCAAACCTAATACGAGAATGTCTTCGACGCTGGCAGGCTGCAGCACCGGCATCATCACTGACTGGAAGATGCCATCGGTCTGATGCGGGAACATCGACGACTGTGCTGCGTGGTCATCACCCGCAATCGCGAGCACGCCACCCAAAGGGGACGTGCCGATGACGTTGGCATTACGGAAGACGTCGCCCGTGCGATCAACACCAGGGCCCTTGCCGTACCAAATGCCGAACACACCATCGACTTTGGTCGCGCCAAATGCGCTGTGCATCTGCGCGCCCCAAAGAGCAGTCGCGGCTAAGTCTTCGTTCAAGCCCGGTTGGAAAACAACGTTATGCGCGTCCAGATGTTTCTGCGCTTTCCACAACTGCTGGTCATACGCGCCGAGTGGCGATCCGCGATAACCAGAAACCAGCCCGCCCGTGTTCAAGCCACGGTTGATATCGGAACGTCGCTGCATCAACGGCAAGCGAACCAGCGCCTGAATACCTGTCATGAAGATTGGGCCTTCAAGACGTTCGTAAACGTCATCAAAGCGGAAGTCGGGCTGAGCTAAGGACATCGAAATCTCCGGGCATTTGCGCTATCGAAAACCGCTGCCAGAGAGGCGTAAGCGATATCGCGCGCGACCCGAAAATATTAGTGCCGAGGCCTTAGTTCAGGATTCCAATTTGCGCTCTTTGTTCTTATTAATTTAGTATTAATGAACTATTTATTTAGGTTAATAGTGATTTATATGACTACAGAATTAGACAAATATGACATGAAGATTCTTCGGACAGTCGCCAAGGATGGCCGCGTCAGCTGGCGCAGTCTTGCTGACGATATTGGCCTGTCCCTGACGCCAACTTTACGGCGCGTAAAACGGCTTGAAGACGAGGGATATATCGAGGGCTATAGCGCACATCTCGACGAGAAGCGCTTGGTCGGTGCGATGAGCGCTTTTGTATCAGTGACACTGGAACGACAGGTCGAAGAAATTCTGCTGCACTTCGAGGAAAAGATTTCAGTGATGCCGGAAGTCATGAGCTGCTTTCTGATGTCCGGCGGCGCGGATTACAACCTTCGCGTTGTCGTGCGTGATCTGGATCAGTTTCAGCAGGTCCTTTCCAAACTCACGCGCATCCAAGGTGTTGCGCACATCCAATCCAGCTTTGCGCTGAAGTCAGTTATTCGTCGGCGCGCGCCAATGATCTAAGCGTTTGAGTTTGAGCTTAAGCCTGTGCGAGTGCTTGCACGGACACCCAGCTGCGTGACGCCATGGCACAAGCGCAGACTTCGCAGACAACAATGTTTTCAATAATTTTCTGCGCGCGTGCTTTTCTCAGGGCCACTTCGCGAGAACAGGCGCCAAGCTTGATATAGGAGTTCTTCGCATGCCATGTCACCGTTCCCGGTGAAATGCCTAGCTCCTGCGCCACACCCTTCACTGAAAGGCCCTTGCCCATCAGCGTAAGGATCATGACTTCCCGTTCCGTTAAAGGCTGAGTTCCATGGCGAGCACGTTGAGCGTCTACACGTTGCGAAGCTTCCATCTACTTCTCCTCATTCGACTGTCTGCCGCGAACTCGCGACAGGAACGCTAGCTATTTCGTTTACAAAATCTTGCCCGGATTGAGAATTGCCTTCGGATCAAGCGTGCGCTTCAGTAAGCGCATCAACTCGATCTCTTCAGGCGAGCGCGAGATTCCGAGATGAATGCGCTTTTCAGTACCGATGCCGTGCTCAGCAGAAATCGATCCACCAATAGGCTTCAGCGGGGCGTAAACATCTTCATCGGATTGATGATGCAGGTTTTCGCCTTCGCAGCCTGGCGTCACAAAAAAGTGCAGATTGCCATCGCCGATATGACCAATCACATCACAACGACTATTGGGCCAGCGCTTCTTCAGACGTGCTTGCACTTCGATGACATAGGCTTCCATATCGCGAATCGGAAGGCTAACGTCGTACAAAAAGATCGGCTTACGCGCATACAGCGGCTGAAAGTTTTCGCGGATATCCCACAGCAGCGTACGTTCGGTGTCGGACTGCGGAATCACCGCATCCACCACCAATGATTCTTCCAGTGCAGCGCTCATCACATTGGTGAATTGCTCGGCATCTGCCTCGGGATTTGCACCCTCGGCTTCAAGCATCACGTAGTAAGGGTGATGGCGATCCATCGGCGCACGATGGCAGCCGGGGAGATCGGCGGTTACTTCACGGAAATAATCGCCCCACATCACTTCATAAGCCGAGAGCTGCCCGCCTAGCGATTGCTGCAGACGTTTCAGAAGACCCGTCACCGCTTCAAAGCTGGAGAGTGCAACCATTGCGCTATTACGACTCACCGGCGCTTCTTCAAGACGAACGATGACGCGCGTCACGATGCCTAAAGTGCCTTCACTACCAATGAACATCTGCTTGAGATCGTAGCCAGCATTGTTCTTCAGCATGCGGTTCATTGAAGAAATGATCGTGCCATCGGCCGTCACCGCTTCAAGGCCGAGCACACGGCTACGCATCATGCCGTAGCGAATCACATTGATGCCGCCAGCGTTGGTTGCGACGTTGCCACCGACCGTGCACGAACCACGTGCGCCCAGATCAATTGGGAACAACATGCCTTTATCACGCACCGCTTCCTGCAGCTTCTGCAGAACAACACCCGCTTGAACGGTTGCCGTTCGACCGACCAGATCAATCTCTTCAATCTGGTTCATGCGCTCCATCGAGATCACGACGCTGTCTTGATTGGTTGTCGCGCCTAGGACGCACCCGGTCAGTCCGCCGTGCGTGACAACGACTTGCCCACGGGCGTGACACAGTTTCAATACAGCAGCGACTTCGGCTGTTGTACGTGGACGCACCAGCGCAGCAGCACGCATCGGTGACTGATCCCAGTAGCTGCTTGCACGTTCTGCTGTGAGATCGGCATCCAATACCGCATCTGCACCGACCGCTTCACGCAATGCTTCAACAATTGTTTTCATAGTGCTTTAGTTTTTACGTGGAAAGGCTGATGACAGCGCATTAATAACAGCGCGAGGATAGGTACTCGTGTGAGTTTCATTTTCTAAACACATTGATGTAACCGACAGATCCGTCGCATGACGCAGACGTTCGGAAAATGCTTCCGTTTTATCGATGCCGGCATATTGGTTGAACAAATTGGTTTTCTCTTCACTGCCCAGCGACAGAAAAACACTTTGGGCACTTTTGGAAACACGGAAATCGGCATCGTGGCGGTTCAATAGCCATGAGCCGCTGACAGCAAGGCCAGGGCTAATACCGGCGTAGTGCTTGAACGGAGAATTGGCCTGGCACAAGGCGTACAAAATGAAAGTCCCGCCAGCCGAATGCCCGAGAAGCGCGGTGTTACTTTGATCAATTGGATACTGCATCGATAATTTAGGCAGCAGTTCATTCACGATGAAGTTAAACAACAGCGGCGCACGCCCGAGACGCTCACGCGCATCCTGACCGAGGATGCAAAACAGCGATCGGAAAATTCGACCAAGATCATCCTTGAAGTCATAACCATCTGTTGGCGGAGAAAACTCCTCGAAGCGACGGTATCCAAAAACTACTGCACCTTCGGAACGTGGCGCACCAATGCCGATGACGATGACTTCCTCGATCAACCCGCTTGCCGCCATCGACTGAGCGGCTTCAGCGACGGTTGAGAATTCAATATTGGCATCGAGCACATACATCGCCGGATAGCGACGGCTACTCCCAGCAGTGAATGATCTCGGCAATGAAACAAAGACCTCAAAGTTCCGCTCAATCGCCTTGGAATAAATCAGATAGGGATTGTGCTCGCCTGATACAGGCACTGGCTTCGGCAATATCAAGCGCAGTATCGGCGCCAGCGCCGCAAAAACAATCGGCGCCCAAGGAGCACTCATAGACGCAACAGCTTTTCCGTAGACAGTGCCGGTACGCCACAAGCTGCGCATTCCATGTACAGCAGCGGGCAAACCCAGATCGTCTGCCGGTGTGTCTTTAAGTTTTTGCTCTGAAATTTTTACGATTGAGCCTAAAACCGCTTGTAGCGTCGAGCAAAACTGTTCGGACGATATGCCATGCGACGTTAGTGTTAATCGCGGCATTTTCCGTGCAGTTAGTTTTCCACTGTTCTGGAATTGGCTTAACACTTTGCGGCCGATCGTAATATCCGGGTCGCTAACAATGAATGCGCTGGCGATACCAGAACCATTCAGCATCAGCTGCAATGCCAATGCGCCCAGCTTGCCCGTTCCGAATATCGCAATCTCTTCGTTCGCAATACGGTAGTTAGATTTGCACCAGGGAATGACTTGTCTCTCCAGCCACTCCGTCAGCTTTGAAGCATCGTCAAATTCAGCATTCAATCCGACGACGATGCATTCATGAATTTCTTTGG
>JAZKEM010000165.1:0-4251 GCA_040387055.1 Pseudomonadota bacterium | reverse complement strand
CCCGATCAATGTCTGACTACCCCCACCCAACAGCGATTGCATGATGGACATACCGCCTCACCGCATCGTTATATGTTTATTTATATGCTGGCAGTTAATGCCCCGCCCGCTTTGAACCTTTAATATAACCCAATCTTCCTACAATGCAACACGAAGTTCTGCGTCCAACTATCTGATAGTAGTCTCAAAGCTATCTTGTAATCTCCCTCTTACAGACTAGGGATCCATGACATCTTCTGAGCTTTACCGAAAAGCACTCCGCGTAGCCCCATGGCTGGCCGCTGCCGTGCTCATCTTGGGCACTGCTGGCGTTTATGCAGGCCGAGCCAGCCTAGAGTCTGACCTTCCATCGATAGAAAGCCTGCGGGAGCTACAGCTGTCTGTCCCGCTGCGCATCTACACCGAAGACAATAAGTTAATCGGCGAATTTGGCGCAGAGCGCCGCGCACTGCTGAAGTACAAAGCCTTCCCGCCCAAGGTGGTGCAGGCCTTCCTCGCCGCTGAAGATGCTAATTTTTTCCAGCACTCCGGCGTGGACTACATGGGATTACTGCGCGCTGGCGTCAAACTCGCTACGACTGGGGACAAAGCGCAGGGCGGCAGCACCATCACGATGCAGTTGGCCCGCAATGTTTTCCTCTCCAGCGAAAAAACATTCACGCGTAAGTTTCGCGAAATCCTGCTCGCACAAAAAATTGAGCGTGAACTGACGAAGGAAGAAATTCTCGAGCTCTATCTGAACAAGATTTACCTAGGCGAACGCGCTTATGGCGTTGGCGCCGCTGCCAAAGTTTATTTCGACAAAGACGTCAAAGATCTGACCCTGTCTGAGATCGCGGTCATCGCCAGCTTGCCGAAAGCGCCTTCAACCAATAACCCAGTCAAAAACCCTGCGCGTGCCGCAGAGCGCCGCAATTATGTGCTGCGTCGCATGCTTGAGTTGAGTTACATCACCAAAGCCGAATACACCGCTGCCGTTGCCGCGCCTGTGGTCGTACGGGCTGCGCATATGGCGGTAGATGTCGATGCGCACTATGTCGCGGAAATGGTGCGCGCAGAGATGTTCACAAAATACGGGGAAGACGCCTACAACCGCGGATTTACCGTTATCACCACGATCAATGCCAACCGCCAGATCGCTGCCAATGCCGCATTGCGCCGCTCATTGCTCGACTACGATGAACGCCACGGCTATCGCGGCGCAGAGGCTAAGTTAACGCCGGATTTGATCCCGCTACTCACAACCGGCAGCCCCAAAATCGATGCTGCGCTCGACGAACGTCCTCTCTTATCAGGCCTAGTTCCCGCGGTTGTCACGGCCTTTTCAGCCGACAGCCTGCAGTTACTGACTCGTACAGGCCGCGTCAGCGTGGTCCAAAACGACTTTAAATGGGCCAATTTTTCAGCCAAAAAAACACTGCTGCCCGGCGATATCGTTCGCATTAAACGCGTAGGCGAACGCTGGAGACTGGCCCAAGTGCCGCAAGTGCAAGGCGCATTTGTTGCACTTGATCCCAAAGACGGTGCGATTCAAGCGCTCATCGGCGGTTACGATTTCTTCCAAGGCAAATTCAACCGCGCGATTCAAGCGCGTCGTCAGGTCGGTAGCGGATTCAAGCCCTTCCTATATGCCACCGCGCTCGCAAACGGCTACACACCCGCTTCTGTGTTTCTCGACGCCCCAGTGGTGTTCGACGACCCTAATCTTGAATCTGCCTGGCGTCCTGAAAATTACGGCGGCAGCTTCAATGGCCCGATGCGCATGCGCGAAGCTTTGGTACAATCGCGCAATCTTGTTTCAATTCGGATTTTGATGGCTTTAGGCATCAGTACCGCGCGTGAATTCATCCCTCGTTTCGGCCTGCCTGCCGACCGCATGCCACGCGATCTGACCCTAGCGCTAGGCACCGCGGTCTACACCCCATTAGAACTAGCACGCGGCTACGCCACCATCGCCAACGGCGGCTTCTTGGTCAGCCCTTATTTCATTCGTGAGATTCGTGATGCCAAAGGCGCAGTTCTATTAAAAGCTTCGCCCAAAACAGCTTGCTCTAGCTGCGGACTGCCGCCGCCAGCTGTACCGGCTCCGGATGGATCAACAACCGTCGCAGCTACGGCACCACCAGCTGCCGTTGTTCCCGCATCTACCAATGGCTCAGCTCCACGCGTCATTGATCCGCAGGTGATCTGGCTCATTTCAGACATGCTGCACGACGTCACCGTGCGCGGCACTGCTGCAGCCGTGAATTCATTGGGTCGCAGCGACCTTGCCGGTAAAACCGGCACCAGCAACGACGAAACCGACGCTTGGTTCAATGGCTTCCAAAAAGATTTGGTAGCCGTATCTTGGGTTGGCTTTGATCAGCCCACACCCATGGGCCGTGGCGAAGTCGGCGGCCGCGCTGCCCTGCCGATCTGGATGGATTTCATGCGCATCGCGCTCAAAGGCGTGCCGCAAGAAAGACTGCCGCGCCCTAGTGGTCTGGCCAATGTCCGCATCGATCCACTGACCGGCAAATTGGCCGATGCTGATGATGCAAACGCCATCTTTGAAACCGTTCAAGCAGACCGCATCCCGGCTGCCGATAGCGAATCTGAAGCGCCGAAAGAGAAATCCGCTGCAGAGGATCTTTTTTAGTTCTTAGCGTCTTCAACGTACCGCTTTTATGATCTCTACCAAGCACGGACCACTTTAATCAGCTGAGTGACAACGATGGGCACACAAAGCAGTGGCTTGTTGCACTACGAACTGGCGCAGGAAGCAGCCAGAGTGATTTGCGAAGAGCAGGTCACTGACTATCGATTGGCCAAACAAAAAGCCGCAGAACGACTCGGCCTAGGTTCACGCGCTTCTTTGCCTGACAACGCCACGGTGCAGCAAGCCGTGCTCGAGTATCAACGCTTGTTTGGTGGCGAGGAATACACCGAACATTTGGCTCGCCTGCGTCGTACGGCGCTACAGGCGATGAAATGGCTGGCCGATTTTCAGCCGCGCTTAGTAGGCGGCGCGGTGAGTGGTGCCATCAATGCGACGCATCACGTACAACTCCATGCATTCCACGAAAAAGCAGAAATACTCGACGTGTTTCTACAAGATCGCGGCATTCACTACGAGCTCGGCGACCGCCGCTATCGTTACGCCAACGGCCAAGAGCACGACATTCCACTCGCGAGTTTTGATGCCGATGGGATTGGCGTCGATGTCGCCATTTTCCCGATTGATGATCAACGACGCCCGCCGCTGAATCCCGCTGACGGCCTGAGCTACAAACGGCTTGATCTTGCAGCTGTACAAAACCTGCTCGAAAACAATTAAGTAGCTCCCATAAAAAAAGCGCCTGCATAACGCAGGCGCTGATCGCTGAAATAGTTGGAGCCTTATTTGGTCAGCAAAAGTTTTCCCTGGCGCGTAGCACGCAGCCAATACACATTGTCCCCGTGACGAATCGGAATGCAGTCCATTCCTGCCAGTAGGGCGCGGCTATTAATTTCGCCTTGCGTGCTGCGGCCGTTTGCGCTTGCATTTGCCTGGCCGACGCGCGGCGATTGAACAACATTTTTTTGCAGTATGGTCACAGCGCAGCTCCTAAAGATTGATCATCGATCGTGCTAAGTTGCCCCCAGCATAATTCAAACAATAATCATTCTCAACAAATATGAGCTGCTGATTGAGCTATTTGGGGGTTTCGCGCTTTGCGAACGCCTCCGCTCCTGCGCATTCGGCAATTTACTACTGCATCTAGTTCTCCGACCGCGTCGCTCGCGCGCATCCTGCGCCCGCGACGTACAGGCCATCCATGGCCATAAACGAGAAAAGCCCTCCGAAGAGGGCTTTTCTGTACTGCCGAACCGCTTAGCGTGAAGCTAGTGGAGCGACTTTGCGATCCGGAGCGCCGGTATAAACCTGGCGAGGACGAGCAATACGCATGCTCGGGTCGGAAACCATTTCCGCCCAGTGCGCCACCCAACCCACGGTACGGGCTACTGCGAACATCGGCGTGAACATGTTCACGGGGATGCCGATCGCCTTGTAAATGATGCCGGAGTAGAAATCGACGTTGGGGTAGAGCTTGCGGTCCTTGAAGTAATCGTCGGACAGCGCGATGCGCTCGAGTTCCATCGCCAGTTCCAGCTGAGGATCGTTTTCCTTGCCGAGGTGCTTGAGCACCTTGTGGCACTGCTCGCGGATGATCGTGGCGCGCGGGTCGAAGTTCTTGTACACGCGGTGGCCGAAGCCCATCAGGCGCACGC
>JAZKEM010000164.1:0-14065 GCA_040387055.1 Pseudomonadota bacterium | reverse complement strand
GAAACGTTTTCTTTCGTGAGTTTCTTTGACGTTAATCAAAGAAAGTTACCCGCGCCTCAGCGCGGAACACAACACATCAGAGAAGAGCCGAAAGAGTTACGCCGCAAGGCGGCTAACTGAACTATCGGGGTGGTACAAACGCGAGTACCACTTAGCGCGGCCTATACGCGCTCAGAAAAACCTCGACAACATCCGCAGCATGCGCACGCAGTTCACTGGCAGGCGGGCGGGGCTCACCCATGATCACGCGCATATGGTGATCGCCACGCATCATGCTGAAGTAATGATTAGCTGCACGTTGCCGATCGCGCACTTCTAATTCACCGTTATGGACAGCGGCCGCTAGCAACTCCTCAAACTGATCCAACATGCGCTGCGGACCTGCCGCGTGGAACAAGCGGCCGAGCTTGCCGGTTTGGCGCGCTTCGCCCGCCATCATGCGGTAGAACTTGACGGCCTCTTCGCTAAACAGCAACTCAATGAATGCTTCGCCAATGCTTAGCAGGCGCTTACGCAGCGGCAAATTGTTGGTGGGGTCGTAAAGCGCGTGCGGTGCATGCTCTTCGCACTTTGACACCACGCACTGCTGAAACAGGTCTTCTTTATGTCCGAAGTGACTATAAAGCGTCAGTTTGGAAACACCTGCGTTCTTAGCAATGGCGTCCATGCTCGTGCCTGCATAGCCCTGCTCCACGAACAGCTCTTTGGCTGATTCGAGAATCGCCAAACGCTTGTCTGGATCTTTAGGGCGACCACGCTTGGGCGGGCACTTTTTCATGCGAAATGAGGTGTTTGTAGGTCAGGCATTGCTAACACCATAACGCCTCGCACATTAATAAACCAGTCGGTATAGTATATGAACTGATTTTGAGCCCCTAGGAATCCGCCATGCGGTTACCGCGACCTTTGCACCTGTCTCTGCCCATTTCCGCAATCGCTGCCAGTTTGTTGTTGGTTGCGTGCTCCAAAAAAGCAGAGGAGGCCCCACAGATAAAGCCGGTCGTCATCGAGCACGCGCAAGCACTGGTGGGTGAGTCGGGTGAAGTATTCCCCGGCGCAGTACATTCGCGCGAGGAAGCGGATCTTTCTTTCCGCATCTCTGGAAAAATGCTGACGCGTCGCGTTGATGCGGGTGCTGCGGTCAAAGCCGGACAGGTGCTGGCGACGCTCGATCCTGAAGACAACAGACTCAATAGTGACGCTTCCAAATCTGCGGTCATCGCTGCAGATGCCGATGTAAAGTTGGCACAGGCTGATCTGCAGCGTTATCAAGATCTGCTGGGCAAGGGCTTCATCAGCAAGTCTATGTTCGAGCAAAAACAGAACACGCTGGAGCTGGCAGAAGCGCGTCGCGATCAAGCTAAATCCAATCACGCCGTGATCAATAACCAGATGCGTTACACCACGCTGACGGCAACTAAATCCGGACTGATTACTTCAGTGCTCGCAGAAGCGGGTCAAGTTATTGCGGCGGGTCAACCGGTATTCCGTTTCGCAACAGATAACGAACGTGAAGTGGTTATCAGCGTGCCAGAAGGGCGCGTCAGTGCTTTGCGCAATGCGTCCAAGCTGGCGATTTCGCTTTGGGCTAATCCCAGCAAGTATTACGAGGCGCGTGTTCGCACGATCAATATGCAAGCGGATCCCAGCACGCGTACACATGAAGCGCGTATCACGATTGTTGGCAGCGACGATGCTGTGCAATTGGGCATGACCGCTACGGTGTTCATGGGCGCCAAGGTTGATGGTTCTTTGTACCAAGTACCTTTGTCTGCTGTCGCGCAGGTGGATGGCAAGCCTGTGGTGTGGACGGTGGCAGCGGATAACAAGGCTCACAAAATTCCAGTAGCCGTTCTGCGTTACGTCGAGGGTTTTGCGGTTGTGAGTGGTGCGCTAAAGCCAGGCATGCCGCTGATTAGTGCAGGCGTGCAGCTGCTCGGCGAAGGTCAAGTGGTCAAGCCGATTCAACGTCCACGTGAGGTTAAACCGTCGTGAGCGCCGGACGCTTCAATCTATCGGAGTGGGCGTTAGCCAATCGTGTCATCGTTGTTTATTTGATGATACTGCTCGGAGCGGCCGGTGTTTGGTCGTATCTGAATTTGGGGCAATCGGAAGATCCGCCATTCACTTTTCGCATGATGGTGATCAAGACGTATTGGCCCGGCGCAAGCGCTGAGCAAGTTGAATTGCAGGTCACCGACCGCATCGAAGAAAAGCTACAAGAGCACCAGCAACTCGATTACTTGCGTAGCTATTCAAAACCCGGCGAGTCACTGGTGTTTTTTATTGCGCGTGAGGATTCTGGTTTAGGCAACATGCCTGAAACTTTTTATCAGGTTCGTAAAAAAGTTAGTGACATCAAACAAAGCCTACCGCAGGGTGTCGTTGGGCCATTTTTTAACGACGAGTTCGGTGACACGTTCGGTAATGTTTATGCGCTCACTGGCAAAGATTTCACACCAGCCGAGTTGAAAGAATACGGGGACATCATTCGTGCGCGTCTTCTGCGCATTAAAGATGTTTCGAAGGTCGAATTCTTTGGTGTGCAGAATGAAAAGATCGAGGTTCGCCTCGACAACATCAAGCGTGCGCAACTAGGCATTCCGCCGCAATTGATCTTTGACACGATCCAACAACAGAACAGTGTGACGGCTGCGGGCGTTTTTCAAACCAGTACGGATAGTATTGCGCTGCGTCCTACGGGCGCTTTCAAAACGATCGACGATATCGAAAATGCGCCGCTGAACTACAAGGGTCGCACTTTGCGGATTGGTGACGTTGCGCATGTTGTGCGCACTTATACCGACCCTGCTGATCCACGCGTTAGATTCAAAGGAAACGCGGCGCTGGCGATGGGCGTTTCGATGGATACCGGTGGCGACATCATTCGCCTCGGTAAAGCACTGGACGCCGAATTCGCGGCGATACAGGCAGAGCTTCCACTGGGTTTGACGCTAGATCGCGTCGCTGATCAGCCTCGCGCGGTGAAGCGTGGCGTGAACGAGTTCGTTCGTTCATTAGCTGAGGCAGTCGTGATTGTGTTGTTGGTCAGCTTCTTCTCGCTGGGCTATCGCCCGGGCTTGGTCGTTGCCCTGACGATTCCGCTGGTGTTGGCAACCACATTTGCAGCGATGAAGTATTTTGACATCGGCCTGCACAAAATCTCTCTAGGTGCGCTAGTGCTCGCACTAGGTTTGTTGGTTGACGATGCGATCATTGCAGTTGAAATGATGGCAGTGAAAATGGAGCAAGGCTGGGATCGTGTGAAAGCGGCCGCCTTTGCGTACTCCAGCACAGCATTCCCGATGTTGACCGGTACACTCGTTACAGCCGCAGGCTTTTTGCCGATTGCGACCGCTAAGTCTGGCGTGGGTGAATACACGCGCTCAATCTTTGAAGTTGTGACCATCGCCTTGTTAGTGTCTTGGGTCGCAGCAGTTATTTTTGTGCCTTATCTGGGCTATCGCTTGTTGCCTGATCACCACGGCGACAATGTAAAGCCGGGTTCACATGATCCCTATCAAACCAAGTTCTATCGCCGTTTTCGTGCCTTAGTTGCGTGGTGCGTCGATCGTCGTTGGACGGTGATCGGTGTAACAGCGCTGAGCTTTGTATTGTCGATTGGTGGCTTCGCTTTTATTCCGCAGCAATACTTCCCGCCATCAACACGTCTTGAGCTGTTGGTCGATCTCAAATTGAGTCAAGGCGCATCGCTGGACGCAACCGATGCTGCGGCCAAGCGTTTGGAAGAAATCCTCGCTAAAGAAACTGGCTTGACGAACTACGTGGCTTACATCGGCACGGGTGCGCCGCGCTTTATTCTGCCAATTGATCAGCAGCTGCAGTCTGACAATTTTGCGCAGTTTGTATTGACGGCCAAGAGTTCGGAAGATCGCGAACGCATACGCTCAAACTTGCTGAGCGTCATGCCGGAAAAATTCCCGGATCTGCGTACGCGTGTGCTGCGTCTTGAGAACGGCCCGCCAGTCGGTTATCCGATCCAGTTGCGTGTGAGCGGCGAAGATCCCAAGTTATTGCGTGAGTTTGCAGGAAAAATTGCAGACGTCGTGCGCAATAACAAGAACGTCGCCAATGTGCATTTGGATTGGGAAGACAAGATCAAGGTAGTGCGCCTGATCATTGATCAGGATCGCGCGGGTGCCTTGGGCGTCAGCTCGCAGTCGGTTGCGCAGTTCATGAGCAACTCACTAAACGGCGGTCAGATTACGTTCTTGCGTGAGAAGAATAAGTTGATTGAAGTATTGTTCCGCGGCCCACCGAATGAGCGTGCGCGTTTGTCTTATTTGGATAACACGGCGATTCCGCGCGCAGACGGCACTAATATTCCGCTCAATCAGATCGCGCATTTCGAGTATGACTTTGAAGACGGCATCATCTGGCGTCGTAACCGTTTGCCAACGATCACCGTGCGTGGAGATGTTTATGGCGCAGTGCAAGCTGCAGCGATTACCGCACAGCTTGAGCCATTGCTTCAACCTATCCGCGCGCAGCTGCCGCCAGGCTATCTGTTAGAGGCGGGCGGCACGGTTGAAGAGAGCGCTAAGGGGCAGGACTCGGTGAATGCCGGCATGCCGCTATTCGTCGTCGTGGTGTTTACGGTGCTGATGTTGCAACTGCGCAGTTTCTCGCGCGTATTGATGGTGGTGCTGACAGCGCCGCTTGGCATCATTGGCGTTGTGATCACGATGCTGCTGTTTGGCCAGCCCTTCGGCTTTGTCGCCATGCTTGGCACCATCGCGCTGTCCGGAATGATCATGCGCAATAGTGTGATTTTGGTTGATCAGATTGAGCAGGATATTTCTGCCGGACACGACCCCTACAACGCGATTGCGGATGCAACGATGCGTCGTTTACGCCCCATTGTTTTGACGGCATTGGCGGCGGTATTAGCGATGATCCCGCTGTCACGCAGCGAATTCTTCGGACCAATGGCTGTAGCGATCATGGGTGGCTTGATTGCCGCGACGGCGCTAACGTTGCTGTTCTTGCCTGCGCTGTACGCAGCTTGGTTCAAGATTCATAAACCGGCTTAAATATCGTGAAATAATGACCGCGCCCCGTACTTACGGGGCGTTGTCATTTTGGGCGAATGCCCGTGTATGCTCCCGCTTACGCCCTCGGCGGGCGCTCACCATAACGGTTAAAGATTTCATGGTTGCTCAATCACTGACTCGCTACGCTTGGTTGTCGATCGCTGCGGCGATTTTGACCATGGGTCTCAAGTTGCTGGCATGGCAACTCACGGGCTCGGTAGGCCTGCTGTCGGACGCGCTGGAGTCACTGGTGAATCTCGGCGGTGCCGTTATGGCGCTGATGATGCTGCGCATTGCGATGCAGCCGCCGGACGACGACCACGCCTACGGACATAGCAAGGCCGAATATTTCTCCAGCGGTTTTGAAGGCATGCTGATCTTCATCGCAGGTGGATTGATCATCTGGCAAGCAGTGCCGAGCCTGTTTAATCCGCAGCCTCTGCAGCAGGCTTGGATCGGCCTTGCAGTTTCAGCGGCCGCAGCAGTTGTGAATTTGATTGTTGCAAGAATTTTGAGCAAAGCAGGGCGTGAGCATCGTTCCATCACGCTGCAGGCAGATAGCCATCATCTGATGACGGACGTTTGGACTTCCGTTGGTATTTTGATCGGTGTTGCGCTCGTGGCAGTGACGGGCTGGCGCTTGCTGGATCCACTGATCGCGATTGCTGTTGCGCTTAATATTTTGTGGACGGGCGTGCGTCTGCTGCGCGAGTCTGTTGATGGATTAATGGATGCCGCTTGGAACTCAGAAGATCTCAATACGCTCGATCAAGTGTTAACGGAATTCAGCAATGATAATGTCCACTTTCATGCGATCCGTACACGTCGCGCAGCCGCGCAGCGTTTCGTTTCGTTTCACTTGCTGGTGCCTGGTGCTTGGTCGGTGCAGCAAGCTCATGAATTGGCAGAACGTGTTGAGGGGCGTCTCTCGCAGTTGATGCCTGGTGTCACCGCGATCTCTCACATAGAACCGATTGAGGATCCAGCTTCATATGCGGATACGACACACGGTGTGTTCGCTAATCCGCCAGCAAGTCGCTAAATATTAATTTATCTCGACAGTGCCTTGGCAACGGCGCTGCGTAAGGCGGGCAACACTTCCGCATCAAACCATGGGCGATTACGTAGCCATTGCGTATTGCGTGGCGAAGGATGGGGCAATGGAAAGAATCCTTGCGCTGAAAAGTCCTGCCAGCGTCGTACGGTATGTTCGAGATTTTCCTTGCCTACATCTAGATAACGCTGCTGCGCGTAACGGCCGATAAGCAAAGTAAGTTTCACGTTTGGCAATAATCCACGGAGGCGAGGGTGCCAAAGTGGGGCGCATTCTGGGCGTGGGGGTAGATCGCCGCCATTGCCGCGTCCGGGATAACAAAAGCCCATAGGCACGAGGCCAAAATGATCAAGGTTGTAGAAAGCGTTTCGATCAACCCCCAGCCATTCGCGTAAGCGGTCGCCGCTGGGATCGTTCCAGGGGATGCCTGTTTCATGTACGCGTGTGCCAGGCGCTTGGCCGGTAATGAGCACGCGCACGCTTTCGTCTACACGTATAACTGGGCGCGGGCCTAGCGGCAGATGTTGCGAACA
Organism: Pseudomonadota bacterium; assembly: GCA_040387055.1. Lineage (GTDB taxonomy): Bacteria > Pseudomonadota > Gammaproteobacteria > Nevskiales > Nevskiaceae > Stenotrophobium. The sequence continues at coordinate 7,424 of JAZKEM010000164.1, read as the reverse complement.
GATCGTGCAGGCACGGACTTCATGTGCGAGCAGGCCAAGTTTTCCGCGTGGGTTACGTGGGCCATTCTGGTCTATCATTTCCGTATCATCGCAATGGGGACCTTTGTGAGCAAGCCAATCAAACGCTGTTCATGGGCAGATCGCACGCCGCTAGAAATCATCTACCACGACACCGAGTGGGGTGTGCCGCAGCGTGATGATTGCGCGCTGTTCGAGTTTCTGATTCTTGAAGGCGCGCAAGCCGGTTTGTCGTGGAGCACGATCTTGGCTAAGCGGGAAGGCTATCGTGCAGCGTTTGATGATTTTGATGTGCAGAAGGTCGCACGCTATACCGATGCAAAGCTGGAAAAACTGATCCTTAATCCGGCAATCGTTCGCAACAAACTCAAGATTGCGTCCGCCCGCACCAACGCCAAAGCGTTTATTAAAGTTCAGCAGGAATTCGGTAGCTTCTCAGCGTATTACTGGTCGTTTGTGAACGACAAGCCGATCATCAATCACTTCAAATCGATGAAGGATGTGCCGACCAAGACGGAGCTGTCAGATCGAATCAGCAAAGATCTGCTCAAGCGTGGATTCAAGTTTGTCGGCAGCACCATTATCTATGCGTATATGCAGGCGACAGGGATGGTTAACGACCATCTAACGACCTGCGATTGCTACGGCCGTCTTGGTGGGAAGCGCAAATGACTTTACGCACGATTTCCTACGATCTATTAACGGGTTTGGCTGCGCAGGCCGATGCGAGCCCGCGCAAGCGCACCAATTTCAACTTCCATGAAGGCGCTGAATCTTTAGTGCAGCGTCTGATCATTCAAATGAGCCGCGGTACTTACATCCGCCCGCATCGCCACTATGAAATGGACAAGTGGGAGATGACGCTGGCTTTGAGCGGCGTTATTGAGATTATTATTTTTGAAGACGATGGCGCAGTGAGTGAGCGTGTTCGTCTTGAGCCGAATAGCTCAGTTATTGCATTGGAGCTACTGCCGCAAACTTGGCACAGCTATATTCCGCTAACAGAGCACGCGGCCTTCTTTGAGGTGAAAGAAGGCCCTTACGATGCAGCACGCATTACGCAGTTTGCGCCGTGGGCTCCAGCGGAAGGCGAGGCGAGTGTGCCTTCGTATCAGAAGTGGTTGGCAACGGCGCAGCCGGGACAGCGCTACGCCGTGTAGCTGTCATTCCCGCGTAGGCGGGAATCCAGTGTTCGTGAAGATTTGCACAGGCGTTAAACTGGATCCCCGCCTTCGCGGGGATGACAAAAGACTGGCGCTTACAGCATGCGCCAGCGTTGACCGTCTTTAGAATCTTCGACCAGCACGCCTTTGGCTTTGAGTTCGTCGCGAATGCGATCCGACTCTGCCCAGTTCTTGTTGGCGCGTGCGGTGAGGCGTGCAGCAACAAGTGCTTCGATTTCTTCTGGCGTGATGCTGCTTGTTGATGAAGGCGATGCGGTTGCAAACCATGCGGCTGGTGTCTGTTGCAGCAGGCCCAACAAATGCCCTGCGTCTAACAACTGAGCTTTGATGCGTGCTTTGTCAGCATCGTTATCGGCTTTGTTGGCGGCGCGAACCAGATCAAACAATTCTGCCAAGGCCATCGGCGTATTGAGATCGTCTTCCAGTGCGGCGATGAACGCTTCAGGCGCAGTGACGCCTTCAGCAGGTTTCACGTCGCCCAAATCACGCAGCGCGCCGTAAACGCGGTCGAGCTTCTTGCGTGCATCGCTGGCGACTTCATCGGTCCAGTCCAATGGCTGACGGTAGTGGCCGGTGAGCAGTACGAGGCGAATCACTTCGCCCGGCAGTGACTGCAGCAAATCTTTCACCAGCAAAACATTGCCGATCGATTTGCTCATCTTCTCGTGGTTCACATTCACGAAGCCGTTGTGCATCCAGTAGCGTGCGTAAGTTTTGCCGCCGTGTGCGCAGGTGCTTTGTGCGATTTCGTTTTCGTGGTGCGGGAACACCAGATCGTGTCCGCCGCCGTGAATGTCGATGGTTTCGCCCAGAACGGCTTCAGACATCGCGGAACATTCGATATGCCAGCCTGGACGGCCGCGGCCCCAGGGTGAGTCCCAACCTGGCAATTCAGCAGGTGAGGGTTTCCACAACACGAAGTCGCCAGCGTCCTTCTTATAAGGAGCGACTTCGACGCGTGCACCGGCGAGCATCTCGCGCGTGTCGCGCTTGGAGAGCTTGCCGTAGTCGGGGTAGGACGGCACGTTAAACAGAACGTGGCCTTCCGCTGCGTATGCATGGCCTGCGCTGATCAGGTTCTCGATCATCGAGATAATCTGCGGCAAATGTTTGGTCACACGCGGTTCGTGCGTGGTCGGCTCAACCCCGAGTGACTGCAGGTCAGCGTGATACGCGGCGGTATAGCGATCGGTGATGACGCTGATGTCGACGCCTTCTTTAGCGGCGGCAGCATTGATCTTGTCGTCGATGTCCGTAATGTTGCGGGCGTAATCGACACGACCAAAGCGGCGGCGCAGGACGCGGGCTAGCGTGTCGAACACTACCGGCGGGCGATAGTTGCCGATATGCGCATAGCTATAGACCGTGGGGCCGCAGACATACATCGTCACCCGATCAGGACTCTGAGGGGTAAAGGGCTCTTTGCGGCTGTTTAAGGTGTTGTACAGTTGCATGGTCATAGCGTTGGCGAAAAACCGCGCCAGCATACCCGTTAGGCCCCACAAATCAACCGGATTGAAGCCCTTGGAAGATCGCCCGCATTTCCGCAACGGCCGTTTTCATAATCGCTACTCCACAGAAAGCCATGGCGCGATGCAGGCAATCAAGTGGTTGCCGGAATTTTTGCTGCTGAAGCTGCCCAAAGTCCATTTCACGGTTTTGCAGCCCGATGTGGCCATGCTGAGGGCTAATCGCAGCCAATCCAATCTGACTTGGATCGGGCATTCGACCTTCCTGATTCAGATTGCCGGTCTGAATATCATCACGGACCCTGTATTCAGTGACCGCGCTTCGCCATTTTCAGTAGTGGGGCCCAAGCGGATGGCGCCACCCGCAATGCGTTATCAAGATTTGCCGTCCTTGGATATCGCGCTGGTCTCGCATAACCACTATGACCACCTGGATGAGAAGGCGGTGCGTCGATTGGCCAAGGATCATCCGCGCCTAATCTTCGTCGTCGCTCTTGGCCTCGCCCAATGGTTTAAGCGTCGCGGCATTCATAATGTGATTGAGTTGGATTGGTGGCAGGACACGCAAGTGCTGGGGGCCAAAATCAGTGCGGTGCCGGTTCAGCATTTCTCCGGTCGTGGCGCGCACGATCGCAATGCCAGCTTGTGGTGCGGTTTTATTGCTGAGGTTGCGGGCAAGAAAATCTTCTTTGCTGGTGACACTGGATATTCAAAAGATTTTGCAGATATCGGCGAGCGTTTTGCGCCGGTGGATCTGGCATTGATCCCGATTGGCGCCTATGAGCCGCGCTGGTTCATGCGCCCGGTGCATGTGGATCCGGCTGAGGCGGTCAAAATTCATCAGGACTTACAGAGCCGTCAATCGGTGGCGATGCACTGGGGCACATTCCAGCTAACCGCCGAGCCCGCCGACCAGCCGCCAAAGCAGTTAGTGAGTGAATTGGCTGCTGCTGGAGTCGACGCAGAAAAATTTTGGGTCTTTAAACATGGAGAGACGCGATCTTTCTAATGTGCTTTGGAGGCTGATGCATTGGTATGAAATATCGCAATAAGGTCATGCGTTTTGGCCTTGACAGTGCGACCTTTAAATGCATCCCGTGCGTAGGAAAATCGCCATCACAAAGCTTGAAATTTGAGTGTCATAAATAGAGCAGTAAATTTTGTTGACGCTCCGTGTTTTCGCTTGATATAAAGCTGCGCACTCCATCACTCCTTGTATAGCAGGCCTCGCCCAGCGATGACCCTGCCGCAGGAAAGTCGGTGACATTTGGAAACGAGCAGGGAAGCTCGTTTCAATGAAAAAAATTTATTAGGGGGTTTGTTAGATGAATAAAACTGAACTGATTGCTGCAGTCGCAGACAAGGCCGACATCTCCAAAGCAGATGCGGCTCGTGCGATTGACTCGTTGTTTGAAGTAGTGGGCAAGGCACTTAAGAAGAAGGACAAGGTTTCTCTCGTCGGCTTCGGCACCTTCTTGGTCCGTGAGCGTGCCGCTCGCACCGGCCGTAATCCCAAGACCGGCACACCTTTGAAGATCAAAGCCAGCAAAACGCCATCATTTAAGGCTGGCAAAGCTTTAAAGGATGCTATAAAATAGCTGTCTCAGTTGGGTTGTTTCAAAAACAACAGCCTTTGGGTGCTTAGCTCAGCTGGTAGAGCGTCGCCCTTACAAGGCGAATGTCGGGGGTTCGAGCCCCTCAGCACCCACCATCAAGTTTATGTGGAGCGGTAGTTCAGTTGGTTAGAATAACGGCCTGTCACGCCGTGGGTCGCGGGTTCGAGTCCCGTCCGCTCCGCCACATAAAAATGAGAAAAGCGCCTAACGGCGCTTTTTTTATGTCCGCGATTTATACGCGAGGCATTGAGTGGGCTGTCCTTGCAAATCGAAAGATGGATTTTCTGGGCGACGTGATCGTGCAGATCGATTGGCCTGTTTAAACGCTCCGCTTGCTCACGCACTAAACACACTCATTCAGATGGTTGACTTCGTTTGAGAAGCTGAGATGATGCTGCAGCTGACATAAATCAATGTCGCTTTGGATGCAGGACGCACCGACATCACCCAATTTGGTGGGGAACCCGTCAGTGCTACGCCTGCAAACTCCAGTTGCTTTCGACCTCGACAATCAGGATTGGTCGAACGATCTCAGCGCATCCAGACAGCGCTGCATCCATCAGCATCATCTTGATCCGGATTCAGACACAGCCCCCGATGTCGTTGACGCAACGGAGCTGAGCTACACGCGTGAATCACTGGAGCCGACTATTGCTTTGGCTCAGGATGAACTCGGGCGACTGCACGCCATGGTCAGTTCCATCGGTTACGCCACGCTTCTGGCTGATCCGCAAGGCATCATTCTCGAACGATACTGCCGCGAGGCAGACGCCGATGCGCTAACGGCGTTTGGCACTCGTGTTGGCGCGCGGTGGACTGAAGAAGCGCAAGGGACCAATGGCATTGGCACTTGTGTGATCGAACAACGACCGCTCAACGTTCATCGTCAGCAACATTTTCGCCACCACTATTCGACGCTGAGCTGTTCTGCCGCGCCGATCTTCGACGCCGACGGCAAGCTCAAAGCGATATTGAATGTGGTCAGTCGCGCCACCGAGATATCCGACCGATCTCATGCGATGGCGTTGACGGTAATCGCCGACTGCGCCAGAGCGATTCAAGAACGTGAGTTCCGCACGGCTCAACGCCGACACTGGATACTGGCGTTGCAGTCCGGCGATGGTGAACAAGCGCCGGTGCTGCTGGCTGTCGACAAAGATCAAATCATTGTCGCTGTCGAAGAGAATACGCGCTCAGTCACCGCACTGGGGCTGCAATCCTTGCAGTGCGGCGTCCAGCTAAAAGAATTGTTCGAACACTGCCCACAATTTTCGGCCGAAGCTGGTGACGAAGACCAAATCGTGTCATTTCTCACACGCGATAGTGGAAAGATCTGGCGCGGTATTGCCACGCCGCCGCAACGTCGTTCTGTGAGTCGGCGCAGCGCCAGTCAGAACACGCTGCATAGCCGACCTCGTTCAGCGCGATTGCAATATATGCGTACAACGATCCGCGGCAATCCGATTCAGTCAGGCCTGCCGCCTAAGGTTTTTCGTAGTGCCCGCCAGTACATTGAAAGTAATCTGGGCCGCAATCTATCGGTAGAGGAGCTGGCACGGATGACGGGCCTGTCAGCTAGTCATTTTTCGCGACAGTTCAAGCACAGTGCGGGCATCTCGCCTCATCACTATGTCACTCGGCAACGGATCGAGATGGCGTCGAGGTTGCTACTCGACGACGACCGCGCCTTGGCGGATATTGCGCAGATTACGGGTTTTTCCGACCAGAGCCACTTTACTCGCTGCTTTACTCGACTGATTGGTTGTACGCCTGGCAGTTACCGGCACAGCAAGCGTTAATTCAGACCACAAACTATTTACTGTTAGATTCTTCTAGCACCGAACATCGGAAACCTATATGAACGTCCCTGCCAATTCTCTTGTGTCTCTTACTGACGTTTGTAGTCGAGAGGAATTGATCCACGCGCTCTACGAAGCTGCAGAGCTGGAACATTGCCTGATGTGCACCTACCTCTACGCCGCTGCCAGTCTCAAATCAGGCGAGGCCGAAGGTCTGACGCCGGTGCAGGCCGAGGCGGTAGCGCGTTGGCGCCAAGAGATCATTCACATTGCTGTGGAAGAGATGAGCCATCTCGCCGCGGTATGGAATATCACCTCGGCCTTAGGCGGCGCACCGCGTTTTGGTCGCGCCAATTTCCCACTCGATGTTGGCGTGCTGCCAGCAGATATCGTGGTCAAGCTGGCACCGTTTAACTGCGCCACGCTGCAGCACTTTATCTATCTGGAGCGACCACTGGGTAGCAGCGAATGTGAAGGCGAGGGTTTTGCCGCCGAGCGACGTTTCCTGCGCGGTCACAGCACGCGACGCTTGACGCCAATGTCGATGGACTATGAAGCGGTCGGGACTTTTTACCTGGCGCTCAGTGAGCATTTGCAAAGCGCGGCGACGGCGTATGGCGAGGGGGCTTTGTTCTGCGGCAATCGCAAACTGCAGTTATCGCAAGCTGAAACAAATTTGTCTGGCGCCAAGCCGGTGTTCTGCAGCAAGACGGCGGTACAAGCCTTTCATACCATCATTGAGCAAGGTGAGGGTTCATCCAGCCATACCGATGGTTCGCATTTCAATCGCTTTGCCGCTATCCGCACCGAGTTTGAAGCTTTGCAGGCCGCTGATCCCAATTTTGTTCCAGCACATCCGGCCGCTACGAACCCAGTGTTGCGTCGCCCGCCGCGTCCGGAAGGTCGCATCTGGCTGGAGAACGAGCAAGCCATTGCAACAGTCGATCTGGCTAATGCGTGCTACGGCCTGATGATGCGTTTGTTGGCTTACTCCTATCAGGTGCCGGGGCCTTCAGCAGAAAAATCAGCTGCGATTGATCTTGGCATTGGTCTGATGCGCGCCTGCATGCCACTGGCAGAACTCGCGGCCCGACTGCCAGCCGGACCTTCAAATCCGAACTGCAACGCTGGCATGTCATTCACAGCACTGCGCGACGCCGCGGCTTTTCCGATGGAAGCGAGCAGCTGGCAAGCGTTCAATGAGCGCTTTCAGCAATTGGCGAGTGCTGCCAGTGCGCTGGCGGCTGATGGCAACGAGCGCAGTGTTCGCGCGGCCGGGCATCTGCATCAGCTGGCTGCACGCGCCTTGCGTGCGCATACGCAGGGCTTCGCACCTGC
>JAZKEM010000163.1:0-4808 GCA_040387055.1 Pseudomonadota bacterium | reverse complement strand
TCCGACATGACAGATAGCTAAATTGGCGTGCGCCAATGTTAGCATTCAGCCACTTTCAAAGCCGGAACTAGCCGTGTCCAAAACCCTGTTCGAAAAAATCATCGCTCGCGACATTCCCGCCAGCATCGTTTACGAGGACGACCAGTGCGTCGCCTTCAAGGACATCAACCCCGGCGCCCCGGTCCACGTGCTACTGGTGCCGCGCAAGCCTATCCCACGCCTTTGCGACGCCACCGCGGAAGATCAGGCCCTACTCGGCCATCTGATGCTCACGGCAGGCAAGGTCGCCGAGCAGCTGGGCTGTGGGGATGCCTTCCGTCTGGCTGTGAATAACGGCGCAGGGGCTGGGCAGTCGGTATTTCACCTGCACTTGCACATCATTGGCGGTCGACCACTAACGTGGCCACCGGGGTGAGCCGGACCAAGCTAGCGAATGTCCAGTGGACATTCGCTGGTTCGGCGAACGCCCGCACATGGATGTGCGGGCCGGTGGTAGTAGATGAGAAATTTGTTGCGCCATGGATGGCAACGCAAATTCAATAGACAAGCGGCAAGCCCAAGACGTCAGTAAACGTCCCGTCGATAACGCCCATCCGCTGCCAGTTGCTCCAACTGCTCTGCGCCAAGGATGTCGTTAAGTACCGCTGTGACCGCTGGCGCCATGCCTTCCAGACTTCCACAGACGTAGATGGATGCGCCGTCTGTAACCCAGCGGCGCACCTCATCAGCTGCCTCGCTCAAGCGTTGCTGCACATAAACTCGCTCGGACTGATCACGCGAAAACGCGAGGTCTAGGCGCTGCAAAAAGCCATCGTTGCGCCAGCCTTCGATTTGTTCGCGATGATAAAAATCGTGATCAGCGCTGCGCTCACCGAACAGCAACCAGTTGCGACGATGTCCGGCAGCAACACGCGCCTTGATGTGGGCACGCAGGCCAGCCAAACCCGTGCCATTACCAATCAAAATCACAGGGCGATCATCGGTCGGCGCGTGAAAGCTAGGATTGCTACGAATACGTACGGCAATGGCCGCACCAACCGTCGCATGCTCAGTCAACCAACCCGAGCCTAAGCCCAAGCTGCCATCAGACTGACGCATCTGTCGCAACAACAATTCCAAGCGCCCATCTTTAGGGATAGAGGCAATAGAATATTCTCGATGCGGCAGCGGCTTGAGATTCTCGACTAGCTGTTGAGTCAGATCCTCTAGTTGGCGCGGCAGCAAACAACGTGCGAGCCAATCTGACAGTACTTCTTCGCGTTCGTCATGTCGCAAGATGGTTGATGCAGGCAAACCAAGCGCCTTTAACGCGTCGTTAACTTTTTCCTGTGAATTACGCGGACCAATTTCGACGATATCGCCTGCGCTCCAAGTGAGCGATTGACCTTGCGGCTCTAGGCCCAAGTGATAAACCGCGCCACCCGCACTGCCCGCATTGAGCAGTGTGCGCTCGACCAAGCGCCAATCTTCATACTCTGGCTCAGTCCAATCAGGCACGGCTTGTCCATTACCCAGCAGTTCTAAATGATGTTGCCAATGACGCAGCGCACCTTCGTCGGCGTTATCCACTTCTACCGCATCAAATAGTGACTGCGCGCCATGACGTTTTAACCAACGATCCAACTCGCGACCAAAGCCGCAGTAGTGACGATATTCGTTATCGCCTAGCGCTAATAAACCGTAGTTCAGGCCCTTGAGGTTCGCCTGCCCGCGCATGACTTTGCGAACAAACGTAATCGCTGTATCAGGCGGGTCGCCCTCGCCCGTCGTGCTCACCACAAATAAGGCACGAGCACTGGATTGCAAAATGGCGAGGTCCACATCGCCCAAAGATTTGAGACTTACCGATTGACCTGCAGCCTGCAATGATTTCGCAGTTTGCATGGCAATGCGCAACGCAAAGCCGGTTTGGCTGGCGTAACACAGCAACAAAGGCGTAGCGCCATCAGCAATTGGTAAAGACAAACGCCGTTGTTGCCGTACACGTCTCCATGCGATGAATGCGCAGAACATCAGCCATATAAAGATAACAACGGCCGCGTGCAAAACACGCTGCCCTTGCACGCTAAGCAACCACTCACTCATCCGACAACGCCTCGAAAGCAGGCGTCATACGCTCTTCAAAATTATCGCCGTTGCGCAATATGAAAAGTGCGGCGATATCGCGGCAATACGCATATTCGTATGCCTCTGTTGGGCTCAACACGCCCAGCAAAGTCGCCAAGGCATCGGCCTGCATGCACTCAGCATGTAGCACCGTGACTGAAGCCAATGCATGCGTTATGGGTCGGCCATTGCGTGGATCGAGTGTGTGCGCGTAACGCTGTCCTTCAAATTCAAAGAAGCGGCGGTAGTCGCCAGACGTCGCTACTGATAAACCATGCAAAGCCAAGACCGTGCGTGGCAATTTTGCGCTCAGCTGTTCCAGCTCCACCCACCACGGTTGGCCATCCGGTTTACAGCCTTGGCCGCGCAACTCTCCACCCACCTCGATCATCCAATGATCAATACCAGTGCCCTGAAGAAAGCGCGCAATTTGATCGACCGCGTAACCTTTGGCGATGGAGGAAAAATCTAATTGCACGCCACCGGGCTGCAACACTCGACGTTGTTCTTTATCGAGCTGTAGTTGCTGCCAACCTACGCGAGCTCGCGCTGTGGCAATTTCAGAATCAGAGGGTGGCGCATTACGACGTGGCGCTGGGCCAAAGCCCCAGAGATCCACCAGCGGACCAATGGTTGGATCAAACGCACCACCACTTTCTGCAGCATGCACATAGGCAGCAGAGAGTACTTCAAAAAATTCTGCAGGAAGCGTTACCCAAGTTCCGGCGACTGCACCGTTGAAAGCGCATAGATCAGACTGCGGCTCCCAGTGACTCATCTGCGAAACTACGCGATCGAGTTTTGATTGCACGCCAGTGTTCAAGCGCGGCAAATCTGACTCGATCGCCACCAATCGCAACGACCACGTGGTGCCCATCGTCTCGCCGTGCAGCGCATGCACTTCCGCGCCAATCGCATGCGCAGGCAGCGAGACTGGATCAAGCGTCAAGGGGATAAGAACGCGATTCATCGAAACAGGCATGAGCTCAAAACATTGAGGCGCCCATTGCCACAAAGGCAACAGGCGCCTGCATGATCAACTAAGGCGACAACACCTCAAAGGTTGTGGTGTAGCTGCTGCGACGCAGCGTGGCTGGCTTTTCAGCTTTGTCGTCGCTAACAGTTGCGGAGAGATAATAGAGGCCAGGCTGCGCCCAATTAATTGTGAAGCGGCCATCTTTGTCCGTCTTCAATTCAATCTCGTTGATCGCATTGCGATAGCGCGTGCCGTCTGCAATCGCTTCTACTTCAACGCCTGCTGCAGGTTTGCCATCGAGCAAGAACTGGAACGTTGCCGGTTCGCCAGAATACAAATCGTTAAAGCCACTCACCTGCACCAACTCCAAGCCCTTGCCAGTAGGCTTGAGCGCAGTGGTATTCGGCTTGCCCGCAGTCACGAAAGTTTCAATGCGGCCGATGGATTGAGTCACTTTTAAATCTTTAGCGTTGGCTGGCACTTCTTTGGCAAAACCTTCTGCCGTAAATGTCGTACCACGTGCCGGCCAGCGCTTGGTCTGGCCATTGTCATCCCAGCTGGCAGCAATGCTGCTGTTAACAATGGAAACCTTATACGTGCCCGGCTGTTGCAGTTGCAGATCGAATGTCGCGCGCAGTTTTCCTGTCGCGGAATTTTCTGGCAGAACAACGCTGCCATCTGGCGCAGTGATCACAAGGTTTTCAACACGAGCCGCATTGTTATCACGCACAAAGGGATCGGTTGAAACGCCCGCATCAAACGTCACCCACTGACCAACATTCAGCACAGTCTTGGATGGTGCCAGCCACTGCTTGTGTGCAGTCGCTGTGAGCGGCAGACAGATTGCAGCAAAGACCATCGTCTTGAGAAAAATTTTCATCGCAGTACTCCGGTCTGAACTTAGGGCTTCACATCAAGAACGATTGCGCCCAGCTCGCGCTCACCCTTGGCCTTCAACTGCTGCGCCTGCTTAACAGGCCACTGAAACGGAATATCGATCAGTTCACGACCGCCTTCTTCACGTGCCGATTCCACCACCAGCTTGTACTGACCGGCTGGCAGATTCGCGAGCGGACCGCCTTTATCAGTGTTAAAGCTCAGTACGTGTTCGCCCGGCGCGCGTGTTGCGCCGCTGACGCCATCAACAGGCAACTGCAACTCACGACCGCTGCGACGCCACCATTGGCGCAAATCGGGCAACCACTTAACGCCGCCAGCAGGATTCGGTGCAGCAGCAGGTGCTCCGCCCATTGCTGCAGGCGCAGCGGCGGGCGCGGCTTTTTTCTGCTGATACCAAACAGAAAGATTCGCGGCGACGCTCTTATCTTCGCGCTCCAACCAAATGGCAACGTAAGGACGGTGATATTCGGCTACATCGATGCGCGGCACTTCAATCGACACATTTAAGTTGGCAGCAAGCACCGTGCCCGGCAATAGCGCGGCGCACAGTGCGAAAGGAATGCGATGACGCATGAGAAACCTCAATTCTTTAGTGGATAAACAAAATCGCGAGCACTAGCGGAATCACCAATCCCAAACCAACCACTGGCCAAGTAATGGGACGGTTACCCGCGTGAATCTGCAACAGAAATAAACCCGTGATACAAAAAATCAGACAAGCCACCGCAAACGCATCAATGAACCAACCCCAGGCCACACCCGAGTTGCGACCCTTATGTAAATCGTTGAAATACGAAATCCAGCCACGGCTGGTTTGCTCGTATTC
>JAZKEM010000162.1:0-2822 GCA_040387055.1 Pseudomonadota bacterium | reverse complement strand
ATACTCTTGGTGATTTCACTAAAATTCATGCGCGCTCCGCGACGTTGATTTGACGTCTCACAGAGCTACTGCAGGGCTTGTGCCAGAGGATTTCGAGTGGATCGGGAGTGTCCCGCCTTGCGCGAAAGGCGGGATGCTCCCGCCCTACGGTGCTGTTCTAGCCCTCAAGCTCGCATTACAATTGTCGTGCCTGATTCCTCACCGGTATTCGTCCAATGCGTCACCAGCACTAACCGTAATTTTCTAACGGTCGACTTTCCCACCGATTCGTTTCGGAAGGTCGTGAGTGTTTGCTGGAGGCCCCATGACGAATTCTGTCTCACTGACGCTGCAAGGCGTTTCATATCAGCTGCCTGATGGCAGGCTGCTTTTCTCTCAACTCAACGAACAGTTCGACGATCAGCCAACAGGCTTGGTCGGGCGCAACGGTATCGGCAAGAGTGTGCTGGCTCGCATTCTGGCGGGTGAACTCACGCCAACATCCGGGCGATGCCAGCGTATCGGCACCGTGCATTACCTTGCACAGCAGATCTCACCGCAGCCGGATCAGACTGTTGCTGATCTCGTCGGCGTGAGTGCAATCATTGATGCGCTCGACAACATAGAAAGCGGGAGTACCCGCCAGCAGGATTTCGATGCTGTCGGTGATCGCTGGAATATCCGAACAGAGTTGCAACGCGAACTCGCGATCAATCGGCTGGACTATCTGCAAGAACACACGCCGGCCACACAACTCAGTGGCGGTGAAGCGATGCGCGTCGCCTTGATCGGAGCGTTCCTGTCCGGAGCCGAGATGCTGATTCTGGATGAGCCTACCAACCATCTCGATCGCGACAACCGACGCGCCCTACTCGACCAGCTTCAACGTTGGACCGGTGGCCTGATCGTGGTCAGTCATGATCGTGCGCTGCTGGACACCATGAAGCGTACCGTCGAGCTTTCGAGTTTTGGCTTACGCAGTTATGGCGGCGGATATTCGTTCTACGCTGAAACCAAAGCGCATGAGCGTGAAGCAGCTCTTCAGCAATTGGAGTTGCGCAAGACCGAGCGCAAGCGTGAAGAAGCATTGCTTACGCAACAGCGCGAACGACTTGATAAACAGCAAGCTCGCGGATCAAAGAAAGCGTCTGAAGCCAATCAGGCACCGATCCTTCTGGGACTGCAGAAGAGTCGTAGTCAGGTTAGCGGTGGCAAGCTTCGCGCTCGCCAAAAAGCCACACGTGAAGCATTGTCACTGCAGGTCATGGAGGCATCAAGAAAAGTTGAGCGCGACGCGGAAATCGTTCTGCTCAACACCGAGAGTGATTTGTCATTGCCAGACAAGGTGGTCGAACTCCTTGATGTGACTCTGCCGCATATCCATGGCCCTCATCAAAAAATAGACCTGCTAATCAACAAGGCGCAGCGCATCGGTCTCATTGGCCCGAACGGCAGCGGCAAGTCCACGCTGCTGAAAGTATTGGCGGGACGCCTCGCGCCCGTCTCAGGACAACGCGAAGTTTTTGTTGAGACGGCTTATCTCGATCAACATCTGTCTGTGCTGGATCCAGAAACTTCGATACTCGATCAGATGCTGGTGGCCAACACCGGCATTGAAGAAGGAAAACTACGTAGCAGACTGGCACTTCTGGGTTTGGATGTAGACAGAATCCGGCTACCGACCTGCATGCTTAGCGGCGGTGAACGATTGAAAGCCGCAATAGCCAAAGTGCTCTATGCAGACAAGCCAGCCCAATTGCTCTTGCTAGATGAGCCTTGCAATCATATGGATCTGGCTTCCGTCGAGGCACTGGAAAGCATGCTGCGCCAGTACCAAGGGCCACTCATCGTCGTATCGCACGACGAAAGCTTTCTCGACAATATTGAATTAACTCAGCGCTTGCAGCCTTCACAAAGCGGCTGGTCCATGACGGAGTATTAATTACTGATGTCCCATTGGAGACAGCCATCAAGCATAGACGCTCTTAGTATGAGTCTCCGGTAGTGACCACTCATCCCATCTGAACAGGCCAATACGTCATGCCTTACGTCAACAGCAGCGGTGTTCGCATTCACTGGCAGGAGGAAGGCAGTGGCCCGCCGCTGCTCCTCATCATGGGTCTGCGTTATAGCTCGCGGCTGTGGTACTCCGCGATTCCTGCGCTGGCCAAAAAATATCGAGTCATCAGCTTTGATAATCGCGGGACCGGCAAGAGCGGAACCACTTGGCGCTTCCACATCAAGGATCTTGTGAACGACGCTATCGCTGTCATGGATGCCGCTGGCGTGCAGTCTGCGCATGTCTATGGCGTCTCGATGGGAGGCGGCATCACGATGGAATTGGCTATGCGTCATCCAGCGCGCGTCCGCTCACTGATTCTTGGGTGCACCACCATCAAAACCGAGAAGTCGCCGCTCTGGATAAGGTGGATGCCTGCTCTGTTCCTGCTACCCCCTGCTCTGTTGCACCGCATCCTTCGCAGTGGCGATCCGAAATCCTATGGCAGTGCCGCACCGATTGATCGCGCCAAAGTTGATATCGGCATTGTTGAAAGTGACCCTTACTCAGGGCGCGGTGTTGCCGCACAAGCCTGGGCGGTTTTTCGCTATGCAGCGGACAAAAAAGAAGTTGCCAAGATCAAGTCACCAGCACTGATCCTGCATGGGGATGAAGACACCGCCGTCGACTGCAGCGCAGGTAAGGCGATGAGCAAAGTGCTGCCCAACTCGCGCTTCGAAGTATTGCGCGGCGCCGGACACAACTACTTCATCGCCGCAGAGGCACTGGCCAATCGTCTCGCCATCGAGTTCATGGATGAGACAGAACGCGCACTCAATGCTTG
>JAZKEM010000161.1:0-2633 GCA_040387055.1 Pseudomonadota bacterium | reverse complement strand
ACGCCAAGCTGATTTACAACGGCTACTGGTTCTCGCCCGAGCGCAACGCGCTGCAGGCGCTGATCGACGACACCCAGAAACACGTCAACGGTGAAGTGCGCCTCAAGCTCTACAAGGGCAATGTCTACAACGCTGGCCGTCGTTCGCCAGATACGCTGTTCGACGCCAAGATTGCGACCTTCGAAGATGACCGCGGCGCGTACAACCAGAAGGATGCTGAAGGCTTCATCCGCCTCAACGCATTGCGTCTACGTATTGGTGCGAAGCGCGATCGCAAGTAGAGAGTCGCTTTAGTATGAAAATAGAGTCCGCGCCATATAGCTATCGCGCGGACTCTTTCGTTATGGCCTTTGATGACAGCAAACCCCTGATCGTTTTTGATGGCGTCTGTGTGTTGTGCTCAGGTTTCGTGAAATTTGTTCTGCGTTACGACCGTGCCAATCGATTTCGTTTCACGCTCGCGCAAGGTCCGCTTGGGCAGGCCTTATATCGGCACTACGGTTTGGATCTCGTGGAGTTCGAAACCAATCTGGTGATGCGGCAGGGCGCGGTCTACTCAAAGCTCGGCGCCTTTGCAGCTGTGCTTAGCGAGTTAGGCGGCATTTGGAAGTTGTTCACTTTCATCAAATTCATTCCGCAACCAATTAGCGATTGGCTCTACGACCGCATCGCCAAAAACCGCTATCGCATATTTGGGCGTACTGAATATTGCATGGTGCCTGATGCAGAGATTCGTGATCGTTTTATTGGATCCCTGTCGTGAGCGAATCGCTGTATCGACAGGCGTTGGGGCCGGATTGGGATCGACTGCCTCAAGCTATTCGCCAATTGCATGAAGTACATACACATCATGTGTACGCGGGTGAGGCCAATGTTGAGAACGGAGTGACATTGCTGTCGCGAATCTGTCGCGTCTTAATGCGATTTCCTCCGGCGGCAGATGTGTTGCCGATAGAGGTTATTTTGCAACGTGACGGCGCGCGTGAACGTTGGAGCCGCCGCTTCGGCGCTCACCCCTTCCATTCAATATTGAGTTTGCCAACAGACGGTGAGCGCGGCATTGTTATTGAGCGATTCGGCATGCTCAGTTTTCGAATAGCGCTACCCGTAACTGCGCATGGACTAGAGATGCCGGTGAAGCGCGCTTACTGCTTGGGTATTCCGCTGCCAGATTGGCTAATGCCGCGCAGTCAGACGCGCGAGTTTGTTGACGTGCAGGGGCGTTTCAATTTTGATGTTGCAGTCTATCTTCCGCTTGCAGGTCTGATCGTGCGTTATCGCGGTTGGCTGCAGCCAAAATCCGAATTGCGTTAGCGAAAATTTATTTCTGATCTTCCGCGTCGCGCGCATCCTGTTCCGCTTTGCGCTGACGTGTCCGCTCCAATGCAGTGGCTGCTTCAGCCGCTGTTGCATACGGACCAATGCGAGTGGTGCTGCCGCACCCAACACTTTCTTCGACCTGATTGTGTTCAAGGCACCAGTAGTAGTTCTTTGCGTCTCTATTCGTGTTGATGGTCATGAGCTTGCCTCTTTCAAGTGGTGATAAACATTGCGATGACAGCGGCGGCCATGACTGCGGTGGCCAGCCAACCAAAAGTTTTCAGACGTAGCGAGATGGCATAGCGGCCCATCACTTCACGACGTGAGGCGAGAATCATCATCACGATCATGATCGGGACAGCGATAATGCCATTGAGTAATGCACTCCAGAGTAACGCTTTAATCGGCGAAATGTTGGCGAAGTCGAGTGCGCAGCCGCCTAAGGTTGCGAGAGCAATGAGGCCGTAGAACTCGCGGGCTTCGAGCAGTTCCAGATTGAGTCCGGCGCGCCATTCAAAACATTCGGCGACGGCGTACGCAGCCGAGCCTGCAAGTACGGGCACGGCGAGCAAGCCAGTGCCAATGATGCCGAGTGCGAACAGCAAGAAGGTGAATTCACCACCCAAAGGGCGCAGCGCTTCCGCAGCTTGCGCTGAAGTTTGAATATCGGTAATGCCATGCAGATGCAACGTTGCCGCAGTCGTCAGAATGATGAAGAACGCGACAAGGTTGGAGAAGCCCATGCCAATAAAGGTATCGAACTTGATGCGGCGCAATTGCTTGCGACTGTCAGAGGTTTCTTCCTCGGTTGCTGCGAGTGGCATGGCGCCAGAAGTGTTATGGATTTCTTCCACTTCTTGCGCAGCCTGCCAGAAGAACAGGTAAGGACTGATCGTGGTGCCAAAGATGGCGACGATGATCATCAGCGTGTCGCGATCCCAAGTGATCTTAGGTGCGATCACACTCGCAGCGACTTGTTCCCAAGGCACATTGAGCATGAACACAATCGCGACATATGACAGCAGTGAAAGCGTGAGCCACTTCAGGTATTCGACATAGCGCTTGTAGGCCATGAACACCTGTAGCGTGAGACATAGCAGGCCGATGATAGAGGTGTACTCATGTGCGGAGCCGCCAAGTAGTAGGCGAGCGGCATCACCCATCGCGGCGATGTCTGCAGCGATGTTAATGATGTTGGCGAGTAGTAATAGTGAAACGATGCCCAGCAAAAGTGGCTTGGGGAAAGCTGCGCGAATATTGGCTGCAAGACCTCGGCCGGTGACGCGACCAATGCGCGCGCTGATGAGTTGAAT
>JAZKEM010000160.1:0-9279 GCA_040387055.1 Pseudomonadota bacterium | reverse complement strand
TGGCGGTTGATGGTCGCGCTATTCATGCTGTGAACAAAGTGAAGAAGTAATATACAATCTTCCTGCATGACTACAGATTATCAACGGAGATGATATGAAAAAAGTAGCAGCGGTAATGGGGGCATTGTTCGGTCTGAGCGCTATGGGCGCGCAGGCAGGTATTTTGGATCTGGGCTTGGGCCACAACAGCTTCCGTGGCGCTTATAGCGACGCGCTGACCAGCGTGTTGCCAAGCACGATTAGCAACAGCCAGTTTGATGTGGGTCTTATCGCCAAGCCACGCAGCAATGATGATTTCTATCAGGTGCATGGCGGTCTGGTGTTGACCGGTGATCCTGGGCTCAAGGGCGTGAATGTTGGCGTTGGTCTGGGTGGTCGTGTGCTGTATGTATACAGAGACGGCGAAAATGGCGGCGCTCTGGCGCTGGGCGGCCAGATTGAAGCTCGCATTCCGAACTACGATCGCCTTGGCATCACAGCATCTTCGTACTTTGCACCTAGCGTTCTCTCGATTGGTCGCCTTGATCGTTCGTGGGAAAATGCAATTGCTCTGGATTATGAATTGATCCATGGCGGCGCTGTGTATGTTGGCTACCGTAATCTGCGTCAGGACATCGGTGGTTCCAACCGCAGCAGCGACAGCGGCGTGAATCTCGGTTTGCGTCTTAAGTTTTAATCTGAAAAATTGGTGAAAGGTGTATGGGTAGAGGTCCAAGCATTGAAGGCCGCAAAAACGCTGAAGACAGCAAGCGTGCCAAGCTTTTCACCAAGTTGATCCGTGAGATCACCGTCGCTGCTCGTGAGGGCGGCGGTGATCTTCAAACTAATCCGCGTCTGCGTCTGACGGTGGACAAAGCACTGTCCTCGAACATGACCAAGGACACCGTGGAG
This sequence comes from Pseudomonadota bacterium, assembly GCA_040387055.1. Lineage (GTDB taxonomy): Bacteria > Pseudomonadota > Gammaproteobacteria > Nevskiales > Nevskiaceae > Stenotrophobium. Next base: position 8,388 of record JAZKEM010000160.1, on the reverse strand, counting down.
CGCGCAATCAAGCGCGGTGCCGGTGCGGCTAGCGGCGACAATTACGAAGAAATTCGCTACGAAGGTTATGCACCTGGCGGCGTTGCGCTGCTGGTTGATTGCATGACCGATAACCCAACGCGCACGGTTGCTGAAGTTCGCCACGCTTTCACCAAAAACAACGGCCATATGGGCACGTCGGGTTCGGTGAGTTATTTGTTCCAGCGTCGTGGTGAAATCGCGATTGATGTTCGCGATGACGCATCGATCGAAGACAAGGTCATGGATGTGGCGCTGGAAGCTGGCGCTGATGACGTTGTGTCACAAACTGAATTTGTTGAAGTGCTCACTACGCCTGAAGCATTTCTCGCAGTGAAGCAGGCAATTGAAGCGGCAGGCCTCAAGCCTTTCCGCGCAGACGTTGCGATGCGTCCGGCAACCACAGTTGCGCTGGATGGCGACGCCGCGGCAGCAGTCACCAAGCTGATTGACTGGCTGGAAGATCTCGACGACGTGCAGAACGTCTATACCAACGCTGATCTGGGCTAGCGCAAGGGATCGCGCCAACTACGTTGACCATTATTCTTGGGATCGATCCAGGTTCACGTTACACCGGTTACGGTGTGATTGAGACTCTCTCAAACAAGAATCGTCATATTGCGAGCGGGCGCATCAATGCAACGGTCGGCACGATGCCCGAACGGTTGCTCAAAATTTTTCAAAGCCTTTCTGCAATCATTGCCGAACATCAACCGCAAGAAGTTGCGATTGAAGAAACGTTCGTCAACAAAGTAAACGCTGCGAGCGCACTGATTCTTGGGCAAGCGCGCGGCGTTGCAATCTGCGCTGCTGCGCAAACAGGTTTGCCCGTTGCTGAATACGCGGCAACGCAGGTTAAGCTCGCGATTGCTGGTAATGGTCGTGCTGAAAAGCTGCAAGTGCAGCATATGGTCAAAATTTTATTGAATATGCGTGAGGCTCTGGCAGCAGATGCTTCTGACGCGTTGGCTGTGGCACTCACTCATGCCCACGTGCGTTCCACTAAGATGCGCACTGGCATTTCATTGAATAAAGCGTGGGGGTGAGGCGGGAATTGATAAATGTCCGGTGGACATTTATCCCGCCGAACGACCAGCCATGGATGGCTGGGCCGGGCTAGGCCCCATGGATGGGTGAAATCAATGCAAACTATCGGCTCTACTAAAAGTTCATAAATATGATCGGTCGTATTACCGGAAAGCTAATTTCCAAACAGCCACCACAGTTGCTGGTTGATGTGATGGGCGTTGGTTATGAAGTTGAAGCGCCAATGTCGACGTTCTATAAGCTGCCGCCAGTGGGTGAAACCATCAGCTTGTTGACGCACCTTACAGTTCGCGAAGACGCGCATTTGCTCTTCGGATTTGCGACGGCGTCTGAGAAGGAACTGTTTCGCGATCTGATCAAAATTTCTGGCGTTGGCCCAAAATTAGCCCTGTCGATTTTGTCTGGCGTTAACGCAGATGATTTCTGGGGCATGGTGCGTGCCGGAGATACCGCGCGTCTGACCAAGATTCCGGGTGTCGGCAAAAAAACGGCTGAGCGTCTTGTGATTGAGATGCGTGATAAAGCGGGTGCTGCTGAATCTACGGGTATCCCAGGTACAACACTTGGTACTGCGGCAGGTCCTTTGCAGGAAGCACGCGCAGCTTTGAATGCGCTTGGCTACAAGCCTGCTGAGATCCAGCGATTTACCGAAGCCGTGTATAAAGACGGCATGACCACTGAACAGATTATTCAGGAAGCGCTGAAGCGCGCAGTGCGATGAGCGATATAGAACGCGTCATTTCAGCGAAAGCAGGCGGCGGCGACGAAGATCGCGTCGAACGCGCGATTCGTCCGCACCGTCTCGAAGACTATGTTGGTCAGCCTGCAGTGCGTGAGCAGCTCAGCATTTCGATTGAAGCTGCACGTCGCCGGAAAGAAGCGTTGGACCATGTGCTGATCTTTGGTCCACCGGGCCTTGGTAAAACAACGCTTGCTCACATTCTTGCCGAAGAGATGGGCGTTAATCTGCGCCAAACCTCTGGCCCTGTGCTTGAGCGCGCAGGTGATCTTGCAGCGCTGCTGACTAATTTAGAACCGAACGACATCTTGTTCGTCGACGAAATCCATCGCCTGTCGCCAGTTGTTGAAGAAGTGCTCTATCCCGCGATGGAGGATTACCAACTCGACATCATGATTGGTGAGGGCCCAGCAGCGCGTTCGATTCGCCTTGATCTGCCTCCATTCACGCTCGTTGGTGCGACGACTCGTGCGGGTGCGTTAACGAGTCCGCTACGTGATCGTTTTGGCATTGTGCAGCGTCTGGAGTTTTATTCGATTCCGGATCTCACCAGCATCGTCACGCGCTCTGCCAGCATTCTTAAAGCGCCGTTGGAAGGACAGGGCGCAGAAGAAATTGCACGTCGATCACGCGGCACGCCGCGTATCGCCAATCGCCTGCTGCGTCGTGTACGTGACTACGCCGAAGTGCGTGGCGACGGCATCATCACCGAAAAACTCGCGGCCGAAGCACTGAAGTTGCTCAATGTTGACGCCAATGGTTTTGACTTGATGGATCGCAAGTTGATGATGGCCTTGATCGAACGTTTCGATGGTGGGCCCGCAGGCGTCGAAAATCTTGCGGCTGCAATTGGCGAAGCCAGAGACACGATTGAAGATGTGATTGAGCCGTATCTAATTCAGCAGGGTTATCTGATGCGCACGCCGCGTGGACGTATTGCCGGCAAACTGGCGTATCAGCACTACGGTCTCAAGATGCCTGAAAAACTCAACACGCCAGATCTATTCCAAGAATGACCGTGGCCCCAGCAATTTTTAATTGGCCCATTCGCATCTATTACGAAGATACGGACGTCAGTGGCGTGGTCTATCACGCCAACTATTTGCGTTATTTCGAGCGTGCACGCACCGAGTGGTTGCGTGCGCAGGGCTTATCGCAAGAAACGCTACGTATGGAGCACGGTATTGCGTTCACCGTGGCCAATATGGAGATCGATTTTTTGATGCCGGCCCGATTGGACGAGCAGCTGAACGTAACTGTTGAACTGATAAGCCGTAAGCGTGCGAGTTTGATTTTCGGGCAAACTTTGCATCGTCTAGACGCGCCAGAGCAGGTTTTGGCCCGTGCAAAGGCCCGTGTTGGGTGCGTTGATATTGCTAACTTTCGCCCGCGTGCCTTGCCAGATGGGGTATTTTGAGAGCAGAGCACAATAAATTGGCCGTTTATTGCGATTTTGTCGTATAAAATTGTGACTCTGGTGACAAAGTAACTGTAAAATGTTTGCAAATTTTGACATGGACCCGTCATTTAAAAGTTGGCACGGGGTCTATGTTCTGATGATCTTAGAAGAACAAGACAAGAGGTTTTAGGTAATGACTGCAAATATGTCGCTGGCGCATCTGATCTCGCAGGCAAGCGTATTGGCCCAGATCGTGTTACTTATCTTGGTCGCTGCTTCCATCGCATCTTGGGCTGTAATTTTTGCCAAACGCAAAATGCTCAATGCCGCACGCGATGAAGCCATTAAATTTGAAGAACGCTTCTGGTCCGGCGGCAATCTCGCTGACCTTTATGCAAGCGTTCACAAAGGCGATGAGGCAAAAGGTTTGCCGGCAATCTTCACCGCAGGTTACGAAGAATACGTTCGCCAGCAACAATCAACAGGCACCACAGAGGATGCACTCGCTGCAGTTCAGCGTCAGATGCGTGTTAGCCATCTGCGCGAAGTAGAACGCCTTGAAGGCGGTCTCGCAATGCTCGCCACGATTGGCTCTACCAGCCCTTATGTCGGTCTGTTCGGCACCGTGTGGGGCATCATGAATTCGTTCATCGCCATCGGTGCGGTGAAGAGCGCTAGCTTGGCAATGGTGGCTCCAGGTATTTCGGAAGCGCTGATTGCTACGGCGATGGGCCTGTTTGCAGCTATCCCGGCAGTTATTGCTTACAACTACTTCACGCGTGGGCTTGAGCGTATGGAGACTCGCTTTGAAGCGTTCTCACAAGAAATGATCGGCATTATCGATCGCGGCCTGCGGCAAAGCGGTAAAGCCTAATGGCACGCCGCAAGCTTTCTGCTGAGATCAACGTCGTTCCGTATATCGACGTGATGTTGGTGCTATTGATCATTTTTATGATCACTGCGCCGCTGATTACGCAGGGTGTTGATGTCGAATTGCCGAAGACAGATTCGCAGCCGATTCCAACGCCGCAAGAGCCGTTGATTCTAAGCGTTGACGCGCAGGGCAGGTTCTTTCTCAATAAAGGCGATGCCAACGATCAAGCACTTGATGAAAAAGAATTGCTCTCACGCATAACGTCAACATTGCAAAAGCAACCAGACACGATGGTGCTGGTGCAAGGCGACACCAAGGTGTCGTACGGCGAAGTCGCACATGCGATGACTTTGCTACAGCAGGCCGGTATTAAGAAGATCGGCTTTATTACTCAACCTCAGGACGCGCAGACGCACTAAAAGCATGGAGATCATCAAGCCCCGATATCTCCTGCTGGCCTTTGGCCTGCACGCCTTGCTGTTTGTGCTGCTGTTTGTCAGCGTCTTATTCCAGCAAAAAATTCAGCCGCCTCCATCCATTGAGGCGGTGCTGATTGAGAGTGTGCCGACGCCAGCACCTCCGCCGCCAAAAGCTGAACCCAAGCCTGAGCCTCCAAAGCCTAAGCCCGTACCTCCGAAACCTGAGCCGGAGCCGCCTAAGCCCAAGCCAGAACCACCGAAACCTGAACCGCCGAAACCAGATCCTGTGAAGGAAATGGCGCGCTTTAAGGCGGATGTATTGTTGAAACTGGACTGTGAAAATCTCACGCAAATGAAGATGGACGCGGCTACGCGCCCACCTGATCAGCGCAAGATCATGGAAGGCCTGATTAGCGACCGCTATGACGCTTGCCGCAAGAAAGAAGAAGACAAGAAAAAGAAAGAAGCTGAAATCGCGCAGAAGCGTGAAGAAGATCAGCGCAAGAAAGATGAAGCTGAAATTAAAAAGCAGTTTGATCTTGAACAGAAGGCTGAAGCCAAGCGTATTGCTGATGAAAAGCGTGCGCGTGAAGCAGCTGCAGCCGCTGCAGCCGCAGCTGCCGATGCACAGCGTCAGCGTGAATTTGCTGCTGCTTTAGGTGCTGAGCAAAATGCACGTGATGCGCAGGCTAAAGCTGGGCGTCAGGCAACATGGGTCGATAAGATTGCAGCCAAGGTCAGGCCGAACGTGAAGGCAGCATCGCCTCCGCCTCGAGGCACCAGCTGCGGCGTCTTTGTAAAAATATTGCCAGATGGTTCGGTTCAAGATGTGAAAATTACGAGAAGCTGTGGTGCTGGTCCTGCACTGGATGAAGCAGTAGAGCGAGCGATCTATAAATCGGATCCTTTACCGCTGCCTGAAAATCCGGGCGACTTTGATCGTAATTTGAAGTTCACATTCAATCTGTAAGCATTGGAACTTCAAAGAAAAAATAGGGCCTAAGTAGCGTCACTAGCAGTTGAGCATTTTATTATCGGCTTGATTGCATTAAAGAAATTGAGGGTTTGGGATATGCGGAATAAATTCTTTGGCGTACTCGCACTGTTGATGATTTCATCAGCTGCGCACGCTGATTTGGATGTGGTTGTTACCGGTATCGATACGGCAGCGACCCCAATTGCGATCGTTCCATTCGCAGGCCTCGGCGCGAAAGAAGTCGACATGGCGCAAGTCATCGATGCGGACTTGGGTCGCACCGGCCAGTTCCGCACCTTGTCGCGTGGCAGCATGCCTGAACAGCCTTCAGATCCAGCTGGCTTGCATCAGGCGAGCTGGCGTTCTGCGAACACGGATTATGTGGTGATGGGACAGGCTAGACGCGATCCCGCTACTGGCAATGTTTCGGTTCGTTTTTATCTAGTCGATACGCTGCGCGGTGCGCAGTTGCTAGCGTATGACATGCCTGCGGCTTCGCCTGCGCAGTTGCGTTATGTCTCGCATCAAATCGCCGATCTGGTTTACGAAAAGCTGACTGGTATTAAAGGCGCATTCACCACCAAAATTGCCTACGTAACGGCCAATGGCCTTGGTAACGCGCGTCGCTTCGAATTGGTTGTTGCGGATGCTGATGGTTATGCGCCGCGTGCGATGGCAGTTTCACGCGAACCTTTGATGTCACCAAGCTGGTCGCCTGATCGTAAACAGCTGGCTTATGTCGGCTATGAGCGTGGTCGCACTGCGATTTACATTCACACGCTGGCTAGCGGTCAGGTGCGCAAACTGGTTTCTGAAAAGGGCATCAACGGCTCGCCTGCATGGTCGCCAGATGGCAAGTCAATGGCAGCAGTGCTTTCGTTTGAAACGAATCCAGATATTTACGTCTTCAATGTCGCTACCGGTTCGCGTCGTCGTCTGACCGACCATTACGGCATCGACACTGAACCATCATGGTCACCAGACGGTCAGACTTTGCTCTTTACCTCTGACCGTGGCGGTCAGCCGCAGATTTATCAGCTGCCTGTTGAGGGTGGTACCGATGCCAAGCGAGTGACCTTCGTTGGCAAACAGAATCTTCGTGCTAGCTATTCGCCAGATGGCAAGTCGCTAGTTGTGGTGAATTACGATGACGGACGTTATCGTATTGCCCTGCTTGATCTTGCCAGTGGTAGCATGAAGATCATTAGCGACGGACCTTTGGATGAGAGTCCGAGTTTTGCGCCCAATGGAATGGTCGTTATTTATGCAACCCAAGGACGGCAAGGTGCTGAACTCGCCACGTCGAGTATTGATGGTCGCACCAGACAGCGTATGCGCCAGCCTGGCGATGTACGCGAACCGGCTTGGTCTCCCCAGATCCGGTAATTTTCTTAGCTGTATTTAGATTTGAAGAAAGGAGTTGTAAGCATGTTAAAGAATTCTCTCGTTGCTCTCGTTACGGTTCTGGCTATGGCCGGTTGCGCTTCCAAAGGCGCCCACAATGCACAGGACACCAACCCTTCAGCAGCTGGTAGCAGCAGCAGCGCCGGTGCTGGTTACGGTAGCGATGGCCAGCCTGTACAGATTGGTGATCAGAATGCCGCTGCTCAGGGCGAAGGTCTGTTCGACACCAGCTCAAAAGCCAACATCATTTACTTTGCACTGGATAGCAGCGACCTCGACAGCGCTGGCCTCGCCATCGTTGATAAGTTCGCCAAGTACTTGACCTCTAATGCAATGACCAAGGTTCGCATTGAAGGCAACACCGACGAACGCGGCACGCGCGAATACAACGTTAGCCTCGGCGAACGCCGCGCTAATGCTGTGCTGGCTGCGCTGCGCACCAAGGGTGTTTCGGCTAACCAGCTGAATGTGGTTAGCTACGGTGAAGAGCGCCCAGCTGCTCAGGGCCACGATGAAGCATCCTGGTCGCAGAATCGCCGCGCAGTAATTGTTCGCCAGTAATTTTAGGAGCCACGCGTCATGACTCGTTCAACTCTCGCCAGATACGCCTTTGTTCTTGTCGGTCTGAGCACCCTCGCGGGCTGCGCCACTTCTAGACGAGTGGATGGTGGGGGTGATGTTCTGAGTCCTGAAGAGCGTCGTTTGCAGACCGTCGAGACGCGTATGGCTGAAATGAGCCGCCGTCTCGATGGCGTCAACTACGCAGGTCTTGATCAAGACAACATGAAGTTGCGCGATGATATTCGCGCGCTGCGTGGTGAAGTCGAGCGCCTGCGCTTTGATTACGACAATCAGGCCAAGCGTGGTAAAGATCAGTACGCCAATACGGATGCTCGTTTGCAGCGTCTTGAGAGTGCCAATGTAGCGGCGGCTCAAGCGGCTCAGATTGCGATCGCTCAGGGTGCTGCGGTTGCCCCTGTAGCGGCGTATCCGTCGACTCCTGCAGTCTCGGCGCCGGTTTCGGCTCCAGCAGCGGTGTCATCGGCTCCTGTTGCTGCAGCGCCTGCGGTTGTTGGCGGGCCTGTAGTGATCTCTAATGGTGGCGGCGGTACGCCGGAAGAGGAGGGCGCTTATCTGGCAACGTTTGAGCTGCTCAAGAACGGTAAGTACGACGACGCGATCCGTGGATTCCGTTCGATGTTGGATAAATGGCCGAATGGTCGTTACTCCGACAACGCAACCTACTGGATGGGCGAAGCGTTCTACGTGAAGCGTGACTACAAGTCGGCGCAGACCAGCTTCCAGACTGTGCTCGACAAGTTCAAAACCAGCCCCAAAGCGCCAGATGCAATGCTCAAGGTTGGCTTGTCTCAGGTTGAGCTCAAGCAGGTTGATCAAGGCAAGGCCACGCTGCAGAAAGTCATTCAGACCTATCCGAATGCCAATGCCGCGAATCTTGCCAAGCAGCGCTTAGAGTCCTTGAAGTCGGCAAACTAAGCTAAAAGTTTTAAA
>JAZKEM010000159.1:0-4683 GCA_040387055.1 Pseudomonadota bacterium | reverse complement strand
CAGGGCCAAAGGATGAAGGAAATGGAACCTGCGCGCTACCATAGCGTCTGAAGTATCTGAGTCCGCGTATCCCACGCGTCAAAATTGAACAAAGGTGTCCTGTGCGCAAGTCGTTTTTGTGGTTTGTACCGCTGATCTCCGCCCTCCTGCTGCTGTCTGGTTGCACCGGACTTGGCGCGATCAATTCGCTGACCTCGGACGAGGGTTATCACGTCACTAGCAATCTCCAGTACGACCGCGTTACGGGTGAGGCGCTGGATGTTTATAACTTTGCTCAGGCGCAGAACGCGCCAGTCGTCGTGTTTTTCTACGGCGGCCGCTGGACCACGGGCACCAAGGAAGAATACAAATTTGTCGGTCAGGCGCTGACTTCGCAGGGCTTCGTGGTGGTGATCGCGGACTATCGTAAATATCCGCAGGTGCGCTTCCCGGCCTTTGTGCAGGACGCTGCCAAGGCGGTGAAATGGACGCGTGAAAACGTCCAGAAATTTGGTGGCGATCCAAGCAAGATTTTTGTGATGGGCCACTCCTCCGGCGCGCACATTGCATCGATGCTGGCGCTTAACGAGAGCTACCTCAAAGCCGTGGGCGGTAGCCGCACTTGGCTAAAGGGCATGATTGGCCTGGCGGGTCCTTATGACTTTATGCCGCTGACGGCTCCAGACATGCGCGACATGTTTGGCCCACCAGATCGTTACGAACAATCGCAGCCCATCATGTTTGTTGATGGCCAGAACCCGCCGCTGTTGCTGCTGCATGCAGAAGACGATGAGGTTGTTCTGATCAAGAACACGCGCAGCCTTTCACGTGCTGTAGCCAAAGCAGGCGGCCCTGTAGAAACGCTGACCTATCCTAAAGTGAGCTGCCCGGCCTTCAACAGCCACGCCTGCATTCTGGCGACCATTGCTGCGCCGCTGCGTAAGCAGTCGGATGTGTTGGCCGGTATCAGCGAGTTCATCAAGCGTCGCGCCAGTGGCCAAGGTGCGGTGACCCCGATTCTGCCGAACGCGGTGCAGACGATTCCTGAAGATCAGGCGATCCCTGTTAATCCGCCCGCTTTGATTGTGGAAGACATGCCGCCGGTTGGAGAGCCTACGCCGGTGACCCCGTGATCCGATCGTTTCAGGGCATCACGCCCAAGCTTGCGCCGGGCGTCTATATCGACGAATCGGCGCAGGTGATTGGCGATGTCACGCTGGGGGAAGATGCCTCGGTGTGGCCGCTGACGGTCGTGCGTGGTGACGTCAACAAAATCACCATCGGCGCGCGTACCAACATACAAGACAACTGCTGCCTGCACGTGACCCACGATGGCCCATACACGCCCGGTGGCGTTGAGCTGATCATTGGTGAAGAAGTCACGGTCGGCCATGCGGTGATGCTGCACGCTTGCACCATTGGCGATCGTTGCTTGATCGGCATGGGCGCTATTTTGTTGGATCGCGTGGTGTTGGAAGACGAGTGTTTTATTGCGGCCGGTTCGATTGTGTCGCCGGGCAAGCGCCTCAAGGGTAAGTGGCTTTACCGTGGCACACCTGCTGTCGCGGTACGTGAGCTTACTGAGGCAGAACGCGATAACCTTCGTTATTCAGCGGCGCATTACGTGCGGCTAAAGAACAAATATCTCGCGAGCGCATGAAAGATTTCATCAAAGTTGTGGAAGTCGGGCCACGTGACGGTCTGCAAAACGAAAAGCAATTAGTCCCCGCAGCGACCAAGATCGAACTGATCCAGCGTCTTGCTAATGCGGGACTGCCGGTGGTTGAAGCCACCAGCTTCGTCAGCCCCAAGTGGGTGCCGCAGATGGCGGATGCAGACGAAGTGCTCGCAGGTGTTAAGCGCAAGGTAGGCGTGAGCTATCCCGTGCTGGTGCCGAACGTGCAGGGCCTTGAGCGCGCGTTTGCAGCAGGCGTTGAAGAGATCGCGGTATTCACGGCGGCCTCTAGCGCGTTCACTCAGAAGAATATCAACGCAACGGTTGAAGAATCGCTGGCACGTCTTGCGCCGGTGATCGAGCAGGCGTTGGCGAAGAACGTCAAAGTCCGCGCCTACGTTTCTACCGCGCTCGGTTGCCCGTATCAGGGTGATGTGCCGGTGTCAGAAGTGGTGCGCGTCACCAAGACTTTGGTGGATCAAGGCGTCTATGAAATCTCATTAGGTGACACGATCGGTGTCGGCACCCCTAAGAAAGCGCGCGAAATGCTGCGTGCCTGCGCTGATGCGGTGGGCATGGACAAGCTTGCGGCTCATTTCCACGATACGCGTGGTCAGGCGCTGGCCAATGTGTTGGCCTGCCTTGAAGAAGGTGTCCGTGTGGTCGATGCTTCAGTGTCCGGACTGGGTGGCTGTCCCTACGCTAATGGCGCCAGCGGCAACCTCGCGACCGAAGATCTGGTCTACATGCTTCACGGCATGGGATTTGAAACCGGCGTCAATCTCGATGCTTTGGTCGACACGGCCATTTGGATTTCTGGTCAGCTTGATCGCCCCCCCAACAGCAAGCTCGCACGCGTCAAAAGATAGGCCTAAAATCGCGGCCTCGTTAATGAGGAGCATGCCGTGAATAAGATCTATCCCAGCGCCGAAGCGGCGTTGGCTGATGTTGTTGCAGATGGGCAAACGCTGGCAGTGGGTGGTTTTGGCCTCTGCGGTATTCCTGAAGCCTTGATCGCAGCGCTGCGCGACAGCGGCAAGAAAAATCTCACCGTGATTTCCAACAACGCAGGCGTCGATGGCTTTGGCCTCGGCATGCTGTTGAACACGCGTCAGATCAAAAAAATGATCTCGTCCTACGTTGGCGAAAACAAAGAGTTTGAACGCCAGTATCTGGCGGGCGAACTGGAACTCGAATTTACGCCACAAGGTACGCTGGCTGAAAAGCTACGCGCAGGTGGTGCGGGCATCCCCGCGTTCTTCACCAAAACGGGCTACGGCACCATCGTTGCTGAAGGCAAAGAAACGCGCGTGTTTGATGGCGATCATTACGTGATGGAACGCAGCCTGCGCGCTGACGTTGCTTTGGTGAAAGCATGGAAGGCAGATACTTCCGGCAACTTGGTCTTCCGCAAGACTGCACGCAATTTCAATCCGATGGTTGCCACTGCTGGCCGTATCACGATCGCTGAAGCTGAAGAGATCGTGCCGGTGGGTTCGCTTGATCCAGACAACATTCACACGCCGGGTATCTTCGTGCAGCGCTTGGTGCTGAACGCGAATCCGGAAAAACGTATTGAACAGAAAACGATGAGGAAAGCGTAATGGCCTGGAACCGTGATGAGATGGCTCAGCGCGCCGCAGGCGAATTGCGCGATGGCTTTTATGTGAACTTGGGAATTGGCCTGCCGACGCTGGTCGCCAACTTTATTCCTGAAGGTATGGACGTGTGGTTGCAGAGCGAGAACGGTTTGCTCGGCATTGGTCCGTTTCCTAGTGAAGATGAAGTCGATGCTGACCTGATCAACGCAGGCAAGCAAACCATCACGACCGTGAAGGGCAGTGCCTTCTTTAGCAGTGCGGATTCCTTCGCGATGATTCGCGGCGGCCACGTCAATCTGTCGATCCTCGGTGCCATGCAGGTCACCGATACCGGCGACATCGCCAACTGGATGATCCCGGGCAAGATGGTCAAGGGCATGGGTGGCGCGATGGATCTGGTTGCGGGCGTTAAGCGCGTGATCGTGTTGATGGAGCACACCGCCAAGGGCGGCGAGCATAAAATTCTCACCAAGTGCACGCTGCCGTTGACCGGCCTAAAGGTCGTCAACCGCATCATTACTGAACTCTGTGTATTGGATGTGACGCCAATGGGGCTTAAGCTAGTGGAGTTGGCACCTGGCGTTAGCGCCCAGGAAGTGCGCGAAAAGACCGGCGCACCTGTCATCTCTTAAAAGAACGCATAGGGAAGAACTGACGTATGACCAAAAAACTCGTGCTTCTGCGCCACGGCCAGAGCCAATGGAACCTCGACAACCGTTTCACCGGTTGGGTCGATGTGGATATCACCGAGCAAGGCCGTGCCGAAGCGCAGAACGCTGGCAAGCTGATGCGCGATGAAGGCCTGATGTTTGATGTGGCCCACACCTCCGTACTCAAGCGCGCCATCAACACGCAGCACACCGCACTGGCTGAAATGGACCAGCTGTGGATTCCGGTGAACAAGAGCTGGCGCTTGAATGAACGTCACTACGGCGCGCTGCAAGGTTTGGATAAATCCGAAACCACCGCGAAGTACGGCGAAGCGCAGGTCAAAGTCTGGCGTCGTTCGTATGACATTCCACCTCCGACAATGGACGAGAACGACGGCGGCCACCCGCGCTTTGATCGTCGCTATGCCAAGCTCGATGCCACCGCATTGCCAGGCACCGAGTCCCTCGCGACCACGCTCGATCGCGTGCTGCCTTATTGGCACGACGCCATTGCCCCGCAGCTCAAAGCCGGCCAAACGGTTTTGGTGACGGCGCACGGCAACTCACTGCGCGCGCTGTACAAGTATCTCAACAACATCGCCAACGATCAGATTGTTGAACTCAACATTCCGACCGGCATCCCGCTGTTGTTTGAACTGCATGACAACCTGTCCGTGAAAAACTTCCGCTACCTCGGTGATCCAGAAGCGGCGAAGAAAGCAGCAGAGGCTGTGGCGAACCAGGCTAAGGCCGCCAAGTAAGCATTACGCTTTTAAAA
>JAZKEM010000158.1:0-95062 GCA_040387055.1 Pseudomonadota bacterium | reverse complement strand
ATGTTTGCAGAACCGGCTTATCGCAGCAGCCCAGAGTACGCAGCGTTCTGGGAAAAACTCGGCCGTGGCGAGTACGACTCCGGCCAGTACAAGCGAATTGCCAAGGGTGGCCGTGAAATCTGGATCCAGGCTTCTTACAACCCGATCTTTGATGCGAACGGCAAGCCTTACAAGGTCGTGAAGTACGCCACTGATATCACCGCTGCAAAGCTGAAGTCGGCTGACTATGAAGGTCAGCTGTCAGCAATCAGCAAGGCGCAGGCCGTGATTGAGTTCTCGCTCGACGGCAAGATTCTCAATGCCAACGATAATTTCCTGAATACGCTTGGCTACACGCTGGACGAGATCAAGGGCCAGCATCACGGCATGTTTGCCGAGCCGTCCTATCGCGCATCTCCTGAGTACCGCATGTTCTGGGAGAAACTGGGACGAGGCGAATTTGATGCAGGTCAATACAAGCGCATCGCAAAAGGCGGCGCAGAAATCTGGATTGAAGCTTCATACAACCCGATCTTCGACATGAACGGCAAGCCGTTCAAGGTGGTGAAGTACGCCACCAATATCACGCAGCAGAAACTCCAGAACGCGGATTACTCGGGTCAGCTCTCGGCAATCAGCAAAGCACAGGCTGTTATTTCATTCTCGCTTGATGGAAAGATTATCGACGCGAATGAAAACTTCCTATTGACGCTGGGCTACTCGCTTGCCGAGATCAAAGGTCAGCATCACAGCCTGTTTGTTGAACCTGAATATCGCGCTAGTGTTGATTACCGCATGTTCTGGGAAAAACTCGGACGTGGTGAATACGACGCGGGTCAGTACAAGCGCATTGGCAAGGGTGGAAAGGAAATCTGGATTCAGGCTTCCTACAACCCGATCTTCGACATGAACGGCAAGCCGTTCAAGGTTGTGAAATACGCAACCGATGTCACCGAGCAAGTTCGCGCTTCGCAGGTTCTGCAACAGGCCGTTGAACAGACTCAAGCCGTGGTTAGCGCAGCCAAGGACGGTGATCTGGTCAAACGCATTCCACTTGATGGTAAGAATGGTTCAATTCGCGATCTTTGCGAAGGCGTCAACTCGATCGTCGAGGGCATGGAGAATCTGGTTCGCCAGATCAAAGTCTCTTCCGACACCATCAATACTGCAGCGCGCGAAATTGCAGCAGGCAATACCGATTTGTCACAGCGTACGGAAGAACAAGCCTCCTCACTCGAAGAAACCGCATCGAGCATGGAAGAGCTGACCTCGACCGTGAAGCAGAACGCAGAGAACGCCAAGCAGGCCAACCAGCTCGCCATCGGCGCCAGCGACATTGCAGTCAAAGGCGGCAAGGTCGTCGGCGAAGTGGTCACGACGATGAGCGCCATCAACGAGTCTTCACGCAAGATCTCGGACATCATTGGTGTCATCGACGGCATCGCCTTCCAGACCAACATCCTCGCACTGAACGCTGCGGTGGAAGCGGCACGCGCTGGTGAACAGGGACGCGGGTTTGCGGTAGTAGCCGCAGAAGTCCGCAGCCTCGCACAACGTTCGGCTGGCGCAGCAAAAGAAATCAAAACTTTGATCGGCGATAGCGTCGGCAAGGTCGACACCGGCACCAAGCTGGTGGCACAGGCTGGCCAAACCATGGAAGAAATCGTGACCTCAGTAAAACGAGTGACCGACATCATGGGCGAGATCACTGCTGCATCGCAGGAACAGAGCTCGGGTATCGAGCAGGTCAACCAGGCGATTACACAGATGGACGAAGTCACGCAACAGAACGCTGCGCTGGTTGAAGAAGCTTCAGCCTCGGCACGTTCACTTGAAGAGCAGGCCGGTGGATTGGTCAGCGCGGTGTCGCAGTACACGATCTCTGGTGAAACCAGCGCGCCATCAGCACCGGCACGCGCACCATCAACGGTGCTTGCAGCACGCAAGCCTGCACTCGCGGCTAAGCCAGCGGTACGCGGAGTTCCATCACGTCCTGCATCAAAACCGACAGTCACGCCGATCAAGCGTAACGGCACCAACGGTCATCATGCGGGTGACAAGTCTGACGAACAGTGGGCTGAGTTTTAAGCCTTACGGTTGCCAGGAAAATGTCGACCATGATCCTTGAAAATCAGTCTGCTGCCAGCAGTGGCAGACGTGATTTCATCTACACCACGAGTGACTTCACTCGTGTGCGCAAGATGATCTACACGCGAGCAGGGATTTCACTTTCAGAATCCAAGCAGGACATGGTTTACAGCCGTCTTGCGCGACGGTTGCGAGCCTTGGATGGCGAACGTTTCTCGGAGTATCTCGATGCACTTGATGCCGACCCGGAATCTCCGGAGTGGGAAAGTTTTACCAATGCACTCACAACCAATCTCACATCGTTCTACCGTGAGGCACACCACTTCGATATTCTTGAAAACTTCCTTGCGCGCCGAAAGTCCGGACACTCCACTTTGTGGTGCTCGGCTGCCTCGACCGGCGAGGAGCCGTATTCGATGGCTATCACCGCAATCGAGAGTTTCGGCACATCGACGCCGCCAGTAAGCATTCTGGCCACGGATATCGACACGCAGGTTTTGCAGACGGCATCGCGTGGTGTTTATCCGATTGAACGCGTCGAAAGCATTGGCGAGGCGCGGCTGAAGAAATACTTCAAGCGTGGACGTGGCGAGAATGAAGGCTTCGTCAAGGTCAACGATTGCCTGCGCAGCCTCATCAGTTTTCGCCAGCTTAATCTGCTTGATGGGCGCTGGCCGATGAAGCAGCCTTTCGATGCGATCTTCTGCCGCAATGTGATGATCTACTTCGACAAGCCGACGCAGCGCGACATTCTCAGCAAGATGAAACCACTGATGAAGCCGGACGGTTTGCTGTTTTGTGGACACTCCGAAAGTTTCCATCAGGCGACCGATCTCTTCCGCAGTATTGGCAAGAGTGTGTATGTGCCTGTAGTGCCAGGCGCAGTACGTACGCTGCCTGGGCGGTCCCAATGACATTAGCCTCCGCGCGAAGTGCAACTGCTACAACTCGTACGGACGCCTGGTCTGAACGGACCGCGCATGGTGCCAGCGGTAGAAAATATTACGACAGTCGCCTCGGCGTTGATGTCGCGCGAATATTGCCGGGCGAGTATCAGGTCACTGGCGAAAACATGGGCCTTGTGACAACGCTGGGCTCTTGTGTATCCGCCTGTATCCGTGACGTTGTGCTGGGCATTGGCGGTATGAATCACTTCATGCTGCCTGAATCTGAATTGAATACCGGCAATATTTATTCCGCACGCTACGGCAGCTATGCGATGGAAGTGCTGGTCAACGAATTGTTGAAGCAGGGTGCAAATCGCAGGAATCTTGAAGCGAAAGTATTCGGCGGCGCGAATGTTCTGCGCAGCATAATTTCAGCCGACGTCGGTACGCGGAATGCCGAATTCGTCCATCAATATCTGGGCAACGAGCAGATCCCGGTAGTCGCCGAAGATCTTGGCGACACCTGCCCACGCAAGATTATTTTCTTTCCCAAAACAGGGCGTGTGCTGGTAATGCGCCTTGCCACCGCGCTCAATCGCGCGGAGATGGATGCAGAGCGCGTTTACCAGGACAGCTTACGTGCCAAGCCGGTTGCTGGCGATATCGAACTTTTTGATTAAGCCATGACCATACGCGTGCTCATCGTTGACGATTCCGCCTTGGTGCGACAACTGCTGACAGAGTTGCTGTCGGCAGATCCGCAGATCCAGGTGGTGGGTACTGCGCAAGATCCCTTGGTTGCGCGCGAAAAGATTAAAGAGCTGAATCCCGACGTGCTGACACTGGACGTCGAAATGCCACGCATGGATGGCCTGACGTTTCTGGAAAACCTGATGCGCCTGCGTCCGATGCCGGTGATCATGGTTTCGAGTCTTACTGAACGCGGCGCGGAAGTGACTTTGCAGGCGCTGGAACTCGGCGCTGTCGATTTCGTCACCAAGCCTAAACTTGATGTGGCCAACGGGCTGCAGATGTATGCCGATGATCTACGCGAAAAGATCAAAGCCGCAGCAACCGTAAAACCGCGCGGACCAGCGTTGCTGCGTTCAGGTGGGCCGGTGCCAGAAGCGCCGAAGAAAAAAGCGGGCCCGAGAATGTTCCGTACCACCGACAAGCTGATTGCGATTGGCGCGTCGACCGGTGGAACCGAAGCGATCAAGGTGGTGCTGGAAGGTATGCCGCCGGATGCGCCAGCGATTGTGATTACACAGCATATTCCTGCAGCGTTCAGCAGGCCTTTCGCTGAACGCATGAACCGTAGTTGTGCGATGTCGGTTTGTGAAGCCAGCGATGGCCAACTGATTCTCCCTGGGCATGCGTATATCGCTCCGGGTGGTTTCCATTTGCTAGTGCGACGTGATGGCGCCAAATACGTTTGTCAGATTACCGACACTGATCCGGTGAATCGCCATAAACCCAGCGTCGATGTTTTATTCAAATCGGTATCCGAGACCGCAGGGCCGAATGCCGTTGGTTTGATCCTGACCGGCATGGGCGACGATGGCGCGCGCGGACTCAAGCTGATGCGTGATGCTGGCGCGCACACGCTGTGCCAGGACGAAGCCAGCAGTGTGGTCTGGGGCATGCCGGGTTCAGCTCATCGTATTGGGGCCGTGGAACAGGTTTTGCCTCTGAGTGAAATGGCGGATGCAGCACTCAGATCAATCAGTTCTTGAATTAAGAAATTCTACTTTCTGCCGATAAACAACAAGAAGCGTTAATGGAGTTCAGCATGTACCGAGATATCCTAAAAATATTCGCCATACCTTTGGCATTCGTCACGCTCCATGTGTTGACGGAGGTTTTTATCGGTGGAGGATTCTGGACTGGTCTCTCGACCGTGGCATTGGTTGCCAGCTTGATTCATTGGGCTTGGAAAAACGGCAGCAACCTGATCAAGGCGCAGTCACTTGGCGTCCAGCACGGGCACGCATTGGAAAAGCACCATGTGCTTCTGGGAGAGTTGCGCGGCGGATTGTCGGATGAAATGAAGAATGTGATTGGTGAAGTTGAGCGCGTTCGCCGCTTGGTGCATGACGCGGTGGTTCAACTCACGGGTAGTTTCGAAGAACTCAATCGGCAGTCCAAGCTGCAGGAAGAGGCGGTATCACGTGTAATGAATCGCAATGGCAAGGGCGATCCAGACGCAATCAATATTCAGAAGTTCTCGCAGATGACCAGTAGCCTGATGGGCAATATGGTCGATATCCTTTCTCAGGTGAGTCAACAGAGCACGAATACTGTTGAGAACATTGATGTGATGGTGAAGCATCTTGATGCAATCTTTGAATTGCTCGGCGATGTTAAATCCATCGCTGATCAAACCAATCTGTTGGCGCTCAACGCTGCGATTGAAGCAGCGCGAGCAGGCGAGGCAGGTCGCGGGTTTGCAGTGGTGGCTGAAGAGGTTCGTAACCTTTCTGAGCGTTCAACCAACTTCAACGAACAGATTCGTAAACTGGTCTTCAGCTCCAAGGAAGCAATCGCAAAAGTTCGCGATACCGTCGGCAGCATGGCGACTCGTGACATGAGCATGAGCGTACACGCCAAGGAAGAAGTGGGCCGCTTGTTGGGCCAGGTTGAAGAAATCAATCAGACCTATACGGAAGGTATCCGAGAAGTTTCTGGCGCCAGCCACAAGATTAATGATGCAGTCTCCAAGGCCGTGCGTTGCTTGCAGTTCGAGGACATTGCTACTCAAGCATTGATCGCCGCTGAACACCATGTGCGGCGTTTGGAATCAATTAACAGTGAAGCCGGCAATCTCGCGGTCATTCTTCAGGATCAGTCAGCGCCAATCGTGATCAAGGCTCCGCCGCCACGTACGCTTGAAGTAACAGCGCAGGTCGTTGAAGACTGGCGCAAGCCGCAGCACAAGCCAGTTTCGCAGATCAGCATGGATGCAGGCGGAGTGGAGTTGTTCTAATTGACGCACGTAGACGCGTAATGAAAAGGCCCGCATTAGCGGGCCTTTTGTGTTTCGAGCTTGATCGCTAATGAATATTGCTGATCTGATTTCTCCAGTTCTTATTTTCACGGAAGAACTCACCAGTACCACTGATAAATGCGCTGTGCGCGTAGGCATCAGCTTGCAGCTGGTCCATCATCCAAGCGGTTGGATATCCGAGATAGCCATAGGAGCCGCGCTTGCACAGCAGTAATTGCGAAGGCAGCGGCAGGTTGCTGCAGTCAGGTGCGCCTTGAATGTCATTGTGAGCGGTGCCGACCACGGTTCCCCAAGCTTTGGCGACGGTATTCGGTGTGTTTTGATACAGGCAGTGATACGACTGCTCGTTGGCTTGGCCATTGATCATGCAGTCATCGCTTTGCGTCGAGGGCGCGACGGCGCCGTCTTCTGAACCATTCACGAAAAATATCGAACCGCTGGTAATGCCTGCAGTGCTGGGGCAATCGCCCGCTTCAGTGCATTGGCGTTGTTGCGGCCGCTCAAACGGAACGACGGTCTTGATGAAGCCGCCCGATTTCATCATCGCATTCATCGCCCCGCCTGCGCCTTGTGAATGGCCCATTGCGCCAACCTGATTCACTGCGACCTTCCGATAAAAGATGCTTGAAGGATCGGTGTCTCCTGCAACGACAAATTTGGCCGCATCGATAATCTCTTGACCGGTATGTGCATTGCTTGTTTCGCTGGCAATGACGATGAAACCCCAGCTTGCGAGATGCTTGAGGAAATAGGCGTATTCAGTCGGCTTGGCAGCCGAGCCGTCTCCCCAAGTGATGACGGGATGTTGAAATCCGCCTTTGCCGAGTTCTATTGGATACCAGATATCGAATGCGTTGCCGGTGGAGTCACAGCAGGCAAACTTCACCTTTGACGTAACTGCCCAAGGGCCATCGTTGTAATACTTCAGTTCGATGGCGCCGCTTGGATAGTTGGGTGTATTGCCAGGCTCTATCTTTGTTGATGAGTCAGTTTCTGCTTTTGGCGCTTCAGATTGCGAGCAGCCCATCATCAAGACCAACAGAAAAAATACGCCACGCGACAGCGTCCGCCGCACAGTTGATGCGTTCATTCATTTCTCCTCACCCCGTGTGCCGCTCTTTGGCGGCTACTTGTATTTATGAACCACTAGAGCTCGGCGCGCGTTTGTCGCGCCGAGCTTTTTCCATCACTGACTGCTGATGGAAATTTTGAAGCTACCTGCTGCCTTTGCTTGCACCTGAAGACGCTGATCTTTGAGCGAGTAAGACCATTCGGCCTCAACGCCAGAGAGTTCAACCTTTAAATCTTGGCCAAGACGCGATGGCCAGTAGATTTCTGTAGGCGCTGAGATTTCGCTTGCGGCGTCAACTTCGGCAACGAATCGCTTTTCACGTGGATCAAAGTGCATGCTTTTCAGAACGCCCTGTGCTCTTTGTACGTAGGGGCGGCTAAAGCCTTCTACAGCACGGCCGCCAGAGCTTGGATCAGCGGGATCGGTTTGTTGATCGCGTGAAAATACCGAGAGGTCTTCTTGGTTCCAGCCGTCGCCAACGCGTAAATCATTGCGATTGCTTGCGGTGTAGTTCCACTGCGTGGATGACAGCAGCAGCATGTCCATTGCGTCGTAAGTTAATTCCAGCGCAACAGCTTGCGGTTTCCAGACAGCGGCTCCGCGTTCGCCTTTCTCCCAACGTGAGAAGGATTCGCCATCGTTGAGATCATAAGGAATGCCGAACTCGCCGATCAGTGTCGGTGATCCACCATTAATGCGATCCGCCAGGCTGCGCATATAGGCTAGCTCTAAGCCATAGCGATTACGTGTTTTGGTTTTGGCAGCATCATCCTGCTCGGTATCAATGCGCTTGCTCCACAAGAGACCGACGTCATACCAATGGCTCGTATTGATCGAGTTGGCAGGCATTTCTTTGGGGAAAGTGCGGCCTGCGCCCACAACATGCGGGTTGATCTCGGCAAACAGGAACCAGTCAGGACGTATCGCACGAAATGCAGCGGCCATCTTCTGGAAGAAGGGCTGCACAAAATCGCCTTCAGGATTGATCTTTCGACCATCCAGCATGCAGAAGAAATCTTCGTTGACGACGACGGCTTGATCGCCTTCTTTGCGCCATGCGCCGGCTTGTTCGAAGGGATCTTGCACGCCCGGATTCCAGATCGAGACTTGCGCCGTATTGAATGGCCGATCTGCTTCGCGCACGAGTCCGGTGTGCAGTGAGTTGGCGGTTGCGCGTAACACAGGCACATCAGTGGTCATGCCGCGTGCAACTCTGAGACCATCCAGTGGCGTCCAGTTAGGGCCGGGATGACCTTTGGCGGTGATGTCTGGATGCCGCTCTGAAAGTTTTTCTCCCAGCCAACCCATGCCGGGTTCGTTGAGACTGTCAAAGCCCATCACATTATCGAGATCGCTAAGACGCTGAGCGAGCGCGCGTACGGCGCCAAAGTATTTGTTCTGCAGATAATCCTGAACGTTTTCGCCATCGATGATCCAATTGGGCGTCAACGTCGCGCCCGCGAAAAACGACGTCCACAAAATGCAATTCACTGGCATGCGATAGTTGATCGGCCAGCTCATCGTTGGATATTTATCTTCCTGACGTCTTTCAGGATTTGAATAGTCATAGCGGTATTGCATGACGTGTACTGCACCAGCGGCATTAAACGCTTGGTAGTTCAGCCCGAGTTTTTCGAAGATCCAGCACGGAGCGCCGCTGCCACCAGACATGCGGCTCCAGACGTCTTGATGAAAGTCGATGAAGAGATTGAGACCAAACTTTTGTGCACGCAGACAAACCTGACGGACGTATTCGATGTACTCGATGTCGTATTTGCCAGGGCCTTCATGTTCCACGGCTTCCCAAGTCACCAGATAGCGCAGGGTGTTAAAACCCCAATGCACAATGCGGCCTAGGTGCTCATCAGCATCTGCTAATGGAAACGGGCGCCCGACAAAGCTGACAGTTCTATGGTCGCTAAAGTCGGTAGGGCGATCGGTGCCGCCATCTGGGTAGGGCAGTTTGCAGTCGCCGCCAAGGTTGATGCCGCGCAGAATGACATGACGCCCCTTGGCATCGATGAATCTTTTCCCTGAAATCCCAATCTCAAGCTGCGCCATTTCTCGCCCCTTATATTTGTTCTGTGATAATCTCATTATACAGTTGGTTAATAAATAGCGAATAGGTCTTATAAGATTTGCTGGAGAACGGGGGAGCAATGAACGAACTGAAGATGACCTTGGGCCGAAAAGTCGCGCTGGGCGCTGGCGATTTTGGCTTCAATCTCTATTGGCAGATGGCATCGATCTATCTGCTGTACTTCTATACCGACGTTGTTGGCCTGCCGCCTGCAATCGCGGGCACTATCTATATGGCCGCCCTGATCTGGGACGCGGTGCTCGACCCCGTGATGGGCCTTGTTGCTGACCGCACCCGCACCCGCTATGGCCGCTATCGTCCTTATTTACTGTTCGGCGGTATTCCTCTGGCGCTGGCGTTTGCGGCAATGTTTGTCGTGCCGTCTGGCTCAGGCATGGCGGCGGTGATCTTCACGGCCACCACGCACGTGATCTTCCGTACGATTTATGCCGTGCTTTCGATTCCGTATGCATCACTGTTTGCACGCGTTACTCGCGATGCAAGAATCCGTGCGGATCTCACCGGCTTCCGTATGGTGTTTGCCACCTTGTCTGCAGTGTTGGTTGCAGGTGCAACGTTGCCTTTCGTTAATGGCTTGGCGACACCAGATTCTCCTCGACGCGGCTGGATCATTCTGGCGCTAGGTTTCGGTCTTCTCGCCACAGCAATATTTGTGCTCGTGGCCTGGGCGACTAAGGGCTACGACGCTAGCGAAGAGAAGGAAACAGAACCGCGTCGCTCTGGTGCTGAAGTTGTGAAATCTCTGTTGAGCAATCGCGCGCTATTGATTGTGTTGGGTGCGGTGATGATCACCTCATTCTCAAGCACCTTGTTCGGCAAAAACCTGCTGTACTACTTTAAATACGTTCTCGATAAACCCGAGATCGGTTCGAGTGCCTTAGCGTTTGTGGCACTGCTCGCAGGTTTGTTTGTTCCGTTCTGGACGTGGATTGCTCGCCGCTTCGGCAAGCGCAACGCTTGGCTGTGGGGCGCAATTCCGGGTCTGCTCGGTCTTGTCTCCTGGCATCTGATTGATGGCAGCTCGGTGCCTTTGTTGTTTGGTGCGCTGGCTCTGCAAGCGGTTAGCTCAAGCTCATTCATTGTCTGCTTCTGGTCGATGTTGCCTGACACGGTTGAGTACGGTGAATGGCGTAGCGGCGTGCGCACCGAGTCCATGGTGTTTGGTTTGGCAACGCTGGGGCAGAAGATGGCCTTAGGCTTTGGCGCTGGTTTTCTTGGCCTTGCGCTAGCGCATGTGGGTTATGTCTCTAATGCGCATCAAACAGCCGAGACGATTGAGGGCATCAAACAGATGATGTTCTGGATCCCATTGGCGGGCGGCTTGATCACAGTAACGCTGATTGCGTTCTATCCGCTAAGCCTGAAAGCGCACGCCAAAATGGTCGAAGAAATTGCCGAGCGTAACCGTGCAACGCCTAGCGGATAAATACAGCTTGTAGTGCATCGATGTGCGATTCGATAACGTTCTTGTCGAAAGGATCGATATGCCAGACGCGCCGGACTTCCGGCGCGAGGGTGTAAAACATCTGCGCAGCACCCACCATCATGTAAACCATTGCGGGGGCTGAGCCTTGCGGCATCACGCCTTCACGCTGCATCAGGCGGACAAACTTTTCTGCTGAGCGTGAGGTTTGC
This sequence comes from Pseudomonadota bacterium, assembly GCA_040387055.1. GTDB lineage: Bacteria > Pseudomonadota > Gammaproteobacteria > Nevskiales > Nevskiaceae > Stenotrophobium. Next base: position 84,293 of record JAZKEM010000158.1, on the reverse strand, counting down.
ACGATGAAACTATCTGCTGCCCACTGCAGGCGATCGTTATCACGCACGCTCTCTTGCACCATTAAGCGCGCATGTTCTGGATGGCGCGCGCAATAGAGAACGTATTGGCGCAAGATTGTGCGCGCATATTCGCGGCGTCCTTCGCGTGTTTTGGTTGACGCGGCTGGCGGCGCAAAATCCATCTCGGAGGCCTGTCGCTCAAACAAGAAGCTCACGGCAGCGCGCCACAAGCTGTCTTTGTTCTCAAAGTAATATTTGATCAATGCGTGATGCACGCCTGCGTGGGCTGCGATATCGCGCGTTGAACTGCCTTCGTAGCCATGCTCTGAAAAAACCTGCAGGGCAGAATTAAGAATGGTGGCTCGCGTTGCTTCTTTCTGCAGTGCGCGCACATTGGGCTTAACAATTTCTTCTTTGATCTTTTTGATCTTCGCAGCGGGCGCTTTTTTCATTTTTGTAATTTTCATTGATGATCCGGAGCGCTGGTTCAAAAGGATTAAGTGCTGATTATCTGACGCTTCATTTTATTCGAGTGCGACTTTCAGTGGCTGGTGAGCCTCACGCAGTACTGAATTTATTTCGTTTTAACGTTGTCTTAACTGTGAAATTTCATTTGTAGACAGTGTTCTAAGCGCTATCTTACTGCTGATATCACAGTGCAAGTGGCAGCGCTTTTACATTTGCGATGCTTGGGCTATTATAAACTCATTATGCAAACGGTTAATGAGAGATGTCACATGATGACATCCGGGGCCGACAACTAAAGCAAGCGACAGGAGAGTGGCATGGTTATGGATGATCAAACGCAGCAGAGTTCGCGCGCGCAATTTTTAATCTGGTCGGCAGCTGCTCTGCTGATGAGCGTCGGCACAATCCTTCCGTTCAGCGCGACAGCTGCGGATGCTGCACCCGAGGCCAATGTGGTACGCGTTGAGACCGGCGCACTTCGCGGTGCAAACAATATCGATGTCATCTCATTCAAAAATATCCCGTATGCCGCGCCGCCCGTAGGTGATCGCCGCTGGCGTGCACCTGCGCCAGCCGCAGCTTGGACGGATGTGCGTGACGCCAGCCAGTACGGTAATGACTGCATGCAGAATCGCATGGGCTGGGACAAAACAACTTCAAAGCAGCCACTCAGTGAAGATTGCCTCAATCTGAATGTTTGGGCGCCTGCATCAGCTACGCCTGCAAGCAAGTTGCCAGTGATGGTATGGGTTCACGGCGGTGGTTTTGTCAGTGGCTCAGGCACGGCGGCCGTGATGGATGGCAGTCCGCTGGTTGCACGCGGCGTTATCGTCGTCACGTTTAACTATCGCTTGGCGCGCTTTGGTTTCTTCGCACATCCTGCACTGAGTGCTGAAAGCCCAGATGGCGCGCTCGCCAATTACGGCTTCATGGATCAAATTGCCGCGCTGCAATGGATCAAACGCAACATCAAGGCATTTGGCGGCAACCCTGACAACGTGACGGTGTTTGGTCAGTCCGCGGGTGGTGATTCCATCAACAACCTGATGCTGGCTGGTCCAGCGAAAGGCTTGTTCCAGAAAGCGATCGTGATGTCTGGCGGTGGTCGTACCGTTTGGAAATCGCTGCGCGAAGATGGCCCAAGCGGTCCTTCAGCTGAATCGATTGGACAAGCCTTCGCAACGTCGGCTGGCATTGCTAAAGGTAAGGATGATGTTGCTGCATTGCGTGCTATTCCTGCATCCAAAATTCAGGGTTCGATCAGCCTCCTTAATCCGGAAGCTAAGACTTACACCGGCCCGATTCTTGACGGCAAGATTGTCACCAGCAGCGTTGCGGATGGATTTGCAGCAGGTCGCCAAGCGAAGGTTCCTTATCTCGTTGGCTCCACTAGCAATGAACTTGGATTCTTGCCAGGTATTTTCCTGAAGCCGATGAGCAAGCCACTGGTTGAAAAGCTTGGCGATGATCTCGACAAAATCGTTGATGCCTACGGCTCACGCGATGTGTTTGATGTCAGCATCGTCAGCGACGTGACCTTTGTTGAGCCCGCACGTTATCTAGCCGCAACGGCTTCGTCTGCGCAGCCTACGTATCTCTATCGATTCAGCTATGTGACAGAAGCCAAGTTGAAAGGTTCTAAAGGCGCTGCGCATGCAACAGATATTCCGTACATCTTCGGCAATCTTGCAGCCACTGGCGACAAGGTGAGCGATGAGGATCGCCAGATGGTCAAAGTGCTGCAAGACTATTTCACTGCATTCGCCAAAACTGGCGTCCCTAATGTTGCTGGCCAAGCTGCATGGCCTGCATACAGCAAGAAAGACGACAAGCTTTTGGAATTCTCCGATAAGGGCGCGGCTGTAGCTGCTGCTGCAACACCTGCTGTTGAAGCGCTGACGCAGCATTTCAGCAAGCATTGATCGCAGGGCGCTCTAGTAGTGCCCGCGTACATTCGACTGGTCGGAGAATTGTGTGAATAACGTTGGAAGAATATTCAGTGTCATTGGCCTGGTTATCGTTGCGCTGAGCACGGTGCCGGCTTATGCAGAGAATTCCTGTGAAGACTTGAAGAATTTCAAGATGCCGCAGCTGCGTGTTGATTCGGTGGATATGGTGACGCCTACCGATACCATTGATTTCGGCATGCCGATTTTGCCGCCGGTGCCTGCCAATGCGACTTTCTGCCGCGTTTTGCTGACGTTGACGCCGACGAAGGGTTCATCGATCCGTTCAGAAGTATGGTTGCCACCACTGAAAGACTGGAACGGTAAATTTATCGGCACGGGTAATGGTGGATTAGCTGGCAGCTTGAATCCGCCGCATGTCGCGATGCGTGATGCGGTTGCACGTGGTTATGCAACTGCTGGCACTGACACCGGACATGTCGGTGAAGGCGAGGGCTGGAGCTTGAATGGAGCTTGGGCACTTGGGCATCCAGAAAGAGTGAAGGACTATGGCTATCGCTCAAACCATGTGACTGCAGTAGCGGCTAAAGCTTTGATCAAAGCGCATTACAACAAAGCACAAAAGTATTCTTATTTTCAGGGATGCTCCAACGGCGGCCGCGAAGCCTTGATGGAAGCTCAGCGCTTTCCTTACGACTATGACGGCATTGTGGCGGGCGCACCAGCGAATGAGTGGACCGGAATATCAGCAGGCTTTGCTTGGAATACGAAGGCAGTGACTGAAACGCCTGATAGCGCACTACCTGACGATAAGCTTGCTGTATTGCAAGACGCGGTCATCAAACAATGCGATTTACTCGATGGAGTTGCCGATGGAATTCTGGAAGATCCACGTCGCTGTGTATTTAATCCTGCTGTTGTTCAGTGCACTAATGGCAATCAGGCGGACTGCCTGAGCGCAGCACAGGTTGAAGCAGCGAAAAAGATTTACCAAGGCCCACGCAATTCAAAAACTGGCGCCCAAATGTATCCGGGCTATCCAGTTGGATCTGAAGCGGTGCAATGGTCGCAGTGGATTACAGGTCCAAAGGCAGACCAAGCGTTTTACGCAAATGAACTCTTCCGCAACATGGTTCATGAAGATGCAACTTGGGATTTATCCAAATTGAATCTCGATGCGGATTACGCCAAGTCGGTAAAAAAGATTGGCCCGATCCTGAACTCAAATAAGCCAGACATGAGCGTCTTTGCAAAGAAGGGCGGCAAGTTGATTCTGTATCACGGCTGGGCCGATGGCGCGCTAACGCCGCTGGGCACCATCAAATACTACGAGCGTTTACACGCAAAGATGGGTGCGGCAGCAACCGCGAAGTTCATGCGCTTCTACATGGCGCCGGGCTTGGCGCATTGCATTGGTGGCCCAGGGCCTAATGATTTCGACATGCTGAAGCCGCTTGAGCAGTGGGTCGAAAATAAGACGGCGCCTGACACGATCATTGCTAGCAAGTATGAAAATGAGTATGCGAAGTTGCTCGGTATGGAGCAAAGCGAGCCCGTACGCACGCGGCCACTATGCCAGTATCCGAAAGTCGCACATTGGAAGGGCAGTGGCTCTACAGATAAGGCTGAAAACTTTGAGTGCCGCGCTGATAAGTAACAGCGCGTTCTAAACTGCTTCACTAGTTTTAGCGTTGACCAACATTCCATGAACTCTCTGAAGGACGCTGATGAGAGTTCATGGGATGTTTTTTTTATTGGGTGATCGGAAAGCGTTCTGCTTAGTCGCCTTTGCTCAGCGTGTTCACCAGATAATCCTGATAGACGTGTAAGAGCTTCAGTGCGCCAGCAATGCCTTTCTGATCTGGCGAGATAATCGATTCGATGGCCAGTCCACGTAGGGCTGCAAGATGCAGAACGCTGCTAGCGTCAATGACAGCCTGATTCTTGAGGCCTGATGCTTTGGCTAAGCTTCTCAGCCCTTGGCGTGACCCTTCGCTGATCACGTTAATCACTGGCGGCAATTTGATGCGCAGCTCTGGATCACCTTGCATTGCCAGCATGACGTGCAGCACGGCTTGCCCGCCGTCGCCGCTAATCGTTGTCCACGCCAGATCCAACAAGCGGCGCATGTGATCTTTCTGAGGAATTCGAGTCAGGGTTTCGCGATAAATGCCAACGTCGCGTGCGTAGATGTACTCGACGACTGCAACCATCAAATCGACCTTGGTCGCAAAGTGGTGATTCATCGCCCCACGGCTGACGCCAGCGCGTTCAGCAACCATCGCTGTAGTCGTTGCTGCGTAGCCAAACTCGTGCAGACACGAGATTGAGGCGTCGAATAACTTCTGGCGCGTTTCTGAACTGCGTTCAGAATTGGTGCGGCGAGCGCGTGGCAATTCCACAGCAACTTTCTTGTTGCGTGCGGTCGCTTTCACTGCGGTGGGCTTGGCTTTTGGCACTGCTTACTCCCTTTTGTTTTATTCCGAAACGGTGCCTTTGGCGCCGCTCGATTCGTCCCATTATATGACAATAACAAACCGGCTTGCCAGTTTGTTTTTTCATGGATAGTATTGGCTTATTCGAGCCGGAAAACGGCCTTTGGAGGAGACATTGGATGTCCATCGCAACACATGTGCGCGCGTTGTTAGTTCCCGGTTGCTTGTCGTTGATCACGGCAATTTCTACGGCCTCAGCTATTGCGCAAGAAGCGCAACCAGCGACTACTGAACCTGCTGCTGAATCAGCTTCTGCGCCTAGCGCGGAAAGCCAAGCTGCCTCTCCTGCACCAGAAGCTATTGCTGCTGAGCCAGCTGCTGCAGAAACTGCAACTGCTCCGGATTCTGCTGCGGTGGCAGAAACGACTGCAGTGCCTGCAGCTGCGGAGCCAGCACCAGTTGCTACCGCAACTGAAACAACCGCCACTGCTAAACCAGTCGATGATCCATTAGCGGTTCTTGAAGAACTCGCAGCAGAACCAGTTGCGACCGATGCTGCCGCAGTTGGCGCTACATCACCTGCGCCTGCAGCCGCTGCAAGCGGAGACGCTAGTCAGACTTCAGAAATTCTTCCGACAATTCCTGTGAATCATCAGGAAGAGAAGAAGGTGGTGAAGGTCGAGAAGGAAGTAGCAGCGCCACAGAACATTGACGAAATTGTTGTGACTGCACAGAAGCGTGAGGAGCGTTTGCAGAAAGTGCCTATCGCTGTGACGGTTGTTAATTCAGAACAGATGAGCCGACAGAACATTAGTCAGGTCAGTAATCTGAGTCGCGCGGTTCCGGCTGTAGAAGCTAGTGGCCAAGATGGCAACCCAGATACTCGTATCAGTATCCGCGGTATTTCTACCAACTCATTTAGCGTTACTGCGGAACAGGCCGTTTCTTATGTCGCGGATGGTGTTGTTCTGGGTAAGGCGCCGTCTGTGAGTTTGTTTGATATCGCGCAAATTGAAGTTCTACGTGGTCCTCAGGGCACGCTGTTCGGGAAAAATGCTTCGGCAGGTGTAATTAGCGTGACCACCAACAAACCGGACCCATCGAAGTTTGAAGCCTTCGCGCGTGCGGAGTTGGGTGCCAAGTACGACACTCGCGTTGTGCATGGCATGGTGAACATTCCTATTACAGATGATTCCGCGTTTCGCATCAGCGTTGGCCAGAGCTATCAGGCTGGGTTGATCCACAACGCAGTTCGTGGCAATGACAGCGTTTTTAAAATTAACGGTGGCCGCGCTCGTTTCCTATGGGAACCGACGCCTGATCTGACCATCAACATTATTGGCGACTACGAAAAGCAGCACGTTAATGAACAGCTCTACGTTCTGTTTAACCGTTACGTGAAGAGCGATACCGGCGAGCCCACCGCGATTCCTGGTTGCAACGGCACAATTCCGTCGGAGAGCTCAAGAATCTCATGCAATAACAACCCGACCTTGAACGATGCCACGACCTACGGTGCTTCTGCACAGATTGATTGGCAGATTGGTGATTACACGGCGACGTCAATTACATCAGCACGACGTTATAAGCAGGATGGTTTCATCGACGTCGATGGCCTGCCTGGCAATTATTACGATAACGGCAACAAGTTTGACAACAGCGTCTACACCCAAGAAGTCCGTTTGGCTTCTCCAGTGGGGGAGGATTTGGAATACGTGGTCGGTGGCTTCTGGTCGAAGTCACATGTTCCTAACTTTCTGACGCAGGTGATTGGCGCTGATGCGCTGACCTCGATCATCGATGGAACCATTCCAGTTTCCCTGTGTGGCACCTTGGGTATTTGCGCTAACGGCCTGGTTGCTCTGAACAACCCGAACCAATACATCGCCGATCTGAAGAGCTATGCAGTATTTGGTCAGGCGACTTACAGAGTGCTTGATGATCTCAAACTGATCGCTGGTGCGCGTTGGACACGTGATGATGTGCAGATGACGTCCACTTCGTATCTTGGAGTTGTCTCATCGCTGCTTCCGATTGGAACGCCGTTGATGCCATTGAATGAACCGCTGGCTGGTCAATCCAAGGTCAACAATATTTCCTGGAAATTGGGTTTGCAGTACGACATCTCGAAGAGCTCGATGGCGTATCTGACGGCTTCTCATGGCTATAAAGGCCCGCAGGTTGTGTTCAATCCGCCTGGCATTATTCCAACCCTGAACGGACTGGAAGTAGGTCTGCCAGCACCGGCTTCCATTTCCATCATCAAGCCTGAATACCCGATGGATTATGAAGCGGGTATCAAGTCAACGTTCTTCGGTGGCATCATCGCGACGAACATCAACGTGTTCCACACAACGATTAAAGACTTCCAGTCTTCAGTCTTCACCGCAGCGGGCCAGACGCCAAACAATATCTCGGAAGTTGTTACCAAAGGTATTGAGTTGGATATGTTCGGCTTCCTCGCCAAAGGCTTGGTCGTCAACAGCGGCATCTTGTACAACAAGGTCACGTTCCCAGCTGGCTATATGACGACCTGTACGCAGGTGGGTCCTGAGTGCCCGGATACGGATGCAGAGACACTGCAGGATATTGGCGGCAAGCAGATGACTTACGCGCCGCGCTTCAAGTTCTTGTTGGCACCAGAGTATGAGTTTGGCGTTGGCGACAGAGTGAGCATGTTTGTGGGCGCAGATGTGGTTTATCGCACCAGCATTAGCTTTGTGCCATCTGATGATAGCCGTGCAACAACGCCGGACCGCGCAATTCTGGGCGGCAGAATTGGCGTCCGTGGCGTTGACCGCAACTGGGAAATTGCAATCTTTGGGCGTAACTTAACCAACAAACCCAACTCGCCGTTCCTGTTTGCGCCGTATCTATTGGGCACCTTGTCTTCGCCGGGCATCGACACGTCGGGACAGGCGCTGACCACCGAGTCTTTCCGATTCATCGGCATGTCACTTGAAGCACGCTTCTAAATTGAGCAAAGCATAATGACGCAATCTAAACGTTCTGCTGTCGTCGCCATTGCAGCGGGTGCAGTGCTTAGCGTGCTGTGTGCGTGTGCGACCGGCAAGATCGTTACGCCTCCTGAGCAATCTTCTACTGGGCCGCAGCGTATTGCTGTTTGGCCCGGTGTTGCTCCAGGCGCGGAGAAGCTCACGCAAGTTGAGCAGGAAACCGTTGCACCCTGGGGCGATCGTGTTGTGCGCAATGTGGTGAAGCCGTCACTTGAGGTTTATCTGCCTGATCCAGCAATTGCGAACGGCACAGCGGTCGTCATCTGCCCGGGCGGCGCATTCCGCTTCTTGAGTATTGATCTTGAGGGCGAACAGATTGCGCGTTGGCTGAATTCAAAAGGTATTGCTGCGTTCATCCTGCGTTATCGCGTTGAAGAGACGCCAGCTTCGGATCTTTCATTCTCAATCGATATTCTCGGAATCCTTGTGCCCTTGCTGACTGGCGGCGGTGCAATTCATGAAGACATGCAGCGTCTGGGTCCGCCCGCGATCGCGGATGCGCAGCAAGCGGTCAAGCTCGTGCGCAAGCGCGCTAAAGAGTGGGGAATTTCTACACGCAAGATTGGCGTTCTCGGCTTCTCTGCTGGCGGTGTTGTTGCTACGGGCGTAGCTACCGATCATGACTCTGCCAGCCGCCCGGATTTTGCTGGCATCATTTATAGCGGCCCTTGGAACATCGCCAAAGTACCTGACGATACGCCACCAGTATTCTTGGCTGCTGCCGCGGATGATGGCTTGACCGCGATCTCTACCTTGCCGATTTACAAGACGCTGCAAGCTGCCGGTGTTGAGGCAGAGCTGCATGTCTATGCCGAAGGCGGACATGGCTTCGCGCTGAAACAACAGGAAACAACCAGTGATCAGTGGGCCAAAGCTTTTACGGATTGGCTTGAAATGAAGAACATGTTGAAGCGCAGCAAGTAAATCGACGCTGCCGATGACAAGACAGCGGCGGCATCATTTGAGGAACAAGCTGTGATTGAAAAACGTCGCGCCGGATATCTTGCTGTTGTTTGCGCAGTGGTGACGCTTCCAGCTTTGATCTTGTCCAGCCAGCAAGCCCTTGCCAGTGGCCCCGGCAAGTCAACGAGTGCATCCAAGCAACAGTCTGCGATGGTGAAGATGATTCCTTCAGACCTACGCGTGGAATACGCCAAGCAGCCCATTGGCATTGATGTCCCGCATCCGCGCCTGACTTGGAAAATACCGAGCACAGGTGATAGAAGACAAACTGCTTATCAAATTCGTGTTGCGACCAGCGCGAGTGGATTTGAACGCGCAGCCTTGTGGGACAGTGGTCGCGTCAAATCAGCTGAGACTGTGCAATTACCTTATGCGGGCCCAGCACTGACATCGCGCACGCGCTATTGGTGGCAGGTGCGCACTTGGGATGGAAAGGGCAAAGCATCTGAATGGAGCGATGCTTCATTTTGGGAGATGGGCTTGCTTGCCAAGTCCGACTGGTCCGCGCAATGGATTGGCGGTCGTCAGACACTGGATCACGATTGGCGCGATGCCAACATCAGTATCGATTTCACGCTCACCGGAAAATCCGTTGGGTTCTTGTTCCGTGCCAAACCTGTCGGTAAAACTTACGGCGAAGCGTATCTGTGGGAAGTGGGGATGTCGGGGGGCAAACCCAAGCTACTCGCTAAACAACGTCACTATGCAGGCGGCAGCAGCTCCGCCGTGACGACCAAAACGTTGAAGACAGTTGCGTTGCCAGATGCCGCGGCGAGCTGGAAAACCAAACGTCACAATCTCACTATCGAGGCTAAGGGCACTTCAATCATCACGCGAATCGATGGAGTGATTGTCGACACGTTAGTTGATGATGGTCAAAGTTCCGGCACTATTGGTATGACTTCTGAAGAAGTCGATGCTGCGGTCATTCACTCTGTGCGCGTGGAAGATCAAGGCAAAGAATTGTTCCGCACTGATTTTAGTGACGGCATTAATCCATTCACGGGCGGTCACATCACGGCGACAGGTTTGGCAGTGGCGGCGGGTGTTCCAGATAAAGATCTGGTGTTGCCAATTTCTGCGCCAGCACCTTTGCTGCGTCAGGAATTTAATGTTGCAGAGTCGCCAGTATCTGCACGTCTCTATCTTGCTGCGGGTGGTTTGCCAAAGCTGACGCTTAATCAGAACACTGTTGGTGATGCGTTGCAGGATGGTTATACCGCCTACGATAAGCGCGTGCTGTATCGCACGTTTGATGTCACTGGCCTCATCAAGACGGGTGCCAATGTTCTGGGTATTGAGCTGGGCCGCGGCTGGTATGGCGTCACAGAGCCTAATGAATGGTATTGGCATATGGCGCCTTGGCACGCTGCGCCAACTGTATTGGCTCAACTTGAGTTGAGCTACGCCGATGGTCGCCGCGTCGTGATTAGTAGTGATGGCAGCTGGCGCACGACTGATGGGCCGACTCGACATGATTCCGTTTATGGTGGCGAGCGTTACGATGCGCGGCTGCTTCCAGCAGGCTGGCTCGATGTTGGTTTCAATGATTCTGCTTGGAGTAAAGCGGCAGTCGTGAAGGGCCCTGCTGGTGTTTTGACTGCTGCCCAGCAAGAACCGATTACCGATGTCGGCGTGATCAAGCCTGTGGCAGTGACTGAGCCTAAGCCCGGAATCTATGTTTTCGATTTCGGCCGTATCTTCGCTGGCCGTCTGCATCTGAATGTGAAAGGTCCGCGTGGCACGACGGTCAGATTGATACAGACTGAGAAACTCGCCGAAGATGGCGGCGTCGAAATTGTCAGTGGCTTGGTTGATACGCAACTGCAGACCGATCAGTACACCTTGGCGGGAACGGGAGCCGAGCAGTGGATGCCTAGCTTCAGCTACAAAGGCTTCCGCTATGTGCAGGTCGAAGGATTTCCGGGAACGCCGGGATTGGATGCGCTCACTGGCGAGATTGTGCACTCCGCTGTTGCGATGGCTGGTGAATTCGAAAGCTCCAACGAATTGCTCAACAAAATTCAAGCCGCAGCGCGCAACACCATCCTCAACAATATGCACGGCAATCAAACCGACACGCCGACGCTTGAGAAGAATGGATGGACTGGGGATGCGCAGGCATCGGCTTTAGCGTCCATCATCAACTTCAAGGTTGCGGGTGTCTGGACCAAATGGCTCGCAGATTTCCGTGACTCACAATCGCCCAAGGGCGAGATCCCAAAGATCGTTCCATCGACACCGTACTACGGATACGAAGGATCGCCAGGCTGGGAAATGGTTTGGGGCGCCGTGCCGCCATGGGATGCTGCGACTTTCATTCTGCCTTGGGAAATGTACCAAGCGCTGGGTGATCGCCGCATTCTTGAGCAGATGTATGCAACGCAGAAAAATCTGGTCGATTACACCGGCGGATTTTTTACTGAAGATAGCTACAGCTATAACAATCCCAATAATCCATTCCTCGGTGAGTACTCCGTGCCCTTGCCGCCGGGTGGGTTTATGGAAGCCATCATGCGCATGCCGGCAGGTCCGGTTGATGCAACGGCTGCGGCTTATTACTTCCACATGATTAATCTGCTTTCACAGAGTGCAGATATTCTCGGCAAGACTAAAGATCGTGATCAGTATCGTGCGCTGGCGAATAAAGTTCGCACGGCTTACAACCAGAGATATTGGGACGCCAAGAAAGAGATTTACCGTGCGCTTGAGCCTAGCGGTGAAGCGCGCGCTTATGCGCAAACGCCGAATATTCTGCCAGTGGCATTCGGCATGGTTCCGACAGGTCATGAGGCCGCAGTGCTGCGCAGCTTGAATGAGGACATCATCGCGCAAGGCAATCACTTGATGACGACCGGTGTCTACGCCGGTCGTTATGTGATGACGATGCTCAGCGATTATGGCTACGCCGATACGGCTTATGCCCTTGCAACGCAGACGGATCAGCCGAGTTGGGGTTTCTGGATCAACAACGGGCTGTCAACAATGGCGGAAGGTTGGGAGCTTTCATCGCGCTCTTACGATCACCACTACTGGGGATCAATCAGCTCTTACTTCTATCAGAGCATTGCAGGTATTCGTGCATCTGCTCCTGGTTATCGTGGCGTCATCATCAAGCCTTATCCTCCAACGGGATTGGAATGGGCACGTGCCACCATTGATACCGAGCGCGGTGTTGTTGAGTCGAGCTGGAAGCGTGCTAACGGCCGCTTTACCTTGAAAGTTCGCGTGCCTGTTAGTGCCGAGATATGGGTGCCAACAGGTGGCGTTAAGGCGACTTCCGTGCCGACCGGCGCGCGCTTCAAGAAAATTGAGGGTGCCTATGCGGTCTATCAGACCGGAGCGGGTAGCTTTGAGTTTGAAGCGAAGGACGTAAAGGCCAAGGTCGCGACTCACTAAACTAAGGCCACATGAGTTGTGGCCTTACTTGTTCTCTCTTTGCTTGTTACGTTGCGCCAGCAACTCACGCATTGCTCTGGGCGCAGGACGTAGCGGTGCTCTGGATTTCGTCCAGCCCGCTTGATTCTTCGGCGTCAGCCACCGCAGCCGCGATGCTACCCAGACAAATGGGCGATACAGAAATGAGTTTGAGTAGAGTATTCGCCAAGCTTTCCAAGTCAGCGCCTCTAAAACTTTTCGTGCACTAGCCTGACCCCGCAAAGCCTGATCTGTACCAACGTTGTTATTGCGCGCAGCTTCACGCAGGCGCATCAAGATTTCCGGAATGGGAATCCCAACAGGACAAACCTCACCACAAGCGCCACACAGACTCGAAGCTGTTGGCAGGTCGCGAGTCTCTGACAGTCCCAGAAGATGCGGCGAGATGATGGAGCCGATAGGCCCCGGATAAGCCGTGCCATAGCTGTGACCACCGACGCGTGTGTAAACCGGGCAATGGTTCATGCACGCGCCACAGCGGATGCATTGCAGCGTCGCGCGAAACTTCTCTTCGCGGTAAGCCTGAGTACGGCCGTTATCGAGCAGGATTAAATGCATTTCGCGCGGGCCGTCTTTCTCGCCCACACGGCGCGGGCCGGTGATCAAGTTGAAATAAGTTGAGACGGCTTGTCCTGTGGCTGAGCGTGTTAGCAAGGCATACAGCGGCACAATGTGTTCCAGCTTTTCGACGACCTTCTCAATGCCGGTGATGGCGATATGCACATCGGGAATAGTCGTGCACATGCGGCCATTACCTTCATTCTCGACCAGCGCCAGCGTGCCGGTTTCAGCAACCATAAAATTAACGCCGGAGACGCCGATGCGTGCATCGCGGAATTTATCGCGCAATACGCTGCGGCCCATGGCGATCAATTCATCGACGTCTTCTGTATAGGTAGCGCCGGGAATCTTCTCGGAAAATAGCTTGGCAATGTCCTGCTTGGTTTTGTGAATCGCCGGCATGATGATGTGGCTGGGCCGATCGCCATCAATCTGCAGAATGTATTCGCCCATGTCGGATTCGATGCACTCAATGCCTTCAGTGGCCATCGCTTGGTTCAGCTCAATTTCCTCGCTGACCATGGATTTGCCTTTGATCATCATGTCCGCATGATGGCGCTTGGCAATCTCCAGAAAGATTCGATTGGCGTCCGCACTATTCTCGGCATAGTGAACGTTGACGCCCAGACGCTGCAAATTAATTTCCAGTTGATCAAGAAGATCAGGCAATCGGGAAAGCGCGTGCTTGCGAACGGTTTCGCCAACTTTACGTAGCTGAGTGAATACGGTGCCTTCAGGAAACTGCGCTGCGCGGCGTTCAATCAGAAAATCCATCGCGCCGCGAAAATTACTCCGTAGCTTGGGATCGGCTACCGCTTCACGGCTTCTGAGCTTGAAGTCTTCCGGTCGAACGATGTGTTCAGTGACACTCATGCTCGGACCTGTGCAGCGGCGACATCATCGCGAATTAGGATAAGCACCAGTTCTTTGGGCCCGTGGGCGCCATAAGCCAGCGTGCGCTGAATATCTGAGGTTCTTGATGGGCCGCTGATCAGTAGGGCATTGGTTGGCATGCCACTGGCCCAATCTTGAGTGCTGACAGCTTCGTAAAGTGTTTCGACAATATCGCTGGCATAGAGAATGGCGATATGGACAGGTGGAACCAGCGACAAGCTGCGTGGCTCATTGTGAGTCGGCCACACAATCAAGCTTCCGGTTTCTGCGACACCGCTACGCACGGTTGTAATGCCAGCATCGGTTTCGCTAAATAAAATTGGTTTGATTTCGGAAAGATCTTCGTCGTACCAGCTCAATTTATTGCTAAGCGCGCGGTTCAGACCATCTGAAAACGCAGTGCCGCGACCAGCCAGTAAGCGCTGCAAGGATTTCTTCTGCGCGACCTCAGCAATATATTCCTGCCAGGTTCCGGGTGTGGCCTCAATTATTTCTGTGCGCCATGATTTGGCTTGCGTAATGAAGCGCTCAATTCGATTCGCACTGCTCTGAGCCAAGACCGTAGGCTGGGTACGAAAATAGGTCTGCACGTCTGGAGCGGGCAGTGGCGATACGGGCATCTCGCGTAAGCGCTTAAAAATCGCAGAACGTGCGCGCTGGTTTTCTGACAAATGGGTAGCACTCATTTGGATGCCTCCAAGCAGGCTGATGAACCGGACGAATGATCAAGGCGCTTGCGAATAAACGTGGCGACATGTTCTCCGCGCAATACGTCTGCACGCTTTTCCAGATTGCCGTTTAAGTTCAGCAAGCAACCACAGTCCGCACTGATTAGTGCATTGCAGCCGGTCGCCGTAATGGCATCGACCTTGTCGCGTGCCATCGCGCACGAGATCTCGGGATGTTTTACCGAGAACGTTCCGCCAAATCCACAGCATTCGGATTCATGCTCTTGCACAAGCACTTCAACGCCAGGGAGCTGCTTCAACAGACGGCGCACATGGTGGTGGTTATCCATTTCGCGACGTGCGGTGCAAGAGGTGTGCACTGCAACGGTCACTGGCTCCGCGTTAGCGCCACTCAAATCCAATTCCAGTGTGTTCACCATGAATTCAGAGAACTCGACTGTGCGTGCGGCGATATCTCGTGCTTTCTCAAGGCGCACAGGATCATCTGCGAAGAGTTTGGGCCAATGATGTCTCAGCATTCCTCCGCAGGATCCGGAAGGAACTACAACAGGCCATGGTGAGGGGAATAAATCGAGTTGAGCGGCTGCTACAAGACGAGCTTCACTACTGAAGCCGGTGGTGTAGGCCGGCTGTCCGCAGCAAGATTGCTTGAGAGGGAAGAGCACTTTGATACCGGCTCGTTCAATCAGATCGACAGCATCGAGTCCGGATTGCGGACTGAACATATCAATCACACAAGTCGCAAAAAAATAGACTTGCGATGGCTTCTTGCTAGCGGTCTGTGCCGCTCCTTGTAGTGCTGTGCTCATGTTCCTCCACACGCAACTCATTCGTACATTGCAGCAGTGTGCTCAAGCTACAGGTGCGTGTTATGGTGGTCAGACCACTCGTTTCGGAAGGACCCGTGACAGCCCCGACATCAAAGAACCGCGCGACAACGGTTGTCGAGTACCTGCAACGTGGTATTCGCGAAAACAAGTTCAAGGTCGGCAAGGCTTTGCCCTCCGAACGTGAACTTTCTATGCACATCGGCGTTTCACGCGCATCGCTTCGCGAAGGCATTAGCCTGCTGGTCAGCAAGGGAGTGCTCACTCGTCAGCATGGCATTGGCACTTTTGTCAGTGCTGCGAAAGATCAGCGCATGGCCGAGATCTGGACAGACATGGTGGATCGACATCCACTTATTCAGGCTGACTTGATTGAATTTCGCGAGATGCTCGAAAGTCGTACTGCTGAATTGGCGGCTGAGCGTGGCACCAAGGCGGATAAGGAGCGCTTGATTCAACTAGGGCAGGACGTTGATGTGGCGTATTGCGGCAGCGATCGTCAGCAACAAGTCAAAGCGGATGTTGCATTGCATCAGGCTATCGCAGAGGCAAC
Organism: Pseudomonadota bacterium; assembly: GCA_040387055.1. GTDB lineage: Bacteria > Pseudomonadota > Gammaproteobacteria > Nevskiales > Nevskiaceae > Stenotrophobium. Next base: position 68,541 of record JAZKEM010000158.1, on the reverse strand, counting down.
GCACAATCCCGTCTTCTCTTACCTCATCGATTCACTGTTGAAAGTTTTACATGAGCATGTGCAACTCAGCATTGCAGGGCTTTCCCCAAAGTCGGAAACGTCTACGCAATTGCGTAAGCAACACCATGAAATTATTGCAGCGATTGTTGCTGGTGACAGTGCGCGCGCAGGTTCAGCCTCCAGGCAGCACATCGAATTTGTCAGGACGCGACTTAACGCACTTGATCACATTCCTCCACGCAAGAAGCGCTAAAACGCTCTCTGCTTAACGGCGTTGTTACGACGCCAACTCTTGTCTTCGTATGTATAGCGATTAGTTATTCGCTAGGCATTAGTGCGGATTTCCCTAGAGAAAATCGGGCTTGATGATGCGTATTTACACGCGCATTCCTTGACAAGTACATTCCCAATATATAGAATTATATCCCATAATATGGAATTAACGACATGACAGGAATCTTAGTCACGTCTTAATCGCAGTAATAAATATAGAGCCGCACAGTCGGCCGTTCGCGTTTGAGGAGAAAGAGAATGGAGTTTGGCCAGCGCCCTAAACCTGGTCGAAGATTGGCCGGCATTGGCTTCGTGGTTTTATTCCACGCGGCCTTGATCTACGCGCTTGTCAGCGGTCTCGCACGTAAAGCCATCGAAGTGCTGCCTGCTCCGATTGAGACCAAAATTCTCCAGGAAATTAAATCGCAGGAGGCGCCGCCACCGCCACCTCCTCCGACGTTTGAGCCGCCTCCACCAACATTCGTTCCGCCGCCAGAAATTGTTATTCAGCAGCCACCGCCGCCGCCAGCAGCGGTCACGACGGTTGTGCCAAAAAATCCGCCAGCAGCAGTGCCAAAAAATCCGTCGCAAGTTGCGCCGGTGATCAATGCACGTCGCAGCTGCCGTGAGCCTGAGTATCCGTCTTCATCGCAGCGTCTTGGCGAGAAGGGCACGGTGACGTTGGCATTCCTGATCGGTATCGACGGCAAGGTTGCTGAGAGCCGTGTTGAGGGCACGAGTGGTTTCCCTCGACTCGATGAGGCTGCGCGAACGGCGCTCAGCCGCTGCAAGTTTGTACCGGGAACTGTGAACGGTGTTGCTACACCTGCGTGGGCAAAGATCAAGTACGTCTGGAAAATTCCTGGCTCTAACTAGAGCGCCAAGTAGAACGATGCACAGCGGCAATGATGTTTGGCTTGAAAAATATTTAGTAAGAGTTAACGGCCGTTTCGCGCGGCTTACGATTATGGAGATCGGTGCTATGTCGCTGTCAAAACGTATGAAGAGTCTGTTCGCAGTTATTGCTATTGCCGTATCGACGTTGTTTATGGGGCTGATGGCTCCCGTGGCATTGGCGCAGGATCCTGTGCCGGTGACTGCTTCAACTGAGCAGGTCAACAATCCTTACGGTGTTGATGCCCTGTGGCGCCAAGGTGATTTCGTCGCCAAGACGGTTCTGGTGCTGATGCTGATCATGTCGGCAGCGACTTGGTACATCATGTTTGTGAAGCTCTATGAGCAGCAGAAACTGTTTGGCCAAGCTAAAGATGCCAACGCAAAGTTTTGGAACACACCAGCAGTTTCGCAAGGGCAAGCAGCATTGGAGGCGGGAACACCATTTTGGTATATCGCTGATCGCGCCTTGTTAGCCACTAAACATTACGAAGGTAATGTTGTGCAGGAAGTGGATCGCAGCAGCTGGATCACCATTTCAATCAATCAGGCGGTTGAAGAAATCTCCAGCCGTTTGCAGGGTGGTTTGTCTGTGCTGGCGACTGTTGGTTCCACCGCGCCATTCGTTGGCTTGTTCGGTACGGTTTGGGGCATTTATCACGCACTGACGGCTATCGGTATTTCTGGCCAGGCCTCGATCGACAAGGTTGCGGGTCCAGTCGGTGAAGCGCTGATCATGACGGCGATTGGTCTTGCAGTCGCTGTGCCTGCGGTCATGGGCTACAACTGGTTGGTTCGTCGCAACAAGGCTGCAATGGGCCGTGTGCGTTCCTTCTCGACCGATCTCCACGCCGCGCTGATTTCTGGTGCTCGCGTGAGCGATAGCAGCAGCGTGAGCCAGCGTAAAGCAGCCTAAGCGTAGGAGATTCGCGATGGGAATGCAGATCGGCAGCGCTGAAGAAGACGAAGACGAGGTCATAGCGTCCATAAACACCACGCCATTGGTTGACGTGATGTTGGTGCTGCTGATCATCTTCTTGATTACGATTCCGGTGGTGACGCATACCGTACCGGTGGATCTGCCGACCGAGCGTAACCAGCCCACGCAGACCAAACCTGAGAACATCATCATCGCAGTAGATCGCGATGGAAATGTTTTTTGGAATGAGAAGCGCGTACCTGATTTACCAGCGTTGTTTGAACGGATGAAGACGGTTGCGGTGAAGCTGCCGCAGCCTGAAATCCACATTCGTGGCGATCAGGCAGTTCGTTATCAATCGATTGGCGAAGTCGTGGTGACCTGCCAGCGCGCAGGCATTGCCAAGATTTCATTCATTACTGAACCGCCGGCGAAGGGGTAGACCATGGGAATGAATGTTGGCCAAGGAAATGGATCGGGCGAACCGGAAGTCGTCGTTGATATCAATACGACACCGCTGATCGACGTGATGTTGGTGCTGCTGATCATGCTGATCATCACCATCCCCATTCAGACCCATGCTGTGAAGCTGGACATGCCCAGCAGCAGCGCGCCACCTCCAGGTGAGCCGCCGCCATCAATCGATTTGGAAATTGATTTTGATGGCACGATTCTCTGGAACGGTGAAGTTGTGCCTGATCGTGTAGCGCTGGAGCAGCGCCTGACAGCGGAAGCAAATTCTGCAGAGCCTGCAGAACTGCATATCCGACCTAATAAACTTGTCGAATATAAATATGTGGCCACAGTGCTGGCAGAAGCTCAGCGCTTGGGCATCACTCAAATCGGTTTAGTTGGTAACGAACAGTTTCTCCAATAGCTTGCCCGGAGTTCGGTAATGTCATTTTTCACACGTGTTATTGCCAGCCTTATGCTGCTGGCTTCTGCCACCGTAGCCATCGCTGCGGATCAGTCTTTACGTTCGGAAGTGGGCAAGCCACTTCAGGCGGCGAAGGATCTTTTGCAGCAGCAGAAGTATCGGGATGCCTTGGGCAAGGTTGATGAAGCCGCAGCAATTTCCAAGCTAACGCCATACGAGCGTTTCATCATTGATCGTATGCGTGGCGCTGCCGCCGGTGGCGCTGGCGATACGGCGACTGCGCTGAAGTCATTCGACTCGGCGCTTGCTTCTGGATTGATGACTAAAGCAGATGAGCTGCCAACACTGGAGATCATGATTGGCTTGGCATACTCCGGAAAGAACTACACAAAAGCTGCGGACACCTTACGAAAATATCGTCAGGACGGTGGCAACAATCCAGCTGTGCTGGCGTTACTTCCGCAGGTTTTGTATCTATCAAACCGTTTCGCAGATGCCGCTAAAGAACTCTCAGCACAGCTCGCTGCGCAAGAGGCCGCTGGCAAAGCGCCAACCGAAGAACAGCTACAACTGCTGGCAAGTTGTGCGATCAAGCAAAACGATACGGCGGGCTATGTCGTTGCCTTGACCAAGCTGGTGATCCATCACCCCAAGACCAGCTATTGGAATGATCTGATTGCGCGCACTGCAACCAAATCCGGATTCTCAAATAAGCTGGCGCTCGATACTTATCGTCTGCGTGTTGAGACGGGCACGATCAGCAGTGCAGCCGATTATGTTGATGCGATTGAGTTGTCACTTCAGGCGGGTTATCCGGGTGAGGCTCAACAGTTCCTTGATCAGGGCAACAAGGTGGGTGTGTTGGGTAAGGGCGCGGCGCGTGATCTTGATCGTCAGGCCCGACTCAAGGCGATGGTTGCACGCAAGATTGCGGAAGATAAAACCAGCTTGGCCGCTAGCGAAACACAAGCGGGTCAACAGCCCAGTGGCGATGGCTTAGTCAACACGGGTCTTGCTTACGCGGGTTATGGTCAGTTTGATAAAGCGCTGACGCTGATCCAGAAGGGCATTGCCAAAGGCAAACTGAAGGATGTCGACGAATCACGTTTGCACCTAGCTTATGTGCAGATCCGTGCAGGCAAAAAAGATGAAGCCTTGAAGACCTTGTCTCAGGTCAAAGGCAAAAACGGTACGGCTGATCTTGCAAGGCTCTGGCAAATAAAACTCGGCGGTCGTTAAGACCGCCGTTTTATGATCAAGCGGTGGCGATGCCTGCCGCTTTATTCAATTTCAACTCTTCAATCGCGACATCACGCATGCGGAATTTCTGGATCTTGCCGGTGACCGTCATCGGGAAGCTATCCACAAACTTCCAGTAGCGCGGAATCTTGTACGTGGCGATGCGGCCCTTGCAGTAAGCCTGTAGTTCTTCGCCAGTGGCGATGGAACCTTCACGGACCTTGATCCAGGCCATCACTTCTTCGCCATACTTCTCGCTCGGCACGCCGATCACCTGCACATCTGAAACGCAGGGATGTGCGTAGAGGAATTCTTCGATTTCTCTAGGGAAGATGTTCTCGCCGCCGCGGATGATCATGTCTTTAATGCGGCCAACAATCTTGACGTAGCCTTCCTCATCCAAAGTCGCAAGATCGCCGGTATGCATCCAGTGACCGCGATCAATCGCCTTCTGTGTGGCTTCTTCGTTATTCCAGTAACCAATCATCACCGAATAGCCGCGGGTGCAGAATTCGCCTGGTGTTCCACAGGGAACAATCGCGCCGGTTTCCGGATCAATGATCTTGATCTCGACGTGCGGGTGCACACGACCCACCGTTGAGACGCGGCGATCAAACGGATCGTCTGCAGCGTTCTGTGTCGAGATCGGTGAGGTTTCCGTCATGCCATAGCCGATGGTGACTTCGCGCATATTCATTAGCGTCGTCACTTTCTTCATCACCTCGACCGGGCAGGGTGAGCCTGCCATGATGCCGGTGCGCAAAGTCGACAGATCAAACTTTGAAAATTCAGGATGCTCAAGTTCGCCGATAAACATCGTCGGCACACCGTAGAGCGAAGTGCAGCGTTCTGTTTGCACCGTGCTAAGCGTTTCATAAGCATCGAAGCTCTCAGCAGGAATCACCATGCAAGCGCCGTGCGCTGTGCAGGCGAGATTGCCTAGAACCATGCCGAAGCAGTGATAGAAGGGCACGGGAATGCAAACGCGATCCTGTTCGGTATAGCGACAGGTCAGGCCAACGAAATAGCCGTTGTTGAGAATATTGTGATGACTGAGTGTGGCGCCCTTGGGCAGGCCTGTCGTGCCTGAGGTGAACTGGATGTTGATCGGATCATCGAACTGCAGGCCCGCTTCACGTTCGTTGAGTTGCGCTTCAGAAACCTGCTCACTTTGTTTCAGTAGTGACTGCCAATCATTTTCTAGAATTAAAGCGTCACGAAGATCAGGGCACTTGCCACGTACTTCGTCCAGCATCTCGACATAGTTGGTCGTACGGAAAGCTTTGGCCAGAATCAGAACGCTGATGCCGGACAGCTTCAGTGCATATTCGAGTTCTGCCGTTTTATAGGCTGGGTTGATGTTGACCAGAATCGCGCCGATACGCGCGGTAGCGTATTGAACGATGACCCATTCATAGCGATTGGGTGCCCAGATGCCGACGCGATCACCTTTCTGTACGCCGCGTGCCATCAGGCCACGAGCTGCAAGACCGACTTCGTCCCAGAACTGACGATAGTTCGCGCGATAGTTTTGAAATGGCACCACCAGTGCTTCGCGTTCAGCAAAACGCTCTACGGTGCGACGTAGATTTTCGCCGATGGTCTGACCGAGCAGGGGTACGGTGCTCGGACCATTGGAATAGGACAGTGGAGCTGATTGAAGGTCATTAGCGTTGGACATGTTCTGTCTTCTATAGAGCGCGTATTGGAGTTTAGGCTTTGGAATTCGGTCTGGAGATCTGTGAGCCTTTCCAGCCATAGAACGCCACCAGAACAAAGCACGCGGCAGGCAGGAAGAAGGCTGCAGCAGTGCCGAAAGATTCTGCGATCAGTCCCATTGGGTAGGGCAGCAATACACCGCCACCAATGGCCATCACCATGATGGAGGACGCGCGCTTGGTGTTTGCACCAAGATCTTTAACACCCAAGGTGAAGATGGTGGCGAACATCGTAGACATAAAAAAGAACACGGCGATCAACGCGACGGCTGAGACTTTCTGTATGCCCAAGGCCACAACCACGGTCAGCACGGTATTAATGATGCCGTAGGTCATCAAAATATTGCGGGGTGCAAAGCGCGTCATCAGTCCGGTCGTTACAAAGCGACCAACAAGAAACAGCAGCATGCCGATCGACAGCATGTAAGCGCCGTTCTGCGAGCTGAGCCCTGCCCATGTTTCGGTAACAAGGTTGATGAAGAAAGCGCCGATGCCCACTTGAGCACCGATATACAGCGCTTGAGTTGTCACGCCCAGAACAAAGTGGCGTTCGCTCGAGAGTGCACCTTGTCCATCGCCATGCGTGGATTCAGGTTCCGCAATCTCTGGCAGGTGCGCGCGAGAGAGCAGAATTGCGAAGAGCAGAACCAATACGCCGATAACCGCGTAGGTCGTCTGGATAGAATCATGAGCGTTATCAGCTCCGACCGTGCCGCCAAAAAACAGAGCGCCACCAATGATTGGCCCCATGAAGGCACCGAGACCATTAAAGGACTGCGCGAGATTGAGGCGATGCTCAGAACGATTGGCAGGGCCCAGCACGTTGACGTAGGTATCTGCCGTGGTTTCCAGATAGCAGAGACCGGTTGCGAGCACGAACATCGAGATCACAAAGAAAGGAAAGCTCGCTGCTTCTGCGGAAGGAATGAACAGAAAGGCGCCGCCGGCAGTAATGCACAAGCCGGTCAGAAGTCCGAACTTGTAACCTTTGCGACGCAGAAGTGCGCCTGCAGGAAGGCTCATAGTCAGATACGCGCCGAAGTAGGCGATCTGCAGCCAAGTGGATTCAGCCTTGCCAACGCCTAGCGTGTCTTGAAAGTGTTTGTTCAAAACATCCAGCAGGCCATAGGCGAGGCCCCAGATGAAGAAGCAACTGATCGCATAGATCAGCGGCACAGTCAGCGCGGATCGCTGCACGTTTCCATTGGCGGAAACTTCCGCGGTTTGCATTGTCATCTCTGTCCCCTCGTCGCTTGTTTTGTTGTAGTTCCGCCTTCGTATATTCGAGGGTCGGTTCTGAAATTCAGCTCAACCGATAGATTGCCTCGGCTGTATTGGCAAAAAGTTTGTAACGCTCGGCCAGACTGAAATCAGCAGTGATCTGGTCGTAAGCGTAGAAGTGCTTGGTGAAACTTCCGTAGAGCTTGTCCACAGGGAAGTTGCTGGCGAACATGCAGCGGTCTGGCCCGAACAACTCAATCGTGGTCAGTACGAAAGGTCGAATGCTTTCGACAGTCCAGTTGCGGTCAATCATCGACAGCCCGGAAATCTTGACGGCGACATTGGGCTGTCTGGCGAGCAGGGTCATGCCTTTACGCCAGGCTTCGAGACCTGCGGGGTCGCGATCAGTGGGCATGCCCGCATGATTCAGAATGATTTGTGTGCCGGGATTGCGTGCGGCGAGCGTGGCGGCAGCAGGCATTTGCGATGGATAAATTTGCAGATCAAACGACAGACCATACTTCTGCAGAAGACTGAATCCACGACGCCATGCAAGATCTTCCAAAAGATCATGCGATGTGTAGGTTTTGAGCGGGTCTTTGTGCCAGTTGATGATCTGGCGAATGCCGCGAACATTAGCGTATTCCCAATGTGCGGCCAGCAGCGATTCCACTTCAGGATCATTCAACTCAGCAAAAGCGATGATGCCCTGCGGAGCGCCATGCTGATCGGCAAGCTCTTGCAGCCAACGTGTTTCGTTGAGCGCGTCTTTGGCATCGGCACCCGCATCGACGTGCACGGTTTTCTTAATCGACCAACCCGTCGTATCTCTCAGATAGTCGCTGAGGCCATAAGGCTTGGCGATGGCGGTGCAGTCCCCGGCCGGATTGTGCGGCAGAGGGTGCTGCATCAGCCATGCATAGTGATTTCGGCTGAAATCCCACAGATGCTGATGCGGATCGACGATGGGGAAATCGATCATCGCCGTCGATCTCAGTAAGTGGTCCGACCGCCGGAGATATCAAAAGTCGCAGCTGTACTGAACGAACACTCACGACTCACAAGCCATGAAACCAGTGCAGCAACTTCTTCAGTCTCACCGATGCGACCCATCGGAATGCGCGACAGCATGTAGTCGATCTGTCCTTGCGTCAGCTGCGAAAGGATCGGGCTGCGAAAAGTGGCTGGCGTCACGCAGTTAACGCGAATGCCCGTCTTCGCCAATTCCTTGCCGAGTGACTTGGTCAGGCCGATGACGCCTGCTTTTGAAGTGGAGTAGGCAGAGGCGTTGGGGTTTCCCTCTTTGCCTGCGACGGAAGAGATGTTGACGATGCGGCCGTAATCATTCTTCAGCATGTAAGGAACCACTGCGCGGCAGCAGTGATAAGTGCCATTCAAATTGACATCAATCACTTGATGCCAGTCTTCTAGCGGGTAATCCCACAGCGTGGTGGTAGGGCCGGTGATACCAGCGCTGACCACCAGAATATCGATGCGACCTAATTTGCTGTTGGCTTCTAGCGCGGCTGCAGAGATCTGCGCCGCATTGGTAACGTCAACAACCTTGCTATGAATCGCGCCGGTAAATTGAATCGCTTCTGACAGTGCAGATTCATCGCGATCCCAAATGCTAACGGTGGCGCCTTCTGTGGTCAGGCGTGCTGCGAGTTCACGGCCAACGCCTGAAGCGCCGCCGGTGATGACTGCGGTTTGTCCTGCAAAGCGACCTGCGAAGGTGCTCATGCGTCTGACTCAGTGCTAGCGTGCCAGGCGACAACTTTTTGTTTCTGCTCACCGAGCTTGGCAATGCCGAGACTCATGGTGTCGCCAGCTTTCAGATAGATCGGCTCGGGTTTCTGTCCGAGACCAACGCCAGGCGGCGTGCCGGTGATAATCAGATCGCCGGGGTGCAGCGTGATGAACTTGCTGATGTAGCTGACCAGCTGGGCGATGGTGAAGATCATCGTGCGGCTATTACCGGTTTGCATGCGCTTGCCGTTGACGTCGAGCCACATATCAAGGATCTGTGGATCGCCCACTTCATCCGATGTAACCAGCCAAGGGCCAACGGGTCCAAACGTGTCGCAGCCTTTGCCCTTGTCCCAACTGCCGCCGCACTCGAGCTGGAGTTCACGTTCACTGACGTCATTAACTAGAACATAGCCAGCAACGTAATCGAGTGCTTCAGCTTCTTCGACATAACTTGCGGTGCGGCCCATGATGAAGCCGAGTTCTACTTCCCAGTCGCCTTTCTTGGAACCCTTCGGCAACATCACATCATCGTTGGGGCCGTTAAGGCAGCTGATGGCTTTGGTGAAGAGCACCGGCTCGGTTGGAATCGGCAGCTTTGATTCTTCTGCGTGATCAGCGAAGTTGAGGCCGATAGCGAGAAACTTACTGATGCCAGCGACAGGTACGCCGAGGCGAGGATTGCCTGCAACAATTGGCAAATCGTTTGTATTCAGCGCAGCGAGCTTTGCCAGTCCAGACTTCGAAAGAACTTGTGGAGTGATATCAGCAATCACACCAGACAAATCACGCAGCACACCATTGCTGTCGAGTAGTCCGGGTTTTTCCTGGCCTGCCAATCCGTGGCGGAGCAATTTCATAGATGCGTGCTCGGGTTATTAATGCGTGTACGGACGATGGAGTTTGCAAGCGGGGTTTAGCTGCACGCCGAAGCCTGGTTTGTCATCGAGCTTCAAGCGACCGTTGACCGGCACTGGCTCATCAAGCAGTAGCGGGTTAAACATCGGCACCACCTCGTCGGCATCCGGCGCCATCATCAGGAACTCGGCAAACGGACTGTTGTGACGCGTGATGACGAAGTGATAGCTGTAAACGCTGGAGCCGTGCGGAATCACCATCACGCCGCGTGCGTCTGCCAATGCAGAGATCTTGATCAGTTCGGTGATGCCGCCGCACCAGCCCACATCAGGCTGGATGATGTCGCAGCAATCCATTTCCAACAGCATGCGGAAGCCCCAGCGTGTGGCTTCGTGTTCGCCGGTGGTGACGAGCATGCCCTTCGGGGCGTTCTTCTTCAGATCGCGATAGCCCCAGTAATCGTCCGGGCTCAGTGCTTCTTCAATCCACTTGAGGCCGTGCTTGTGCGCTTCGTGCGCGAGGCGTGTTGCGTAGTTGAGGTCGAGGCTCATCCAGCAGTCGAGCATCAGCCAGAAGTCAGGGCCGACGCGTTCACGCATCTCGGCCAGTTCGGCAATATTTTTCTTCAGGCCTTCTTCGCCTTCAGCCGGGCCGTGATGCAGCGGCATCTTGCCGCCGATGAAGCCGAGTTGCTTCGAGAGGTCAGGGCGCGAGCTGGTGGCGTAAAACTGCAGCTCTTCACGAACCTTGCCGCCGAGCAGGTGATACACCGGCTCCTTGCGCAGCTTGCCCAACAGATCCCACAGCGCGAGATCAACGCCGCTGAGTGCGTTAACGACCAGACCTTTGCGGCCGTAGAACTGCGTCGAGAAGTACATCTGATCCCAGATTTTCTCGTAGTCAGTGACGCTGGCGCCTTCAAGAAAACGAGCGAGATGCTTCTCAACAATGTAAGCCGCAGGCTCGCCGCCGGTCGTTACTGCAAAACCAACGGTGCCATCCGCTGCTTCGATCTCAACGACCAGCGTACCGAGAACGTTGATGCCGAAGCTTTGACGGCTCTGGCGATATTCAGGGTAGCGGGCCATCGGCGTGGCGATGTGATCGTCAATCCAGTGGCCAGAGCCCTGATCGTGGTAATCGGCGCCGCCGCCACGGACAACAAATGCGCGAACGTGTTTAATCAGTGGAAAGGTCATGTCTATAGTCTGGTTGGTAAGCAGAGTGGGTATGTTTACGTTAAATGCGTTGCCGCGACGGGGCATCGCTTTACTGTCATCCTGATTGGATCATTCATCTCGCGTCTCCCCGGCCCAAGCAATCTTTGCTGCTTGTATATTTCATATTATGGGATATAATATTAATATATGGGATATAAACAGTCAACCTAAGAATATGGCCAAACGCAAAATTACCACCGCAGATTCCGCCGCTCCTTCTGGCAGCCAAACGCTACTGCGTGGCCTCGATGTACTTGAGGCTGCAGCGGCAGGTGTCATTGGTCTTGCCGAGCTTGCGGAGAAACTTGATCTCACTCGCAGCACCGCGCATCGATTGGCTTCAGTGCTGGTCGAGCGTCGCTATCTCGCCTTCGTTCCGCGTGAGGGCTACAGCCTCGGACCAAAGCTTTTAGAGCTGGGCTATGGCGCACGTCAGCAGATGAACATCATCCGCATTGCGGCGCCGCATCTTGAAGCACTTGCCTTGGCTTCTGAAGACACCGTGCATTTGGGCGCGCTCGAAGGTCGACGTGCTTTGTACTTGGACAAAATTCCCGGACGTCGTCGTGTGGAAATCAGCTCGCGCGTTGGCGAGCGTCAGCCGGTCACGTCTACTGGCTTGGGCAAGGCGCTGATCCTCGATGAGGATGAAGCGAGTTGGCATGACTTGTATCTGTCCGAAGCCGGAAAGAATGCTTCAGACAGTTTCTTCAAGACATGGCTTAAGCGTATGCGCACATATGCGCGTCAGGGCTATGCCTTCGATCTTGAAGAAAACGAAGATCAGATTCGCTGTGTTGCTGCGCCAATTCGTGAAGCGGGCGGCAATATCATTGCAGCGATCAGTCTCTCTAGCGCTGCTCAATATATGAGTGATGCGCGTATGGCGGAGCTGGTTGTTGAAGTGAAGAAAACAACCGAAGCAATCAGCCGTGAACTTGGCTGGAGCGAGCCGCAGTAATCTGTAAAAAATAAATTCCAAAGAATAAATTCGGGGGAGGCGGTCAATGCTGCTGCAAGGAAAAACAGTTTTGATCACGGGTGCTGCGCACGGTATTGGTCGAGCGACTGCGATTGCTTGTGCAAAACAGGGCGCTGATGTCGCAATCAATTTTCTGCACGAGCCAGAAGCTGCCGCAGCAGTGGTTGCTGAGATTGAGGCTTTAGGCAAGCGCGCGATTGCGGTGAAAGGCGATGTTGCTGATGCGGCCTCTGCGCCAGCTTTTATTGAAGCTGCGGTTAAGGCTTTTGGAAAGATTGATGTCTTTGTCAGCAATGCGGGTATCTGTCCGTTTCATGCTTTTCTCGACATGCCGGCAGAGATACTTGAACGCACAATGCGCGTGAATTTGCATGGCGCTTATTACATGGTTCAAGCCGCAGCCAAGCGTATGCAGCAGCAGGGATCCGGTGGCGCGATCATCGCAATTAGTTCGATCAGCGCATTGGTTGGCGGTGAAATGCAAACGCACTACACGCCAACGAAGGCTGGTGTGCACTCGCTGATGCAGTCCTGCGCGATCGCACTTGGGCGTTATGGCATTCGTTGTAATTCAGTCTTGCCGGGAACGATCGCGACTGACATCAACAAGGAAGACTTGGCGGATCCTGCCAAGAAAAAATACATGGAAGGCCGTATTCCACTTGGCCGATTGGGCGAACCTGATGATGTCGCAGGTTGCGTTGTCTTTCTGGCTTCGGATCTGGCGCGCTACGTCACCGGCTCTTCGCTGCTCGTTGACGGCGGCATGTTTGTGAATCTGCAGTAAACAGCGATGCTGTGATGCTACTTTTTGCGGAGTAGCGTCACGGCTTGTTCTGCAAGCTGTTTTATTCCAGCCCAGTCTTGCTTTTCCATCAAGGCTTTTGGCGTTAGCCATGAGCCACCGATGCAAGCGACATTCTCTAGCGCCAAATATTCCGCGGCTGTCTCCAAGGAAATTCCACCTGTAGGGCAAAACTTGGTGGAGCCGAAGGGTCCGTGCAGCGCCTTCAACATGGCAACACCACCGGATTGTTGAGCGGGGAAAAACTTGAGATTGTTAAATCCAAGCTCCATCGCCAGCATGATTTCGGACGGTGTCACAGCGCCGGGCAATAGCGCTACACCAGAGGATTTGGCGACTGCTGCCAAAGATGGAGTTAGACCAGGGCTCACAGCGAACTGAGCGCCAGCATTGGCTGCTGCAACTAAATGCTCAGGGGTAAGAACGGTGCCTGCGCCGACAATGGCGTCGGGCACTTCGCGATGAATATTGCGAATAGCGGCAAGTGCGCTCGGGGTTCTCAGCGTCACTTCAAGTACGCGGATTCCACCATCGACTAGGGCGCGCGCCATTGGCACTGCATGCGATGCGTCATCAATCACAATCACTGGAATGACTGGAGTAAGTTTCAGTAGCTCGTTGGTGTTCATGCTTCAGCCTCAGCTGACAGTACGGTGAAGTGTTCTGATGGACGTTGAATGGCAGGTGCGCTTGGTTCGGCTGTGTTGCCGAAAGTAATTGCGCCTTGTTCTGCACTTGATACCTGCGAGCGGAACATGCTGAAGAGTTCGCGGCCCATGCCAAATTCATTTGCACTGAGATCAAGCACATCAGCGGATCGCGAGGCCAGAATGTCGGCAGCCACTTCCACTTCCAAAATGCCGTTCTCAGCGTCGAGCAGCACCATATCGCCGTTTTGTACTTTCCCTAGCGGGCCGCCAGCCAAACATTCTGGGCTGACATGAATCGCAGCAGGGACTTTTCCCGATGCGCCGGACATTCTGCCGTCTGTGACGAGCGCGACATGAAAGCCGTCGTCCTGAAGAACGCCTAATAGCGGCGTGAGTTTGTGCAACTCAGGCATGCCATTGGCGCGTGGGCCTTGAAAGCGTACGACGGCAATAAAGTCTCGCTGTAGTAGTTTGGCTTCGTAAGCGGCAATCACTTCTTCCTGGCTATTGAAGACTAGCGCGGGTGCATGCACTCGGCGGTGCTTGGTCGCGACGGCAGAAGATTTAATGACAGCGCGTCCTAGGTTGCCGCGCAGCAAACGCAAACCGCCGTCGGCCTGAAACGCTTTGCTCGCTGGGGCCAAGACTGTCTCATCAAGGCTATTGATCGGCGCTGCCTGCCAGGACAATTGCTCGTTATCCAATTGCGGCGCTTCGGTATAACGCGAGAGTCCGCGCCCAGCGACGGTCATCACATCTTCGTGCAGCAAGCCACGATTCAGGAGTTCGCGAATCAAGAAGCCAACACCGCCTGCGGCGTGAAATTGATTCACGTCTGCGCTGCCATTGGGATAAACCTTGGCCAGTAATGGAATGACCGCTGAAAGGTCATTGAAGTCATCCCAGTTAATCAGGATGCCGGCAGCGCGAGCAATCGCGACAAGATGGATTGTGTGATTGGTTGAGCCGCCTGTGGCCAGCAGGCCGACAATGCCGTTAACAATGGCGCGTTCATCAATCACCTGTGCAATCGGCGTGTATTCCTCATGCAAGGCAGTAATGCGGACGGCACGCTCTGTTGCTGCGATGGTAAGTGCGTCGCGCAATGGGGTGTTGGGATTGATGAATGCAGCGCCGGGCAGGTGCAGGCCCATCACTTCCATCAGCATCTGATTGCTGTTGGCGGTGCCGTAGAAGGTGCAGGTTCCAGGGCCGTGATAGGACTTCGATTCAGCTTCAAGCAATTCTTCTCGACTCAACTCACCGCGAGCGAACAGCTGGCGTACGCGTGATTTCTCGGCATTGCTCATGCCGGTGGTCATTGGACCTGCGGGTACGAAGATCGCAGGCAAGTGACCGAATTGAAGAGCGCCGATCAGCAGGCCCGGAACAATTTTGTCGCACACGCCTAAGTAAAGAGCTGCATCAAAAGTGTTGTGCGACAAGGCGATTGCTGTGGACATTGCAATGACGTCGCGCGAGAACAGAGATAGCTCCATTCCGGGCTCGCCCTGCGTAATGCCGTCACACATCGCGGGTACGCCGCCAGCAAACTGTGCCACCGCGCCAGCTTTGCGCGCTGCGGTTTTGATTAGTTCTGGATAGCGTGCAAAGGGCTGATGCGCCGACAACATGTCGTTGTAGGCAGAGACGATAGCGATGTTGGCGAAATTAAAAGCCCGTAGCGCTTTCTTGTCATCCGGTGTCGAAGCTGCAAAGGCGTGCGCAAGATTCGTGCAGCCGAGTTTGCTTCTTCTGGGGTGTTGTGTGGCAACGACCTCGATCCGCTTTAGATAGCTGGCACGGCTCGCCTGACTGCGGGCGCAGATTCTTTCGGTGACTTCACTGAGAGTTTTGTCGAGTTCCATCTGGGCGCGGGCCTCGTAAATGACGCTACCGGTCGATAATTTGGGCGGGCGGATAACCCGTCATATTTATGTAGTATAGCAACATAAAATTGCCCTCTCGAAGGGCCTTAGGCTAAATATGTTGTGAAAATTATCGATTTATCCCAATATATGAGCGGTGTGAGGCGATTTTTGCCTGTCGTAGGGCGCTTGCGTCACACTGTTATCGCTAGATGGCTTTTGTGTAACTAAACTACATAAATTCAACGGTGAGCCCGCTATGGGTTCGCACGTTGATGAAATTCATTGCAAGGAGCGGCCGTGCAGCAGGTGGAATCTTTCGACTTAATTCTGTTCGGCGGTAGCGGCGATCTGGCGCTTCGCAAACTGCTGCCTGCGCTGTATTCCCGACATGTCGCCGGAGATCTTCCGGCACACGGCCGCATTATTGGTGTGGCTCGACAAGCGCAGACGCGTGAGCAATTCGTTGCTCAGGTCAAAGAGCATTGCATTCTCAATATTGAGAAGGGCCTGTTCAGCGAGACTTTATTCAATGTCTTCGCTAAGCGTCTTGAGTATTTACGTGTTGATGCTGGAATCGCCGCCGACTTTTCAGCTCTCGCAGACTTTCTTAAAGACTCTGCTGCAAAGGTCCGAGTCTTTTATCTCTCGACGGCACCTGATCTCTTCACGTCAATCTGTGAAAACTTGTCAGCTGCCAAGTTGATCCATAGCAATTCCCGCGTGGTTCTGGAAAAGCCGCTCGGTCGTGACCTGGCCTCGGCTCAAGAGATCAATGCGCGCGTTGGCAGTGTTTTTGATGAATCGCAGATTTATCGCATCGATCATTACCTGGGCAAAGAACCTGTACAGAATCTGATGGCGCTTCGCTTTGGAAACGCGTTGTTTGAGCCCTTGTGGAGTCGCTCTTGGGTGCGTGACGTTCAGATCACCATCGCAGAACGCGTCGGCGTAGAAAAGCGCGGTGATTTTTACGACCGTGCTGGTGCAATGCGCGACATGGTTCAAAACCACTTGCTGCAGCTGCTCTGCATTATTGCGATGGAGCCGCCGTCGAGTATTGATCCTGACGCCGTGCGTGACGAGAAGCTCAAGGTTCTGCGTGGTCTGGTGCCGATGACAGCGCAGTCCGTTCGCACATCGACTGTTCGCGGTCAGTATCGTGCTGGTGCGATTGATGGCCAGCCGGTAATTAGTTACGTGCAGGAAGAAGGCATTTCCAGTACCAGCAACACTGAAACTTTTGTTGCGCTCAAAGCAGAAATCAACAATTGGCGTTGGTCCGGTGTGCCGTTCTATTTGCGTACGGGCAAGCGTCTGCAAGATCGCGTCGCTGAGATCGTGATTAATTTCCGCAACGTTCCGCATTCCATTTTTCCGCCACCAAAGGGCGGCATACAGGGCAATCGCCTGATTATTCAGCTGCAGCCTGAAGAAGAATTGAAGCTGTATCTGATGGCCAAAGAACCCGGCAATGAAATGCAGCTTAAGCCTGTGCATTTGAATCTGGATTTCTCCGAGCAGTTCAAGCAGCGGCCGATGGATGCTTATGAGCGTCTATTGATGGATGTCATCCGCGGCAAGCTCACCTTGTTTATGCGTCGCGATGAACTCGACGCTGCTTGGCGCTGGGTCGAGCCTATTCTTGACGCTTGGAATGGCAGCGATGAAAAGCCCAAGTCTTACACCGCAGGCAGTTGGGGCCCGGCTGCTGCCAGTGCTTTGCTCGCGCGTGAAGGCTCTTCTTGGCCAGAGGAAAGCTAGTTTGCTGTCTGAGCACTTTTTTAATTCTGGTCAAGAACTGGCATCGGCGCTGGCCAGCGCCACTGCTGCAAGATTGCGTGAAGCTTTAACTGCAAGATCCAAAGCGAGCTTGGTGGTTTCAGGTGGACGCACGCCTGCTGATTTTCTCGGTGCTCTAAGTGCGCACGAGTTGGATTGGTCTGCCGTCAGTGTGCTGCCGACCGATGATCGTTGGGTTGATATCCATCACGCGGACAGTAACGAGGCGATGATTCGCCGACAGTTACTCCGTAACGCGGCGACGACGGCTGTGCTGCATGGTTTGTCGGACGCTGCGCTGGACCCAGAGCCAGAGGGCGAGCGCCACGCCGAAGCAATGCTAAAAAATCTGTCGATGCCATTTGATGTTGTGGTTTTGGGCATGGGCGATGATGGGCATACTGCCTCGCTATTCCCGCAGGCGCCGCAGTTGGCGAAAGCGTTGGATCTGAACTCTGGCCGCCGTTGCATGATTCTCGACCCGATGACGGCGCCACATCGCAGAATCAGTTTGACGCTCCCCGCGCTACTGCAAAGCCGCCAAATCGACATACTTATCCGTGGAGACAGTAAGCTAAATGTCTATCGTCGCGCCTTGAGTGCTGGCCCGACGATGGAGATGCCGATTAGCTTCATCCTTGATCAGAAACAGGTGCCTGTGCATGTCTACTGGAGTCCCTAAGCCTTTGCGTTTGGTCGCCGATATTGGCGGCAGCAACGCGCGCTTTGGTTTGTTGCGCGATGGAGCGAGTGAGCCCGTTGAGTGCCGCACACTGCCGACTGGCGACTTCCCCAATTTTGTTGATGCTGTTGAGCAGTACTTAAAGCTCATTGGTTCGCCGGTTGTGACGGAGGCGGCGGTTGCGATTGCCAACCCTGTGACTGGTGATGCGATCAAGATGACCAATCAGCATTGGGCATTCTCAACTGAGCAAGCTCGAAAACATTTGGGCTTGGATCGTTTGTTGATGCTCAATGACTTTGCAGCGCTTGCGATGTCGCTGCCGAAGTTGGCTGCGCAAGATTTGCGTCAACTGGGCGGTACTGAACGAATCGAGCGAGGGCCATGTGCGCTTCTCGGGCCGGGCACTGGCCTTGGTGTTTCTGCGTTGCTGCCAGCGGCTGAGGGACGTTGGGTGCCGCTGTCTGGTGAAGGCGGGCACATTACAGTCGCTGCAGGCGACGATTACGAAGCTGAAATTATTGGCCATCTTCGACGCGAGTTCGGACACGTTTCTGCTGAGCGCGTACTTTCCGGAATGGGCCTGTGCAATCTATATCGCGCAGTGGCTCAACTTGCGGCTCGCTCTCCATTGACGCTCACGCCAGCAGAAATCACTCAGCGTGGTTTGTCTGGAGAAGATCCTGATTGTGCAGAGGCGCTGTCGCTGTTCTGTAGTTTGCTCGGCAACGCAGCGGGCAGTCTCGCGTTAATCATTGGCGCGCGCGGCGGTGTGTATATCGGTGGCGGCATCGTGCCGCGACTCGGTGATTATTTTCATCAGTCCAAGTTTCGCGCGCGCTTCGAAGCCAAAGGCCGCATGTCTGAATATCTAATACCTATTCCGGCGTATGTGATTCATACAGAGAATCCTGCGTTGCTCGGTGCGGCCATCGCTTTGGACTCGCCCTGATGCTGGCGCGTATCAAAGGCCTGCGAGAGCAGCTCAGAAAATCTGAGCGTCGCGTGGCTGATCTCGTAATTGCACGGCCTAATCAGGTTTTGAATCTCTCGATTAGTGCGATTGCGGAGCTGGCTGAAGTCAGTGAGCCAACGGTTCTGCGTTTCTGTCGAGCGGCTGGCTGTGGTGGATATCGAGATTTCAAACTTCATCTTGCCCGCAGCCTCGCGACCGGCGTGTCATACGTGCATGCCGATGTTGGCCCCAATGATTCGGTGCCGGATTTGGTTGCGAAGGTTTTCGATAGCAGCATCGCTGCATTGATCCAAGTGCGTAATCAGCTGGATATGAAAGCGCTGCAGCGTGCAGTGAAAATACTGGCGTCTGCACGCAAGATTGAATTTTACGGCCAGGGCAATTCAGGCATCGTTGCGCAGGATGCGCAGCACAAATTCTTCCGCTTGCGCGTTCACTCGGTGGCCTATTCAGACCCGCATATCCATGGCATGGCGGCCACCATGTTGAAGCCTGGCGATGCTGTCGTCGCCATTTCAAATACCGGGCGGACGATTGATCTGTTGCGCAGTTTGGAGCTGGCGCGAGACGCGGGCGCTGACGTGATTAGCATTACCCATAGCGGATCGCCTGTGGCCAAGCTTTCTACGGTCGCGTTGTACGCTGATTGCGAAGAAGACCCTGAAATCTATACCCCGATGACTTCACGTATCGCACATTTGGCAATCATCGACTCATTGGCAGTGGGCGTTGCCTTGCAACGTGGCGTTCGTTTGGCCAAGGAATTGGAGCGGGCCAAGGGCAGCCTCAAGCAGAAGCGTGTGTTGGGTGACGACGAGTAAATCTGCCTGCGGCAAGGCCGTTTGCAGCCTGCCAGCCTATTCCACAGGACGAATCTACTTGATCCGCAGTAGGCGGATAGGGCGGCTTGTAAGGCAACGTTAGGGGTACTAAATACCCCTTACTTTAAAGATCAAGATGATTGCAGCAATTACTGGCGCCAGCGGTTACGTAGGCCTGAATCTCGCCCAGATTCTTTTGGATGCCGGACACCAGGTTCGGGCGATTGACCGGGTCCGTTCATCATCACTGGATCCACGCGTCTCATTTATTGAAGCCGACATTCTCAACCCGGCTTCGATCCAAGCAGCGCTTGAAGGCGTTGATGTGGTTTATCACCTCGTCGCCAAAATCACGCTGGCTCAAGAAGACCCAGTCGCTTGGACCATTAACGTAGACGGAGTACGCATCGTTGCTGAAGCTGCACTCGCATGCAAAGTAAAGCGCATGGTTCATGTGAGCTCGATTGCGTCTTTCGATCAGAACAAATGCAATCGCCAGTTATCAGAAACCCTGCCGCGTTCTACCGATGCAGCGTTGCCGGTTTATAGCCGTTCCAAATACGCCGGTGAGCAAGAGTTCCTGAAGGTTGTTGCGAAGGGCTTGGATGGTGTGATTTGTTATCCCACCGGCGTGTACGGCCCAACCGATTACGGCAGCGTGATCTCACGTCTCAATGTTGTTTTTCTCGACTCTGCACGCGGCAAGATTCCTGCGATGGTGGCGGGCGGTTTTGATCTTGTGGATGTGCGCGACGTGGCGATGGGTTTGGTATTGGCGAGCGAGCGCGGACGCACGGGTGAGAACTATCTGCTCGGTGGCCATTACATCGAAATGCTGGATGCTTGCCGTATTGCTGCGCGCTACGTCGGACGTCCGGGCCCTAAGTTTTCAATCCCGATGGGATTCATTCAGGCCATCGCGCCGATGGTTTCAAAGCTCTCCAAGAATGGTGGTGCAGAAGACGGCCCGTTCTCCAAAGCCGCACTGGATGCCATCGCAACCTCGCCGATTGTCGATCGCTCAAAAGCAGAGCGTGATTTGGGCTATGCGCCGAGACCCTTGGAAGAAACCATGGGCGACCTCATCGCGTTCTTCGTTGCCAAAGGTCATTTCAAGGTTGACCGCGCCGCCTAAGAATTTCTGCTGATTGTGCTTGGCCTTTTAGGATTTGCCCATGAATCAGAATCTCTTAGATACCCTCCAAGATCGTATGGATCTAGAGCAGCTCGCGATTGAATACGCGAATGCGATAGACCAGCGGTCTTGGGATCGTCTTGATCAAGTTTTTGTTGCTGACGCGATCATCGATTACACCGCAACGGGTGGCATCAAGGGGTCTTACGCGGAAATCAAAGAGTGGTTGCCTCGCACGCTGAAGTTCTTCAAGAGCTATATGCACCTGATGGGTAACTTCCAGTTTGTGATTGATGGCGATACTGCGACAGGGCAGGTCTCTTGCTTTAACCCAATGTTGGCTCCGAGCCTGTTGGGTGGAAGCAACACGGTGATGTTTGGCATCTGGTATCACGATACCTACGTGCGCACGCTAGAAGGCTGGCGGATTAAAACTCGCAAGCAGCAGCATTGCTATTCATTCAATGTTCCGCTTTGGATGAGATTGGCAACCAAGCTGGTCGCACCTTTTGAGCGGTTTAAGCAGGCGCGAAAACAGAAGTAATCATTTTTGCGAAGGCCGATATTTTGCCGCGGCTTGGTTGTCGTCGTAAATAAATAAAGGGGCCTGTTGGCCCCTTTAGGATTGCGGCATTAGTTGCCACTCTCGCGAGTTTAGAGTGCGAGTTGTGCACGAATCTGGAAGACCGTTGGCTCATCGTCATTCAACGGGCCGCCTTCAAGCTTAAGAACTTTGACGACGTTAGCGCTCATTCTCATGAAGGGATTGAGGTACCAGTTAAACGTCACTGCTGCGTTGCGCTCTTTGCCGCCATTGACGGTTTTGTCGCTTAAATCGATGCCGCTGATTCGTGCTGCGACTTCAAAAGCGCCCCAGCCATCACGACCAAAATTCTTGGTCGGGCGTATGCCATCAAACACGCCTTTATCCGCTTTGTATGGACGCTTTTCGCCGGTCAGCGTGTAGGCCAATTGGGTATACCAACCGCTGAATTTCAACGTTGGAGCCGTATCGCGTTTCACCTGCGTAAGAGAATATTCGCCTTGCAAGCTGACTGCGCCAACTTGTCCTGCAAGCTCCAGCACTTCAATGCCGTACTGATGCACATTATTAATCGTGGCCGTATTCACAAACCGCAAGGCTGTGACATTGGACTCTGGTTTGCTGCTGAACGCTACCGTCGATGCGCCAACGTTATCGGTGGGCTTTCTCCAGGCTGCGCCAAGTCCAAGGTGTACCGTCTTATCTTGTGACAGCAATGGCGCAAACGTGGCGCGAGATGCCAGCCCAAAACCTTCGTCGCCAGTAGAAGCGTTACCGACAGGCTCGCCAAATATGCCGCCGTTCAGCGACCAGTTGTAACCGGAAGTGCCGACCATCAAACCCGGCGCGCGTGGCGGAATAAAGGCGAAGGGCAGGCCACGTTCCATGAACGTCAGGTTTTTGTCGGAAGCCAGTGCTTCCATGCCGATAGGCTGTTTGAATTGGCCGACAGTGACGATGACGGGTTTGAACGCGGTATAGGCGACATAGGCATCGGTTACGCCAGCGGTGCCGCTGAACTCGTACTCAAAACGATATTGCCAATCCTTGAGCAGTACACCGGAGGTTGAAATTCGCGAGCGACGCAGTTCGGAACCATTGGCAAGGTCTGTTTTGTCGTCGTTGTATTGCGTCGAATCGAGCTGTAGCAGGGTGCCGATTTGCAGTGAGTTGGCATTGTCGATGGAGACAATCTTGAAGCCCTCGCTGGTGTCGACGATGACTTCCGTTTTCTGCTGAGCCTTGAGCTTGTCGTACTCTTCAGGCGTCAGAATCCCTTTCTGTGCCAGCGTATCCAGAAGATCATCTTTCGCTTGCGCTGGCATCGAACCCAGCGCGGAAAAAGCAAGAACGGCTGCAGCTATTACACGACGACGCATGACCCCACCTCTTGATTAAATTGACATCAAATTGACATCGAGCGTCGTTATATACCACGATATATATCGCTGTCATCTTAAAGGAAGTTAATCAATGCGATTCATCAGCCGTTCTTTAGTCCTGAGCTTCCTGTTGCTGTGCTCGACCCAGCTGTTTGCAGAAGAACCGGTTCGCGTTTTTGCCGCGGCGAGTCTTACCAATGCGCTGAATGACATTTCTGTGCAGTGGCAGAAGCAGAATCATCCTGCACCTAGCCTTGCGTATGGCGCATCTTCGGCACTGGCTAAGCAGATTGAGGCGGGTGCGCCTGCTGATATTTTCGCTTCAGCGGATTTGTCATGGATGGACTATTTAAATGAGCGCAAGAAAATTGAAAAAGGTAGCGCGGTAAATCTGCTGGGTAACGATCTGGTCTTGATTGTCCCCAAGGGCAAGCGTCTCCCGATCGAGATGAAAAAAGACTTCAAGATCGCAGAAGCCTTCAAAGGCAAACTTTGCACCGGAGAGCCTGGCGTCGTTCCTGTCGGCATTTATGCCAAGCAAAGTCTTGAAGCGCTAGGCTGGTGGCCGCAGCTGACAGGGCGCATCGTAGGCACTGATGACGTTCGTACCGCACTGGCATTTGTAGAGCGCGGCGAGTGCCCGCTAGGCATTGTCTATGCAACAGATGCTGCAATCAGCAGCAAGGTGGAAGTTCTTGAGCGCTTCCCAGACGCCACGCACAAGCCCATCGTATATCCGTTTGCAGTTGTGAACGGTGCTCGCCCAGAGGCAAAAGCGTTAATGAAATATCTAACCACCTCACCAGAAGCGGCTGCTATTTTTAGCCAATATGGTTTTGTGCTGCTGAAACCGTAGAGAGCAGCAGATAACAAAAGGGGCCCAATGGGCCCCTTTTTATTAATGGCTAGGTACGACTCGCCAAACTGTATTGCCGACGTCATCAGCGACTAGCAATGCGCCTTTCTGATCGACTGCGACGCCAACCGGTCTGCCCAAGGCATCGCCGTCTTCATCAACAAATCCGGTCAGCACTTCTTCAATCTTGCCGCTAGCAGTGCCGTTATTGAACGGTACGAAAACCACGTTGTAACCACTGCGAGGTTTGCGGTTCCACGAGCCGTGCTGGCCAATAAATGCGCCGCCGTTGTAACGCTGTGGAAAGAGGTTGCCTTGATAAAAGGTAAGACCTAAAGCGGCGACATGGCCGCCGAGTGCATAGTCTGGTGGAATCGCTTTGGCGACCAGATCAGGACGGGCGGGCGTTACGCGCGTGTCGACATGCTGGCCGTAATAGCTATAGGGCCAGCCATAAAACGCGCCGGGTTTTACGGAGGTCAGATAGTCCGGCACCAGATCATTGCCCAGTTCATCGCGTTCATTAACGACGGTCCACAATGCACCGGTCTTGGGCTCCCAATCCATTCCGTTGGGATTGCGAATGCCAGATGCGAACACCCGCGTTTTCCCAGACGCCACATCAATTTCGAGAATCGCTGCGCGCTGAAATTCCTTGTCCATGCCGTTTTCGGCGATGTTGCTATTGGAGCCAACGGTGGCATAGAGATGCATGCCGTCCTTGCTGGCGATAATGTTTTTCGTCCAGTGATGGTTAAGTGGCCCGCCGGGTAGATCAGCCAGTTTTTTTCCTGCAGCAGAAATAACCGTGTCACCTGACTTATAGGGGAAGCGCAGGATGGCGTCGGTATTGGCGACATACAGATCGTTGCCGATCAAAGCCATGCCAAAAGGAGAGTTCAGATCTTTGAGTAAAACAGTCTGAACATCGGCGACGCCATCGCCATTGCTGTCACGCAGCAATGAAATGCGATTGGCGCTCGGATGACCTGAGCCTGCACGCTTCATTACAATCTTTGCGATCCAGCCTTTAATGCCCTTGTTGTCTTCTGGCTGAGGCGGCGAATCTGATTCTGCGACCAGCACATCGCCATTCGGCAACACATAAAGCCAGCGCGGGTGATCAAGATTCTTTGCGAATGCTTTTACTGCAAAACCAGCAGCTGGTTTGGGCGTTACGCCAGCAGGCCAGCTTTTAGCAGGTGCGATATGCAGCGTCGGCAGCATTGAGCTGCTGGGCTCAGGAAGTGTGGGGCGCGGGCCTGTGCTTTTATCAAAGCTGCTGGTATCTGCAGCCATGACAGCGGTGGGCAGCAGTAGAGCGAGCAAGAGCGCTGGAACTTGAGCATTCATAGAGGACCATCCTTTGGCCTTTCAATATCGAATGCGGATTAAAGCAGAATCCAGCTTTGATGACTGGCTTATAACGGGTTCTTGTCGCTTAAGGACGCTGAGGCACTGGCGTAGGCGAGAAGATACCGTGGCGGAGGAAGTTCGAAAGTTCGCGGGTAAAACGCTGCGCTAGCGCTTCAGGATCGCTGTCAGGCAGTCGACTGAGCATAACGAGTGTCGAGGTCATGCCAAGAAAGATGTACGACAGAATTTCAACATCGAGATCGGCGCGTGCTTCGCCGGTGCTCTGCATATGTTTAAGCGTTTGTCTGACCATTCGATTGATCGGGTGATCAGACGATAATTCTCGACCTGCAATCGCATCGGCGATCAGCAAGGTCGCTGCATCGCGGTTCTTCATGACGAGGCGTGCTGTTTGCAGCATCACATCGTCGGCTGAGGCGACGCTGCTGTATTGAACGGATTCGAGCAGGCGTTCTGTGATCCAGCCTTTGGCTTCGCGCAGCAAATGATCGCGATCGGTGAAATGCTGATACGCGACGCCACGGCTGACATTGGCCAGCTGAGCCGCTTCTTTAATCGAAAGTGCGTCCGGGCCTTTCAGTGCGAGCAACTCGACTGTGGCTTGCAGCAGGCGCTCACGCGTCTGCACCGGATTACGGATATGGGTTTTGCGCGGAGTGGGTTCAGCCATCTTGCTCATGCGCATAGTTTAGTCTCAGTTCGCTTAACAAAAGTGTGCGCGAGGTAGGGATAGATATCCCTACCTCACGCGCCAGCTTGTTTAGAACTGTGATTCAGGCAGACGGACAACAAGGCCGTCGAGTTCTTGCGTCATCACGACCTGACAGGTGAGGCGGCTGTTCGGCAGAACGCGTAGCGCACCGTCGAGCATCATTTCTTCACCTTCATTCTTCTCGCCAACCTTATCTGTCCAAGCAGGATCGATATAGCCGTGGCAGGTTGCGCAGGAGCAGGCGCCGCCGCAGTCCCCAATGATGCCGGGGATGAGGTTTTCCAGCGCGTTCTGCATCACGCTCTTGCCGACGTCGGCATCAACCACATGCTCTTTGCCGTTGTGCTCAATGTAGAGAATCTTCGGCATGACGCTTACGCCTTGGTTGCGGTGAAAGGATAGGAGCCCATGAAGCCAGCTTTGGCCTTGCCAGTGATGACATTGCCGCTGAGCTCGCCGGTGAACTCTACTTTGATCTTCATTGGCTTGGTGATGTGGTTGACCCAATAGATCTTGTTGCCAGTTTTCTTGAAGTCAGCGATAGGCGTGCTGGTGCCTGCGCCGGCCTGTGCGCCGGTGAAGCTGTCGCCGCTACGCTCTAGCGTAAGCACTGCAGGCTGTGGGCCAGTGGGGCCTTTGACCACAACGTTCCAAGTGCCTTCCAACGTTACGTCTGCCGCAGGTGCAGCGGGTGCGGCCGGAGCAGCAGGTTTCGGCACGCTGTACGTTGCGTTCTTCGGCTTGGAACCGATCCATGCTGGCAGCGAATCCCAACCGCGTACGGAAGAGGTCGATGACATCACGGCATTGTCGTAATCCACTTCCCATTCTGGGAATCGTTTGAGCACTTCTTCCATTGCCACGCGGCCTTCGAGACGTGCCAGCGGTGCGCCGATGCAAACGTGAATACCTTGACCAAACGTCATGTGAGGACGCTGTTCACGATGGATGTTGAACGTGTCGCCGTTGACGAAGCGCGACTCATCGCGATTGCCTGCAGCCACCAGCATGATCATTGCAGCGCCTTTCGGAACCTTCTTGCCGTGGAGCTCAATGTCACGCATCACTTCGCGTGCGAGGAATGGGCCAGGGGGTTCAAAGCGCAACAGCTCTTCGATTGCAGCTGGAATCAGGGCTGGATTTTTTACGATCTCGCGACGCTGATCAGGATGCTCAGAAAGTGTTTTGCCCATCCAGCCAATCAAACGATTGGTGGTTTCGTTGCCTGCGCCAGCAACGACGTTGACGATGTTGGAGATCTCATCGCGCGTCAGCTTGCGGGTTACGCCTTCTGGATCTTTAAAGTCGGTCTGCAGCAGCTCCGTCATCATGTCGTCAGACGGATTCTTCTCGCGCCAGCTGATGTATTCCTCAAAGCTTGCGAGCGCTTCCTGTTGGATGGCCTGCTGGTTGGCGAGGTCAATCGGTTTACCTGCCTCGGTGCGCATGCGCGCATCAACGGATTCGCGGATCGCGGTCTGATCTTTTTCAGGAATGCCCAGCAGCATGCTGACAGCACGCATTGGCATTTCTGCGCCGAGATTGGCGATGAAGTCGAAGCGATCACCGCCAACAAGCGGATCAAGACTGCGTGCGCAGAGTGCGCGGATGTCTTGCTCAACAGCGAACATGCGCTTAGGCGTGATGATGCGCTGCATCAGCGAGCGATAAGCGGTGTGCTTGGGTGGATCTTGGTGAATGAACACGGAATCCGGCATTACCGACTTGGCTTTGATGAACTCAAGAATGTCGCCATGTGCTGAGCTGAAGAGATCGCGATCGCGCAGCGTGGCTTCGATATCTGCGAAACGGCTGATCGCGTAGAAATCGTGTTCCTCGTTGTAGTACAGCGGCATTTCCTCGCGGAGACGCTTGTACATCGGATACGGATTCGGGATGAGATCCGGGTTGTAGGGATCCCATGAGATGCTCTGAGCGGCAGCTGAATTCATTGTCTCTTTCCTTCGCGTTTGTATTGCTGTGCGTGGGTATGGCATGCCTTCTCCAATGGCCCCTTTAGGGGTGCCAGCATGCGTGGCCATAATGTACACGCATGTTCATTAGCATGCAAAGAGGGAGAATCTGCCGCGATTGGATTGGGAAGGTCGGCGAGGATTAGAGCCACGCATAAATATCTAGTTAATTGAAATATATGGATATATATGCGAGATGCCTGATGAGATATCAGGGCGCTGCGGCTATGGCCAGTGATCTCAGAGACTGGGGAAGTCCTGTAGATCACTGCTAGCGGGGTCAATTACATCCTGACGCTCACTACGCTTTTACGTATAGATAAACGGACAAAAACTATGAGGCTGCACACTTACCATCTCGTAAGAGTGCAGCCTCATAGGTCAGCTAGCGTTACATGCTTGCAGAGGCGCGATAGTTGTTACGAAGATCACGCATGCGATCATGATTTTTAATCACGCCCTCGTACTGGCGCTGAACCACATTGCGAATAGGCGGCGGGATTTCGCTCTTGAGCGCCTTGGCGAATACAGCCTTGGCACGATCTTCACCGCGTTCCACTTCTTCAAGAACAGCGACATTGCTATCCGACACGGCTGATTTCACTTTTACCCAACCGCGATGAGCTGCGCCTGCGATGGTGCCCGACGTGGCAGGTTTTCCGCCGATGGATTGCACAAGGCTCTGAAGCTCTACTGCCGCATCACTGCATTCGGCTGCGCGCTTCTGAAAAGCGGCTTTCAATTCAGGCTTGGTTGCATCTTGCGCGGCTTCGGCAAAACCCTTCTTGCCATCCTCAGTGGTTTCAATGAGGTCGTTCAAAATGCTGATGGTGTCATTGGTGTTCATAAATCTCCTTACCGATTTAACTAAGTAAGTGACGCTCTAAAATATTAACGTCACGATATTCCGACTTAACTCAGTACTAAAAAATTACTGCAAGTTTGATGCGAGCTGCACTCTCTAATAAGAGAAGCAGTGACAGAGCGCTAGCAATTAGCTCTTCTCATCAAGACGCTTAGCCGTATCTAGGTTCTGCTTAAGTGTTGGCAGACTGTTCTTGGCAAAGGTTTGAATGTCTGCGTCCTTAGATTTCTTTGCGGCCTTCTCAAAGAGATCAACAGCGTCTTCGTGGCTATCCTTCACCACATCAATATAGGCAGCATCAAATTTCTTTGCGTCTACCTTCTGCAGCTTATCCAGTTCTTTCTGGTGCTCGGAATCTAGACGTGTAGGAAGTACGACGCCTTTGGTTGCGGCGATTGTACGAAGATCAGTGTTGCTCACTTCATAATCTGTCTTTGCGCTACTGGCCAAGGACTTTGCGTCAGTAGTCAAAGCGCGGCTTGACGCAATCGTCGCTGCTTGAACTTCGGTCATATCTGCTTGTGCGGCCTTTCCAAGAAACTCGATGTCATCTTTGGAAACGGTCGTTGGGCCGCTAGCCTTCGTAGCGTCCGCTTCAGCAGATGCATAGAGTGGCAAGCCAATGCCAACGGCAAGACCGACGAGTGCAACATTACGTTTAAACGCTTTCATAAACTTCTCCTTCATCCATGTAGGAAATTATTCGTCAGCATCTGCAGACGAGCGCGAACATTGTTTATGTACGTGCAAAGTTATGAACGCATCAAATCAGCTTGGTTCAAATTAATATTGATTCGTTGATTCGCGACGAACAAAAATTAATAAAAATTATTTAGAGAAAATAAATTTATTAGAGATTCAATATTGATTGGTGTCCTCGTGTTTGTAGCTCTAATTGCGGTTTTGTCGTTTTATAACGACTCTGTATTTGTAAAAAATACAAACACTTATTTTTTGAATCGCTTTATCTGTCGCCATATCACGACACATTTGCGTGTTGAGAAGTCATCTCTGCAATAAATAGACAGATCGGTATATGCGTGAAGTGGGTAACTCACTGTTACACCACGAAAAGAAATGTATTGGCATGGCCATTGCCTATTCTCTATTGAGCCAGAAGGATTTGGCTTGATCGCAGGTTGAATAGATGCGACCTGTAATGAAGCACTTCAGGAGAACGACAATGCTTTATTGGGCAGCAGTATTTTTCATCGTTGCGCTTTTTGCAGGTTACTTGGGCTTCATCGGAATTGCCTCAGCGGCGACCGGTATAGCGAAGATTCTTTTCTTCCTTTTCTTGGTTCTTTTCGTTGTCAGCCTGGTGAGCGGCGTTCGCGTTCGCACACCGGTTGAGTAATAAATCGATACCCCTCAGGAGAATTATTGTGAAAGCTAATAACGGTAAACCTACAGAGAAAAATCAGCAGAACTCAGTGAACAAGCAGGATGCCAACAAGGATCGTGCTAACGCTGATTCCGAGCAGAATGCTCGACAGCAGCATGCACAGCAGGGCGACCAGTCTCGTCAGCAAGGTGATAGCCGCACGTCGATTGGACAGCAGGATGATCGAAGTGCTGGGCGCGATTCGCAGCAGCACGCGCGCCAAGATGATGACAATCGTCAGCCGGGCGGCAGCAAGTCTTCACCGCAGTCCAAGCAGCAAGGCGATCATGGCGATGATCGTCCTCGCGCACAGGACAAGCCGCAGCAACGCTAGTCGTTGAGTGAGGACGATGGCCCGCCAACTTTATTCTTTAAAGGTGGCGGGCCATCACACCGTTAGTCATTCCCGGCTATCAGGTCAACGCAAGCACACGTGAGAATTGCGCGCGCTTCTCAAATTGAAGAATAAAAATGATCCCCATGGACAAAGCTCAAGCGAGAGAAACACCGTTTCGAGACCGCGCACCTGACCAGGAAAAGCGCCAGCTCGAGAGAGACTTCGTGCTCATGAAGGATTATTTATTGATGTGCGTTCGAAAAGAGGATTGGCATGGCGTCATGGATGCGTCTGCGGATATCCGCGAAATCGTTTCCAAGCTTTCAATTCTTAACAGACTGTCAGTTTTGAACTGGACGCAGGCCTAAGACAGCAACAGTAATACGGAGAAATTAAATGAATCGTGTTCATCAAGACGGTAATGCTTCGCAGAAGGACAAGCCGACACCGGCGGGCAAAAAGCCTGTTCCCCCATCTAGCGTTCAGCGTCAGGACACGGACTATGACGTGAAGCCTTCAATTAAAAAGCCTAAGCCGACTCAACGTAAGGCGCAGGCCGCTTTTCAACAGGTAAGGTCATGGCAGGAGTTTCACGCCGAGGCGCCAGATACAGGCATTCTCGTGCACGCTACGCAGATGGGCGAATCTGAAGGGCAGGTCAATCATGATGCGGCTCAACGTCAAGCTCGCATGCTGCGAGCACTTTGTGGTTGAGTCGATTGCTTAGCTGCTTTGCGCCAAATCAAAAATGAAATGGTGTGATGTATAAAAATTATGATGTGAAGAGAGCAGTGAGCTTCCTTGGCTGAAGCTTTGCAAGATAGACATGTGGCTTTATGCTAGAGCTTGCCAGTCATACTAGTGTTGTATTGGCGAGGCTCTACTTCGTGAATCGGAAGATAGATTGATTCCCGCAGTGCTGAATCTTATATGAGGTAATCGCTGATGCGGATTTCCGCAAGGCCGCGCTCCATTTTTAGTTTGATATTACTGGGCTATGCGCTGGTGGCATTGCCTATTATTGTCGTGTCCGCTGTA
This sequence comes from Pseudomonadota bacterium, assembly GCA_040387055.1. GTDB lineage: Bacteria > Pseudomonadota > Gammaproteobacteria > Nevskiales > Nevskiaceae > Stenotrophobium. The sequence goes on along the minus strand of JAZKEM010000158.1, from coordinate 37,404 downwards.
GCTGCGATCTATGCAAAAAATCTTGCCGATGACAGTAATCGCCTTTTGAATAGTGGCGTTCGGGTTATACAAAGAAGTCAGGCGCTCGAAGATAGTCTTATCGCAATTGATCGCATGTCTCAGCAGTATCGAGTGCTGGGCCAAGCGCAGAGTCTTGATACATTCGCCAAGCGAGAGATACAGGCAAACGCTGCATTGGCTGATTTGAGATTGTCACCTCAATATCGGCAAAGTGATTGGCAGCTCGAAAGAATCGCCAGCGATGTAAAAGCGCTCGACGCGGCTCTGCAATTGAATGACCCCAAGGCGCCAGAGCTGGCGCGCGCTTTGGAAAAGTTTGGTGAAGTCCACAAACTGGCGAACGGAATTACAGACCAAGCTCAGATGTTTATCGCCAATGAGGCAAGCGCGATTGAGCAACGGGCGACTAAGCACGAAAACTTTTTGATAACACTGGGCGCATTCTTGCTGCCTATAGCCTGCGGTATGGCATTGTTGTCGGCTTATTACGTCATCTTTCCCTTACGCAAACTAGATCGCGTGATTAAGGATTTGGGCGCGGACCGATTAGATAAGCCCATATCAGTTCGAGGGCCTCAAGAATTGCAACGTCTGGGTCAAGAGTTGGATTGGCTGCGGACACGGTTGCTGACCGTTGATCAGGACAAAAACCGTTTTCTGCGGCAGATGGCGCATGAGTTGAAGACGCCCTTGGCCAACGTTCGCGAGGCTGTCGAGCTTTTGGCTGAAGGGGTAACGGGCAGCCTCACGGAGCAGCAAGTTGAAGTGGTCGGGATCCTCAACAACAACAGCTTTGAGCTGCAAACCCTGATCGAGAATCTGCTTGATTTTGAAGACTGGCGTGAAAAAGCCGGTCGTATGGATCTCAGCTTCTTCCCGATGCGTCCTTTGATTGATCGTTGCGTCCAACGCTATCGCGTCCTTATAACCGCCAGGCACTTGACGTTCTCAGTAAAATGCGAACAATTTCAGGTGTATGCTGACCGAGAACGGCTCCGTATGACATTGGATAATCTTATTTCCAATGCTATAAAGTTCTCTCCGCAAAGCGGCACGATATTTATCACTGCTCGTTTAGAAGCAGGAATGTCCAATAGCGTAAAAACGACCAACGAATTAGAAATTGAGATCGCCGATGAAGGGCCGGGCATCCCAGCGAATGATCGCAACAATATTTTTGACCCTTACTTCACGGGCAAGCCGCCTGCTGGCCGACATCTTCAAGGCACGGGCATTGGGCTGGCCGTGGTTAATGACTGTGTCAAAGCGCATGGCGGAACCATTGTCGTGGTCGATCGCCCAACCTCGGGAGCCTGTTTCAAAATCAGGCTGCCGATTGAGTACGAGCGCGCATCGGTTTCCGTTGCGGTCCCTGTCCCGGGTTAGTCGCGGCGCAACAATTCTGCTGGCGTGTATTTGCCTGAGTGCCTGTCAGAGCGTGCCGGGAATGACCCGAGTTGATGATCAAAGAACAATCATGCAACTCGAGGACCTGCTGACGTTGATGCAGCAGCTGCTTGAAGCCGACCCTGCGACTCACAAGAGTCTCGATGCTGAGCTGCAGCAGGCATACGAAGCTGATCCTTCTGAAACCAATAAAATGCGACTGGCTCTAGCACTGACAACGCCGGGTCATTCACGCGCTGATCTTGTTAAATCACAACAGCTAATCGATGAACTTCAATCGAAGAAAGATTCGCTTCCGCGCGTGATCGATATTTATCTAAAGACCAGAGTTGAAGCCATGAAACAGACCTATGCCTTGGAGGGAAAAGTTAAATCACTCTCCAGCGATAAGAGAGATCTGAATCAACAACTGGAAGACGTTAGAGCCCAAATTAAGGCTTTGACTGCGATTGAGCAGAATCTGGAAAAAACGAATCCTCGCGCAGGTGTCCGTTAACATTTATGGAATCAGCAAAGCGCCGAATATTGTTGGTTGACGATGATGCCGACATGCTTCGGCTTTTGAGTATTCGTCTGCGCTCGCATGATTACGATGTTGAATGCGCGAAAGATGCGGCTGAGGCAATCAATTTAATTTATAGCTTCCGGCCTGATCTGGTCATTTCGGATCTTCGTATGCCGGTAACCGACGGCATGGAGTTATTGACCGAGGTGCAGCGTTTGCATCCTGGCTTGCCAGTGATCCTGCTGACTGCGCATGGAACGATTCCGGATGCGGTGGCAGCGACTCACCGTGGCGCGTTCGATTTCTTGACCAAGCCTGTCGACAAAGAAGCTTTGCTGGCAGTCGTCGAGAAAGCAATGCAACTTTCTGGCGGTGCCATATCGGTTGATCCTAGCCGCAATAAAAAGTGGCGAGAAGAAATCGTCACGATGCATCCGATGATGCTGCAGTTACTGGAAGACGCTCACAGAGTGGCTTCCAGCGATACGAGCGTCATGGTCATGGGCGAGAGTGGCACGGGCAAAGAGTTACTCGCGCGTGCAATTCATAAGGCGAGCCCGCGTGCTGGCAAGGCATTTCTTGCCGTCAATTGCGGTGCTATTCCAGAGAATTTGCTGGAGTCCGAATTGTTTGGTCACGAGCGCGGCGCTTTTACAGGCGCCATTCGTGAGCATGAAGGTCTTTTCCGTGCAGCTGATGGCGGCACGTTGTTGTTGGACGAAATTGGCGACATGCCACTGCCACTCCAAGTCAAATTGCTTCGCGTTCTACAGGAGCGTCAGGTTCGACCTGTGGGTAGTGTTCGCTCATTCCCGGTGAATGTACGCATCATTTCTGCGACGCATCGTGATTTGAAATTTGCGATGGATGAAGAGAAGTTTCGAGCTGATCTTTATTACCGATTGAATGTTGTTGGGCTGCGCATGCCATCGTTGTCCGAGCGTGTCAGCGATATCCCGATACTTGTTTCTCGCTATCTCGCAACCTTGGCTGCACGCAGCGGCGAACGTTGCAAGGTGTATGCGCCAGAGGCAATGGAACTGCTGGTGGCAGCGGCATGGCCCGGCAATGTGCGGCAGCTTTTCAATATTGTTGAACAGAATGTCGCCTTATCCGTTACGCCTGTGATCGGCGCGCGCATTGTTCAAAAGGCATTGGGTGATGAATTTTCTTCACTCCCAACATTTGCCCAAGCTCGCGATGACTTTACGCGCGCGTATCTCACTCAGTTGTTGCAGATCACGGGTGGCAACATCAGCCAGGCATCGCGTATGGCTGAACGTAATCGCACCGAGTTCTACAAGCTGCTGTCACGATTCGGATTGAACCCCGCTTTATTCAAATCCGAAAGCTGATCAGGGCTCTGTCGCTGAAAGGCGACACCATAAATCCAATAAAAACAGTCTTGTAGATACTCCCTGTAAAAGGAGTGTCGGTATCTCCCGACACTTTTGAGCGATTTCACGCTGGATTTAGGCCTCAACGCTCGAATGGCGCCCGATTCATCCCCTAACTAACTGTTAATAAATGACTTTGTAGAGTTGGCACGTGCGTTGCCCTTATCAAGCTGACGAAACGGAAATTCATTTCCAATTTTCAAAAATCAGCTACTCAAGGATGAGGACATTTATGCAAAAGCTTAAGCCTGTACTGACCGCAACTCTGCTGGTTGTCATGTCTGCCAGTTCGTTGCGAGCTTTCGCTGATGACGTTACCACTGGCCCACGTGCTTACATCGGTGGTGGTGCCGGCTATGGCCGCATCAACGGTGAAGACTTCACCAACAGCAACGGTGACCTCACCAAGAATCGTGTCTCCTGGAAAGCACTCGCTGGCGTCAAATTCAATCCAGTGATTTCGCTTGAAGGTCAGTACATCGATTTCGGCGCGGCCAATCGCAACTCAGATCGAGTAAAGGCCAAAGGCTGGACCGCCGGTTTGGTTATTGATGCGCCGATTTCCGAATACGTCACGCCTTACGGAAAAGTAGGTGCCTTGTTCTGGGAAACGGACAACACCTTCAACAGCATCAGCCAAGACAACAAGGACACGTCATTTGCGTGGGGCGCAGGTGTGCGCTTTCACCTCACGGACAACCTTGATTTGCGTACTGAGTACGAGCGATTCCGAATGGATGAAACGCACGTAGACAGCGCGTCCGCAACGTTGCAGTTCAATTTCTGATCGAACACTTGTCGCAGCTAATGATCTCCACGGAGTCACTCATGATCCTGCTCATCATTCCATTCAGTCCCTTTTTACTTTGGGCGGCATGCGGTTTTTCAGGCCTCCCAGCTAAAGCACAGGCAACTGCACAGGTCGCATTTCCAGCTGTGTTGTTGCTTGCTTTGAGTTCCATTTTTGTTGTGCGTGTAGTCGCTCAATAAAAACTCTAGTCGTAATTCTTATTAAGTAGATCACTTCAGTCTTTTTTAACCACGTTTCAGGAGATACAAAATGAACATCAAACACATCGCAAAATCTGTTTCAGTTGCAACTCTGATCAGCATCGGCGTCGCTTCATATGCAAATGCCGCCAATGCTCCAGAGCCAAAGAGCGCTAACGTCAGCACCGCGATAAGCGACGCTGCAATCACCACGAAGGTTAAGGCTAAGTACCTCGAAGACAAGCGTCTGAAAGATTCCGACATCAGCGTGACGACCGCCAATGGCGTTGTTTCGTTGACCGGTACGGCTCCAAGCGCGGAAGCCAAGAGCGCTGCTGAAGAAGTCGCAAAAACCGTTGAAGGCGTATTGAACGTTGGCAACGACATTCAGACGCCATCGTTGACCAGTCAGGTCGAGAAGAAGACCAAGCGCGCAGCCAAGAAAACTGAACGCGTGGTTTCAGACAGCTGGATTACGACGAAAGTGAAGTCATCACTGCTGGCTGACAGCGTGACCAAGGGCTTCAAGATCAGCGTGAAGACCGTTAACCATGTCGTTGCGCTGTCGGGCACCGTTGATTCGCAGGCTTCTATCGATCACGCCACCGATCTCGCTAAGCAGATCGAAGGCGTAGCTAGCGTTGACGCATCGGCACTTGTTGTCGGCGTTGCCAGCAATTAATTCCCCTACGCAGGAGTAATAGCAATGAACAAAGATACCGTTAAAGGCGAATGGAAGCAGTTGTCCGGCAAGATCAAACAGAAGTGGGGCGAACTCACTGACGACGATCTGAAGCAGGCTGAAGGAAATCAGGAACATCTCCTCGGCAAGCTGCAAGAAAAGTATGGCATCGCCAAGGACAAAGCCAAGGAACAGCTGAAGGATCTTGGCCTGCATTAAGAGTTTCATGAGTGGCTCCCCGGAGGCTCCCCCTTAGCCTCCGTCCCAATGGCCCGCAGTGTAAAAACTGCGGGCCCGTTTTAAAAAAAGTAGCAAATGGAGGCAGATATGCTCGATTCATTAGCACCACAGAAAAATCATCTCTTAGCTGCCTTACCGGCTTCGATTCAGGATCGTCTTTTTCCGAGTCTAGAACTGGTGCCACTGTCGCTAGGAAAAGTCTTGTGCCATTCCGGTGACAGCTTGCGCCACGTTTATTTTCCGGTTGATTCCATCGTGTCTTTGTTTCATGAAACAGAGAACGGTGCTTCCGGAGAAATTTCAATGGTAGGCAATGAAGGCCTTGTAGGCATTGCATTGCTATTAGGCGGTGACAGCACTTCGAGTCAGGCGATTGTGCATGGCGCAGGTTCTGCATACCGTCTGACCAAGCAGCAGATCAAAGAAGAATTTAATCGCCACGGAGAGATGTTGGAATTGCTCCTGCGATATACACAGTCACTGATGACGCAAATGTCGCAAACCGCGGTTTGCAATCGTCATCATTCAGTCGAACAGCAGTTGTGCCGCTTGCTATTGCTGGCACATGACCGCGTGCCTGGAAACAAATTGAGTCTGACGCAAGACTTAATCGCAGGCATGCTCGGTGTGCGTCGCGAAGGCATCACCAGTGCGGCTGGAAAGTTACGTCTGCAGAATGTTATTCAATACGCACGCGGACAGATCACCGTGCTGAATCGGCCCAAGCTCGAACAGTTGAGCTGCGAATGCTACGAAGTGGTCAGAGATGAATACGCACGCCTGTTGCCAGGCTTTTGTCCATGCTCGGTGAACTGATGGATCAGCCTTTGCGGGCCATCTCAAAGCTACGCATGATGTGGTCGACCTGACCCTTGGGCACGGGTGCAAATACCCAAGGGTCGCTTTGGTCGCCGATGGCATTGATCTGTTCGCCAACTTGTTCGACTGACCAAGATGGTTGATACACGCCAGGCGTTTCGGCGATATAGATCTTTGATACGCGGCCAGCCATTGAGCTGAGGATCTCACCGGTGACAGAGCAGGACTCGTGTGCGAGCCAGCCAACTACCGGCGCGACCAGCTCAGGGCCCATCGGGGGATACATCGAAGTATCGAGACCTTCAGCCATGCGCGTAACTGCACCCGGCGCGATGATGTTGCACTTCACGCCGTCTGCTGCGCCTTCGAGTGCGGCGACGTTGCAGAGGCCGATCATGCCGGTCTTCGAAGTCGCGTAGTTAGCTACGTTGTGATTGCCATAGATGCCGCTGACCGATGAGGTCAGGATGATGCGACCGTATTTCTGTGCACACATCGACGCGAAGGCTGGACGCAGAACGTGGAATGCTCCACGCAGATGCACGTCGAGCACGGCGTTGAAATCGTCGTCACCCATTTCTTTCAGCGCAGCGCGACGAACATTGCCAGCGTTGTGAATCAGGATATCGATTTTGCCAAAGTGATCGAGCGCAGTCTGGATGATGGCTTTGCCGCCAGCAGAAGTTGCGACTGATTCTTTGGAGGCAATGGCATCGCCACCAGCTGCTTTGATTTCGTTGACGACTTCCTGCGCAGGATCAGCATCCGTGCCTTCGCCCTGAAGCGAAACGCCCGGATCGTTGACGACGACCTTCGCGCCACGCGAAGCGAGCAGCAGGGCGTACGCGCGACCAAGGCCACGACCGGCGCCAGTGATGACCGCGACGCGATTATCGAATCTCAGCTCGCTCATGAGTGCTGTTCCTTATGCTGCGGGCGCTGGTGCAAAACCAAGCAGAGATTTGATTTCCACATATTCATGGAAACCAAACTCGCCCCATTCGCGACCGTTGCCGCTCTTCTTAATGCCGCCAAAGGGCGCGTTGAAATCAAAGCCGCCGTTGATCGAAACCCAGCCCGTGCGCAGGCGCTTGGCAACTGCATTGCAAGCTTTGGCGTCGGCGCCGTTGACGTAACCGGCGAGGCCGAAGTCGGAATCGTTGGCGATGGCGACAGCATCATCAATGTTGTCGTAGCCGATGATGACCAGCACTGGCCCGAAGATTTCTTCACGCGCGACACGCATGTCGTTGCGCACATTGGCGAACACGGTGGGTTTAACGAACCAGCCTTTGCTCAAGCCATCAGGGCGACCGATGCCACCTGCAATCAGCTGCGCGCCTTCGTCGATACCAATCTGGATGTACTTCTGAATCTCGTTGTACTGACCCTTCGATACAACCGGGCCCATCGCGACTGCCGTGTTGGGATCGCCAACCGTGACTGCCGCAGCCGCAGCGCGCGCCGCTTCAATTGCTTCAGCCATGCGTGCCTTCGGCACCAGCAGGCGCGAACCGGCACTGCAGGTCTGGCCTGAGTTGACCATCATGCCGCCAGTAGCGCCCGCAACATTCTCTGCAAGCTTGGCGTCATCAAGAACAATGAAGGCGCTCTTGCCGCCGAGTTCCTGGCAAACGCGTTTGACTGTGTTGGCGGCACTCTTAGCGATCTCGATGCCGACCGTTTCTGAACCCGTAATCGAAACCAGATCGACTTGCGGATGCGTCGATAGTGCGGCGCCAACAACAGAGCCGCTGCCATGAATCATGTTGAACACGCCTTTCGGCACGCCAGCTGCGTGCATCACTTCGGCAAAGATCTGCGCGGAGTAAGAGGCGAGTTGAGGTGGCTTCAGCACCATCGTGTTGCCGGTGGCGAGGGCAGGGAAGACTTTCACCGTGACCTGATTCATCGGCCAGTTCCACGGCGTGATCAGTGCGCAGACGCCGATCGGGTCCTTGCTGATCAGCGTCGCGCCGCGTTGTTCTTCGAACTTGAACTCTTTCAGGATCTCAATCGCCGTCGCCAAATGACCCGCGCCTAGATCAACGTGGAAGCCTTGAGCGAGTCCTGTTGGTGCGCCCATCTCTTCGGTAATCGCAGCGCCGATATCGGCTTTACGTTTTGCGTATTCGGCTTGAATCGATTCGAGCAACTCGATGCGCTGCTTGCGACTCGTCTGCGACCAACTGTCGAAGGCTCTGCTTGCAGCTTTCACTGCTCTATCGACATCGGCGACGTTGCCTAGCGCGATGCGGCCTGAGACCTCTTCGGTTGCCGGGTTGATGACTTCCGCTGTCTTGGAGTCACTGGGGCTAACCCACTGACCGTCGATATAGAGTTTCAGATACTCGCGCATGGCGCTCTCCTAATATTTTTATTTCCCCTCTCTCGCAAAGAGAGAGGGGACTACAGAACTTACGACTGACCTTCGGCGTACCAGGTACGGAAACGCGCGTAGTTCGGCGTATCCAGATTCTGGTTGCCGCCGTGGTTGATGACCGGATCGATCGGTACGTGGATGACCGTTGGCTTGCCGCTGGCAAATGCAGCGGTCACCGCCGCGCCAAGGTCTTCGCCTTTCTCGACGTAAACGCCTTCGCAGCCGAGGCCCTTGGCGATCTGGTCGAAGCGCACATCCTTGCTCCAGTGCACGCCGGGTTCGGTGCTGTTGCCGTGACCGAAGGTGCGCTTGTAGACGCCGACTTCCAAGCCCCATGCGTTGTCGACTGCAACGACGACGACGAGCGGAATCTTCAAGCGCGAAACCACTTCCAGATCACCGATGTGATACAGGAATGACGAGTCGCTCGTCGTTAGCAGAACGGGACGCTGGCGACCGTCGGCAATCGATGCGCCGATGGCGTAGCCGAGACCCGTGCCGAGGCAACCGAAGTTCTGGTTCCATACAACGTCATGCGGCTTGGCCTGCAGATAGGTCCAGGTGAACACCACGGTGCAACCGCCATCGCGCGCGTGGATCGCGTTCTTCGGCATCGCCTTGGTGGCTTCGACAACCCACTGACCGGTGTGAACGCGACCGCTATCGGTTTTGAAATCCTGCTTCGCCAGTTCTTGCAGGCGTTCCTTGTCTTCCTTGATCCAGCGCTGCAGATCCGGATGCTCTTTGCGTGGGCTGCCTTTGAGTCCAGCAGAGAGTTGCGGCACGACGGTGCGCAGATCGCCAACAAGCGGCACGTCGATCGGACGGTTCTGACCAATCGCTTCCGGATCGAGTTCAACATAGATCCATTTGCGATCGGTCTTGCCTTCGGCCCACAGGAAGTTACGACCGTAGTGCATCGGCTCGCCAATTTCGGTGCCGATGGCAACGACGACGTCCGACTTGGCGACGATTTCGTCACCCACCTTGGAGAACAGATAGGGGAAGGTGCGATCTTCAACGCCTTCGATGAAAGCAGTACCACCCGAGGTTTGCAGAATCGGGCAGCCCATCAGCTGCGCCAGTTCTTTCACCTTCTGTCCGGCGCGCGTGCATTGCACGGCGTGACCAATCAGTAGGATCGGGCACTCAGCGTTCTTGATCAGCTCGACAGCCTTGGCAACCATATTGCCGTCGGCGCCTGGTTCGACCAGACGGTAAGACGACGGCGGCAGCGCCGGTGGCACGTCGAGATCCTGCTGAATGATGTGTGATGGATATTCGATGTAGACAGGGCCGGGCGTGCCGGACTGACATATGCGTAGCGCGTGGCGAATGATTTCGTCAGTCTGCTCGGCGTATTCGATGCTGGCGCTCCACTTCACCGAGTTCTCGAACAGCGCCTCCTGCTGGATGAACTGGATGCGGCCGCGACGGACGCGCTGCTCTGTGATGCGTGCGCGCTGACCGCCGAGATAAATCACTGGTGTGTTTTCGACCAGCGACGTCATCATCGAGCCAGAGGCGAGGGCGACGCCCGGGCCCAGCGTAGCAATGCACAGTGCGGGCTTGCCGGTCATGCGGGCATAGCCTTCGGCCATGAAGCCAGCAGAGAGTTCGTGGTGCGGTGTGACCACATTCCAGCCGCGTTTTTCGGCCGCGACGAACAGGTGAACGAAGTTGGGATCCGGAATGCCGAAGACGGTGTTGATTCCTTCGGCTTCAAGCAGCTCTAGGATGCGTTCGTAAACTTTAACGGCCATGTTTCTATTCTCTGTTGTATTCGTGATGTATTGATTAGGTCGTGTGGCTACTTGATCAGCTTGGGAATTCCAGCTTCCATGTAGTTCGCCAGCACGCGATGAAAATTGGTGACTTTGCGTTCCTGATGTGGATTCGGCAGCGTGCCGCGGAAGCCGCGTGATTTCATGCCGCGTTGTACGGCAGCCATGTTGGAAAAATCCTGCGACAACACCTTGCCCCATTTCTCGGCGTTGGCTTCGGAGTAAACCCATTCGGTCTTTGGTTCCTGGCCTTCGGGATAACGCTCAATCGCGTAGGACTCGAAAATGCATTTGTTTGGATCGTCGCCAAATGGACGCGCGCGATAGCAGAGAGCGAAAGTGATGCCCTGCAGAATCGACATGTTTGGGAACACGCTCCACGCAAGACCGGCTTCGCCCATCTGCTCCGGCGTGATCGTCGGCCACTCGATGCCGCGCTTGGCATCGTCTGCGCGTGCGGATGCCAACCAATGTTTGATCACTTCGGAAGGTGGCGTGCCTTCAGGCAGTTCATCAACTAGACGCTTCGCCGCATTCACCAGCGTTTCAGTCGTGCTCGCGTTGTTGACGGTGGTGTAGATCTCGTTTTGTAGCTCGTAAGTGGATTTGCGCGCATCAGCGCCGAGGCCCGCACGTGTGATCGTGCTGCTCTGCTTCATCTTCATCGTCGGATCGCGTTCATCGAATCCGCTGACGCCGTGAAGCTTGTGCGCTTTGCTGTAAGCATAGTACTGACCGTACTTCAACAACTGAGTGTGTGTGCCTTCAACGTGGTAAGGCTCCATGAACGCTTCGATTGCGGTTTTCCAGTTGCAATCAAAAATCACCCACTGACGCCACTTGTAACGCATCTTTTCCATCGAGAATGGACCGAGCGTCTTGGTGACGGGATCGAGGTATTCGTGAAGAGGGACGCAGTTCGGGTCCATGTTGATGAACAGCCAACCGCCCCAGGTATCAACTTTGACTTCGCCGAGATGCGTACGCACATCGGTGAGTGTGCCTTTCCAGTCGCCTTCATCAAGCTTGTGCGTGCAGTTGCCATCAAGATCGTAGCGCCAGCCGTGGAAGCCGCAGACAAACACATTGCGCTTGCCGCAGGCGCTGTGCGTTTCTGGAGGTGTATCGACCAACTGACGACCGCGATGCGAGCAGACGTTGTGATAAGCCTTGATGGTGTCGGCTGCAGTGCGAACGATGATGATCGATTCGACACCGACGTTGTAAGTGATGAAGCTGCCGACTTCGGGAATTTCCTCGACACGGCCCGCGTGCTGCCAGACTTTCGCCCACAGCTTGTCGCCTTCGGCTTTAGCGTAGTCGCGTGAAAGAAATGCTTCGGTCGAATAGGTCAGCGGTTCGCTTAAGTCTTCGATACTGAGATTGTCGATTTTGCTCATGACTTTCCTTTCTCCAATAGCATGCCTTCCAGATCACCTTTGTTACGCCAGTCAGTGATGATCTTTTCGAAAGCAGTAAAACCGGGGCCGTAAAACTCGCCGAGGTAGTAACGGAATTTGCCGCCTTCGTTATTCAGATAGCTCGGTGGGCAGTCGGCTTGCAGCTGTTCCATCGGGAATGCGGTAGCGCGCAGATGGGTGACCCATGCATCTTGCGCTTCTTCGCTGGGCTCCACAGCGCTTACGCCGCGTGCAAGTGCTTCCTTGACGATATAGCTGATGTGCGCGCCCTGACGATTGAACTGTTCAGTCGTCGTCGCGTAGAGGCCGCCCTGCACATAGCCGGTGAAAAATAGATTCGGGAAACCACTGGTCATGGTGCCGTGCAGTGATTTGTAACCGTCGGCCCAATGATCGTAGAGCGATACGCCATTACGACCTTTGATCTCATCAATGCCCCAGCGCTTATCGAGATCGCTGGTGACTTCAAAGCCACTGGCGCAAATCAGGCAATCAATTTCGTATTCAACGCCGTCCTGAATGAAACCTTTTTCGGTGATGCGCTCAACGCCTTTGGTGGCGGAGACATCAATCAACTTCACAGTGGGACGATTGAACGTAGGGTAATAGGTTTCGCTTGAGAGAGGACGTTTGCAAGGGAAACGGAACCAAGGCTTCAGCGCTTCAGCCGTGGCCTTGTCTTTGACGATCTCGTCGATACGGCGACGGAAGCGTTCCATCACCTTGTAGTCTTCGAGTTCACGCATCGCCATGTACTCTTCGATGCCCAACTGCGGCCAGCCCAGCGATTCCATCTTCGCCTGCATATTGCGATTGATCTCGGTCCAGAAGTCGCAGATCAAGTCTGGCTCTTTCGGCGCAAAGCCTTCCATCGCGCCGCGATGGAAATTTTCCTGACGTTGTTTCTGCCAACCGGGTTGCAGTGACTTTGCCCAGGCCTGATCAGTAGGTGGATTAGGACGTGCATCGACACTCGGCGGTGTGCGCTGAAGAACGTAGAGCTGCTTGGCTGATGCGCCAACGAATGGAACGATCTGGATTGCGCTCGCACCGGTGCCAATAATCGCCACACGTTTGTCAGCGAGTTTCTCGAGTGTCGGATTTTTTCTATCGCCGCCGGTGTAGTCGTAGTCCCAGCGTGCCGAGTGAAAGATGTGACCTTTGAAATTCTCGATGCCGGGAATGTTCGGCAGCTTCGGCGTGTTCAGTGGCCCCTGCGCCATGATGACGAAACGTGCACGGATGTCATCGCCACGATTGGTGCCAATGCGCCAGCGCTGGATCTTCTCGTCCCAGTTCAGCGAACGGATCTGCGTGTGGAAGAGCGCCTTGTTGTAGAGATCAAAGTGCTTGGCAATGCGCTGGCAGTGTTCGTGATTCTCTGCGCCATCGGAAAAACGTTTGGTCGGGATGTAACCAGTTTCTTCCAGCAGCGGCAAATAACAATACGCATCGTTGTCGCACTGGATGCCGGGATAACGGTTCCAGTACCAGACGCCACCAAAGTCGCCAGCCTGTTCAATATTGCGGAAGGAGGTGATGCCCGATTTGCGCAGATGCACGCCAGCGAGAATGCCGGTGAAGCCGCCACCGAGAACGGCAACGTCGATGTCTTCAGAAATCGCATTGCGTGGCACGACAGGCTGGTGCGGATCGTGAACGACATTCGCGACTGCCTTTGCATTCGAGCGCGGTTGCGGCGCTGGGCCCTTGGCCTGCACGCGCTTTTCGCGTTCGACGCGGTACTTCTCACGCAGCGCCGGGAGATCAATGTCCTCGGGCGTCTGCGTCGGTTGGCAATTCATGGTTGAGCTATTCATAGGTATTCAAATGGTTTGCGCTTGGCCAGCGTCCAGCGTGGGCTCGGCATGGATCGGCGGCGTTCCGAGGCTGAGCAGTGCAAGCGCGCTCAGCGTCATCAAGCCGATGTTGAGCAGCATGAACGGCGCGTAATTGCCGAACGAGTCGAAGATCGCGCCGCCAGTTAGCGGACCGAAAGATGTGCCGAGAGAGAGAGCCATGACCATCGCGCCATACAGCGCGCCAAAGTTCTTCAGGCCGAAGAACTTGGCCGCGAGATAAGCGACGACGTCGACTTCGGCGCCCAGCGTCAGGCCGATGGATGCAGCAGCCAGCGATTGATGCAAAGGATTCGTCGCGTCGAGCAGCAACAGGCTGAGGCCGATGACCGGCAGCATGAAGGCGAGGGCGCCGATGTATTGCGCGCGATAGCGGTCGATCAGGAAACCAGTGCCGAGGCGACCAATGATCGAGAACAGGCCGATCAGCCCGGCGATGCCGGCAGCTTCGAGACGCGTCGAGCCAGCGCCAGTCAGCATCGGTACGAAGTGCACGAGCGTGCCGACCGCGGTGAAAGAGAACAGGCCGGCTGCCAGCAGAAGTTTGTACAGCGCTGGTGTGCGCAAGCCTTCGGCAAACGTCAGGCCGCTGTGAACACGCGTCAGTTCAGGATTCGGTATTGCGGTCTTTGTCTCGCGCGCGCTACGGAAGAACAGCAGCAGAAACGGGAAGACGATCAGGATCCACAAGCCGCCCATGCCGTGGAAGCCCATGCGCCAGCCGTAGTTTGCAATCAGCCAAGTCGCGAGCACCGGAAACAGCGCTGCACTCAATGAAGCGCCGGACAAGGTGATCGCAAGCGCTAGGCCACGCGACTTTTCGAAGCGGCTATTGACTGCGGCAGTCCACACCGTTGCTTGCACGCCGACTGTCGAGAACGCGATCACGGTCCAGAGCAGTGCCCAGTTCGCTTTCGTGCCGGTCGCGGTGCCGAGCAGTGCAAACGCGCCGGTCATCAGTACGACGCCGAGCAGGCCGATGCGACGCGGGCCGACCTTGTCGACGAGGATGCCGAGCGGGATGCAGAACGCGGCACTGATCAAACTGGAGATCGTCAGACCGAAGGAAATCTGCGCGCGGGTCCAGCCGAACTCGGTCTGCAGCGGCTCGATGAACGGACCGATCGCATAGACGTGGATCACCGATGTCGCGTAGCCGAGCGCAGCAATCAGCGGCAGAAACCAGTAGCTGCGCCACTCTGCTGCTGCGTTGTTGGAAATGCCCATGATTGCTGGTCTTCTATTCGTTCTTTAGCCGCTTTGGGCGGGCGAGTTTTTTTAGCAGCGATTACGAAAACGCTTCTTCGCCCTGCAGCTTGGTGCGGTGCATGCGGCGGCCAGCATTCGGGTCATACGGCGTGGCGCGGTGCATGGTGCCGGTGTTGTCCCAGATCACGGTGTCGCCAACCGTCCACTTGTGGCGGTAAGAGAACTGCGGTTGTGTTGCCCAGTCACGCAGACGCACGAGCAGATGCGCGCTCTTTTTGTCGTCCATATTGAGAACGTGGCGTGCTGTTGCGCCGATCACCAGCGACTTGCGGCCGGAGCGATGCTTCCACACCAGCGGCAGTTCCTGATCGCCAATCGCCTGCATACCGGCGAGCAAACGTGGATCTGGTTCTGGGTCGTAATAGAACAGGGTGTTCCATGCCGAATGCATCACGCGCAGTTTTTCCATCTCGACTTTTTCCGCATCAGGCAGATCGTCGTAAGCGGCGTAGGTGTTGCAGAAATCAGTATCGCCACCGGTTGGTGACAACACTTTCGCTGAAAGGATTGAAGCAAGAATTGGTACGGTGTTCATCGTGCCGTCGATGTGCCAGTACCAAGAGCCCTTCAGGTAATCAGCTTTGGGATTGACCTTGGTATCGAGCGTGACCTTGTAGATGATCTCGCCGTCGTGCTCAGGCGCAAAGGTGCCGAGCGTGCCGGTGAAAGCAACCTGCTCTTCATCGTTGAAATTGACCTGCGGAAAAACCAGCACACCGCGCTGTTCAAGCAGCGCACGGATTTCCTTGGCGTACTTTCCGCTCAGCAAATCTTCCTTGCTGGCGTGGATGGCGGATGCGATGCGCGGGGTTAGTTCAGTGCTCTTAAGTGTCATTGGAAGGCTCCAAGCGTATTTCTGTTAATGCTGCTGATTCGTTATTGAGATTTGCGCTCGCTCACTTGAGCTTGCGTGGGGCGCCAGCGCCCATGTATTTCGCTAAATTGAAATGCAGATTGACCGTGCTGCGTTCCATGTACGGATTCGGTTTGGTGCCTTTGAAGCCCGCGGACTTCATGCCTTTTTGCACGGCAGCCATGTTTGAAAAATCCTGACCGAGCACATAGCACCAGGCTTCTTCAGTCGCGGGCGAGAACGTCCATTCCGTCTTCGGTTCCTGTCCTTTTGGAAACAGTTCGTAAACGGCGGCTTCGAAGATGCACTTGTTCGGATCATCGCCATAAGGACGCGCGCTGTAGCAGAGCGCGTTGTTGACGGCGTGACCAATCTGAAAATTTGGAAAGATCTGCCAAGCGGTGCCGCTCTTGCCGACATGTGCCGGATCAACCACGGGCCAGACCACGCCGCGTGCGGCATCGTCAGCGCGTGCAGATTTGAGCCAGTGCATCAACACTTCACCTGCAGGCGTGCCTTCAGGCAATTCATCTTTCAGACGCTGCGCTGCATCAACCATCGTCTGCGTGGTGTTGGTGTTGGCTTTCTGCCAGGTGTACATCTGCATTTCTGCAGTCGAAAGACGCGGATCCGCACCGGTGCCGACGCGCAGCTTGCCGGCCTGGTTCTGATCCATGCTCTTCGGCGCTTCATAACCGATATTGCTGTGTTTGCCCTGCGCGCGTGCCCAGCCACGGAACTCGCCGTACTTGTTGAACTCGGGATGCGTGGTAGCGACGTGATAAGTCTCGTTGAACGCTTCCATCGCAACTTTCCAATTGCAATCGAAGATGCCCCACTTGCGCCAGCGATAGCGCATGTTCTGCAATTCGAAGGGTTCGAGCAGTGACGCAGCGGGATTGAGATACGCGCTCAAAGATTCGCAGTTCGGATCCATGTTGATCCAGACCCAACCGCCCCAGGTGTCGACTTTCACTTCGCCAAGGCGAGTGTTCTCAGGCGTCAGCGTGTCGCACCAATCATCCTTGTGCGGGATGTGCGTGTTCTCGCCTTCAAGATTGAAGCGCCAGCCGTGGAAGCCGCAGGTGAATGCAGTCTTGCGACCACAACTTTGTTTTTCGCCTTCAGGAATATCGACGAGACGACGGCCGCGATGCGGGCAGACGTTGTGATAAGCCTTGATTTTGTCCGTTGCGGTGCGAACGATGATGATCGAGTCATCATGGATTTCGTAAGCCAGGTAATTGCCGACTTCCGGAATTTCTTCAATGCGTCCGACCTGTTGCCAGACCTTGCGCCACAGTTTGTCGCGTTCAGCGCGAGCGTATTCGACCGACGTATAGGCTTCTGCACCTATCGTCGCCGCGAGGCTCAGCTCTTCTGCCGAATGTAGTTCGGAGCCGTTGCTCATGGGCGCTTCATTGCCGCGCGGAAGTCTTCGTTCTTCAGGAACAGCGAGGTGTTATCCGAACGCAGATGCGTCCATTTCAGATTGAGGCCGCCATCAACCAGGATCGTCTGGCCAGTGATATAGCCCGATACTTCTGAAAGCAGGAAGAGCAGGGTGTTGGCCTGTTCCTCAGGTTTTCCGCGACGGCCCATCGCAATCGCATTGCGGTCACGCTCTTCGTCCTTGTCGATAAACGCTTCGGAAGCAGGCGTTGCCGTCGGGCCGGGTGCGATGGCGTTGACGCGAATGTTATCGAGCGCGAGTTCAGTCGCCATCGTACGGGTTATCGCAACAATGGCCGCTTTAGCGGCGCCATAGCCGCTGTGGAACGGTGCAGTGTTCATGCCGCTGATTGATGAGATCGAAACGATGGAGCCGGGAAGTTTCTGTGCCTTGAGTTCGGCAGCAACAGCCTGGCTCATGAAAAACATGGTTTCGAGATTTTGCGAAAACAGATCGCGCCAGTCTTTACGAGTGACGCGTGTCGTCGGCATCCAAGTTTGAGGCGCGGCATTGCCGGCGACATTGACCAGACCATACAGCGTGCCCTTGGCGCTCTTGGCAGCCGCCATCGCTGCGGCGATGCCTTCATCGGTAGAGGTGTCTGCTGCAACGGGGATGATCGACAGACCTTTAGCGATCAGCGGGCCCATGTGCTTGTCGAGATTGACCTGAGAGCGGCTCACGGCGATTACGGTTGCGCCTTCCTCAGCGAGCATGCGCGTCGTAGTCGTGCCAATGCCACCACCGGCAGCACCTGACACCACAACGATTTTGCCAGCAAGTTTGAGGTCCATGGATCTCTCTCAGTCCGTTTTTATAGGTAGAAATGGGCGGGTTTGTGATTGCTCAAAAAGCTGCGCTTTCTAGTGTCGAATGACATTAACGGCTGCTAGTGAATGTAGTCAACAATGCTGTACACAAGTTGCCTAAATCGGCACTGTTTGTGTGCTGAATCTGCTGCATTGATCAATAGGGCGTCTGAGCGCAGGTTTTGGCCTGTTTACCGGCACTTGCGTGTTCCAGCTGGCTCGCAATGCACGTATCATCCGCGCAGTGACGTCATCCACAGAACGCAGAAGAACGCAGATCCAATGGCGGCTAGAGAAAAAACAACAAAAAAGACTAGCTCTCACGCAGCCGCGCTCGATGTGGCGCTAGAGAAAAGCACGGTTCCGGCGGTTTCCCGCGCTGCAGCAATTCTTCGCCTGCTGGGCCGCTCAACCGAGCCGGTCGGCGTGCAGTTCATTGCCCGTTCGCTCAACATCATTCCCAGTACCTGCCTGCACATTCTGCGAACGCTGGTTGCGGAAGATTTCGTCAGCTTCGATTCCAACACCAAGCTTTACTCGCTCAACGTTGGCTTGCTGACGCTGGCGCGGCAATGGCTGAGCCAGAATCGTTTTGCGGATATCGCGCAGTCAGCGCTAGACCGTATTGCACGCGAATACGGCGTCACCGCCATGGGCGTGCAGGTTTCAGGCCTAGATCACATGATCGTTGTCGCCATGGCACGTTCAGAAAGCATGATTCAACTGCACACGCAGATTGGCAGCCGTTTCCCGGCCACCATCAGTGCCAGCGGTCGATGCATTGCGGCTTTCGGTGAATACGACCGCGAAGAGCTGCGTCGTCGCTTCAAAGGTCTGAGATGGGATGACGCACCATCACTCCCCGACTGGGAAGCACAGGTCGCAGAGACACGCATCAAAGGCTATGCGCTCGATCAGGGCAACTACATGGCGGGCGTCACTGTTGTCGCTGCGCCGGTGTTTGGCGTGAACGAACAATTAGCCAATTGCCTAGTGGTTGTCGGTATCAGCGGGCAATTGCAGGATCAGATGCTGGCTAAGATTGGACGCGATCTCAAAGAGAGCGCCGCTAAAGTTTCACGACAGCTCGGCTCCGCCTGAACCTAAAGCGAGTGCGTTTAGAAAACTGTGACTCTCAGAAAATTCTGAAGAGTAGCTTTTAGCTTCGGTAATTCCGACTCACGCCAACGTCAGAAAAACTTTCTCAGATGTACGCCAACCTGTGTCTGCGTGAACTTCGCTCCCGCACGTCCCAAATCGAACTCTAGCGATAGCTCGCGTTGCAATGGAATTCCTAGCTGCAGGCCGTATTCATGGCGCCGGCTATCCTCGCCCAGCAGGTAACGCGCTTCCTCAAAGTAGAACCGATAAGAACCCATCGTAGTCTGTCGACTTAGATCAACTCTGAGAGCGCCTTCTAAGCCTACGCCAGCACGCAGCGCTGCCGCAGTGTCGAAGTTTGCTCCTAAACGCAGAGACAGCACGCCCGGCGCAGTGTCTACCGCATAGCCAGTAGCGTAGGAAAGAGTACCGACCAGCGGACGGCTGTCCTTCACGTACTTGCGCTGCGCACCAAATGCCAAGCTCCAGACAGGTTGCTGGAATAATCGATTGCTTGGCGTGTTGGATTCCACCTTCAACAAGTCCAGACTTTCTAGCTCGCGATTCCCAGCTTGTTCAAAGCGTACTCGGGCGCCGAGCACAGTTATAGCGGCACCCGCTTGGTAGCCGGGCAGTGGATCGATCAGCGTGTGCTGAAAGCCTGCAATACCCAATTCTGCGCCCTGTATTCCTTGGTGATCCACCCAGCCAGCAGAAAGAAAATGGCCGCCATGCGTAGCCTCAGGTGGCTGCGGTGGTGGCACTGGATCCGGCGGCGGCACTTGCGACAACCTCAAGCGCTCCACAATCAGTCCATGCATCACGCGGTCACGTGTATCCAGGTCGAGCTGTCCGCGGTTGATGAGGATCGCCGTATATTCGGCAGCAGCAACCAAAATCAGCGCGCGCCTTGCCTCTGGCGTAGATGCTAGATCCTGTGGCGCGAGGTTACCGCGAGCCAGCTGCACCACTTGCTGTTGCTCGCGATCGGAGAAGTCGCGCATATGCCAGTACAGCGTGCGTATAGACGAGGCTCTATATTGGCCGGAAGCCGCCAAGCCTCGTTGACGAAGCAGCTTGATCGTTTCCACCGGCACTACGTCTAGCCAGAACGGCCGCAGCAAATCCTGTTGTGGCACGGTCACGCCGATCAGGGCCAGAGTTCGGTAGCTGCAGTTCTCGTCTAGAAAGTAGTAGTTGTAAGCGCCGTTCCGCTGTTCCCATAGAGAGAGAAGCAGCATGCGGATCTGATCTGCGTCCAGCGCTAGCGGGTACTCCCAGATATCGCGCCCCTCGTTATCGCCGTAGATGCGCAGGCGCCGAAACAGTGGCATCCGATCAGCTACTCCAGGAAAACCGCCAACTAGTCCCTTAATGATGAAGCTGAGTGGATCGGTGACTTGGCCAGAGTCTGCGGCGTAGTTGATCGTCGGCGTCAGCAATGTCGGCGTGTTCGCAGTCTGGAAACGCAGAAAGGTATGGCCGAAGGTCGAAGATGGATTTTCCAAATAGGAAGAAGCGAACGCGATCGAGATCGACTGCATCGCTAGCGACTCGTACCAATCACGCAGCGCCGTGCATTCCTTCAACACCTGAACTTGCGGCAACAGTCCGAGTTGTTGTTGCAACCAGATGAAGCGTGCAGGAAAGCGGCAGCGCAGCAACACGGCCTGATCGTCATCACCAAAAAGTGTAGCCCGCTCCGCTAACAACTCTGCCAGAGGATCACGGACGCCTTCGGGCGAAACAAAAAAATCAGGTCGGTCAGCCTGGCTGTGCACGGCATTGCTAAACGATCCAGACTGATACCCGAGCAGTGCTAGCCAAGCCGGGGACTGTGATAAGCGGCTCATTTGTTCGCCGTCAGAATCTTGCGAATCCAATACAGCCGCGCTTATGCTCATCGGCAGTGCAGCAGCCATCGCTCCAAGCAGGGTTAGCAACTTTGGGGCGAGACGAAAGAATGACTGTACAGGAGAAGTTTTCAAATTTTTATTAGGGGAATCAAAAATGTCGAATCGCTCGCTTTTGCTGGTGCTGGCCAGCTGTTGCATGTTGTCTGCATGCGCGACCATTGTGGACGGAACTAAGCAGTCGATCAAAATCGACTCCAGTCCGCAGGGTGCCACGGTGTATACGGCGGTCAAGGATAAGAACGGCAATTTGATCAACAAGGCCGCCGTCGGCGTCACTCCGTTGAGCGTGACGATCCCGCGCAAAGACGGTGCCGTGATACTTGAAAAGGGCGGCTACGCTGCGATTGAAGTGCCGTTGAACCGTGGCATGAACGGCTGGGTCTGGGGCGACATCCTGTTGACCAGCCCACTCAGCACCTCGATCGATACATCCACCGGCGCCGCAAAGGAATACGATCCCGAGGAGTATTTGGTGCAACTCCAGTCGGCGCAATAAGCGCGCGCCGCCGCCGATGCGTAATGCGTTGTGCGGCGTTTTGCTGTTGGCCTGCGCTGGTCAGGCGCAGGCCAACTGCTCGCTACTCCCGTCGGCACAGCAAGTGGATGCACAGGACCAGCTTGATCGAACGGTTCGCGGTTACGCGACAGAGAATGCTCTGCGTGAATTTGCGCTGTACGCCTACCGCAGCATCGCCAATGATGTCGTTAACGGCTACGGCCCATATCTAGAAACAATCCATAGCCAGTTTGCGTTTACCTGCAGCGAGCCAGCGGCATTTACAGCTTGGCTGCGGGTGATATTGGTCACGTCGCCCTCCGTAGCTGATTTCTCTCGCCATCTGGTTGTAGGTCGCGAACTGGCGCGCCAAGCGGCGTTTCCTGCGGAGCGCAAACACTTAAACGTCATCGCGCCTTAGACGGAACAAGGCGGGCATTTGAGCTTCGATAAATCAAGATCTCGCTACGCTGCGAGTCCGACGAAGTAAAGCACTAGCAACACTGTGATGATGGATGTCAATGCTGCATCTGCGACGCGCTGCATCTTCACAGGTGCGTGATTCAGTTCCATGAATTCCCAAGCGATGACTCGCACTTTGAGCGCAGCCATCAGGATCACGCCGCAGGTAATGCCGGCGTTTAGCGAAAAGGCGTGGTGACCATGGCTAGCGCCCAGCCACCACGACAATAGCGTCACGCCTGTAAGCACTAGGCAAACAATCATCAGTCTTTTATCTGTTGTCGTGCTCACGCATCACCTCATGACGTACAGCAGTGCAAAGATAATTACCCATAGAAAATCGACCATATGCCAGTAGATGGCGCCGGATTCGATCACTTTTATTGAACGCCGATGAGGAGTGCGAATCTGGTAAATCACGACGCTGAGGAACACAAATCCAATCAGCACGTGCAGCACGTGAATGCCGGTCAAGAAGTAATAGAACGAGAAAAATTGGTTCGTTGATAACTCGAATCCTTCGCCGATCTTCGAAGACCACTCGAACATTTTTGATGCAATAAAAAGCACGCCACAGGCGATGGTCATAAAGACCAGTTTCTCTGCAGCTTCGTACTTGTGTTCACGTGCAGCTTGAACTGCTCGGGCAATCAGCCACGAGCTGACCAGCAGGATCACCGTATTCAGTGCGCCAAAGTTCTGGCTCAAATGCGCCTGCGATTGCAGGAACATATCTGAGTTCCAGATGCGATACAGCATGTAGGTGATGAAGTAGCTGCTGAAGATGACGACTTCAATCAGTACGAAATACCAGATGTCGATCTGGCCCGGGACGCTGCGTTCAGTGTTAAGTGTGGTGGCGTTTGTCATGCACGCTGCTCAAGTTCGGGCAAAGGGCCATTGCCAAAATCTTCACGGACAATCATTTGTCGAAGCAGTGCGATGAATGCAATCGTGTAGACCACGAATACTAGTGTGTCGACCCAGAAGGCGATCACGCCATTCCAGGCGAATGGGCCTTCTTTAAAGATCCACGCTGGCGCAACAACAATTTCGGTGAGCAGATTGCAGACGTTGAGATAGCCGAACCACAGTGGAAACACGCGGTTCTTGTCGAGAAAAACTGCGAGCATCCACACCGATGTGCCGATCAAGAAAACGCCCATGGTGCCGACGAATGCAGTGAAGCTGGCGTCGTAAAGCATATGGATGATTGCTGGATCGCGATCAGGGCGCAGAGCTCCCACCGTTAATAAAATTGCGGTCAGCAACATGCCGGGAAGTGATGAGAGCGAGTAAATCGCGAGATAGCTGTAGGCGAATGCACGACTCACTGACATGCGCCGCATCGAGTACGCAATCAGCGCGTTCATCGAGGCCGTGATGCCTGACACCAAAAAGATGATGCCGAATCCCCACAGCAGGCCGCTGTGATTGTCGATGAACCATTGAACGATTCTGGCTTGATCCCACCAAGGTTTGGGTGGTGGCATCACGCGTGTCATCAACGCGAAAACAACGCCAAACAATTGGTAGAAGCAAACCATCGCCCACCACATGATCCACAACTCAAGTTTTGGGTTGTGTTTCCAATGCCAGACGATGCGTGCCCACGTACTAGCGGACTGTGGCGGCGCAAGCTCGCTTGCAACTGTGTTCACGCGACAGCTCGCTGCTTATAGATATTTTTGCCAACCATGATGGCCATCACGATCAGCCATAGCGCCAGCGCGCTATTGCGAATCCAGAACGAGATCAGGCCATCCCAGGCCAACGGTCCGGTGAGTGAAGTTGCGACAAATGCAGCAGGTGCAATGGCAGCGGCGATGAGTAGATTGAAGTGCGCAACCCAGCGCTGAAAGATCGGCTCTGCTTGTCGATCTAGGAAGATCGCCAGCGCGAGGAACACGCACTGCGCGACCATGAAGCCCACTTGTCCTGTGAATGAAATCCAAGCGAGATCGTTGAACATTTGCGTGAGTTGCGGATCACGTTCCGGACGGAAAGCGGCAATCAACCAGAACAAATCAGCAAGGAAGAACAGAACGGGTCCGCCTGTGGAGCAACCCAGATAGCAGTAGGCCAGCATCGATGTGCGATGTGCCATACGTTTGATCTGCATCACAATCAGCACCAGGAACGTGACGATGCCAACGCCGAACCAATTGAACATGATCATGCTGTAGCGGATGCGTGGCAGATTGGCCGGATCGCGATAGAACGCAGCGACTTGTTCAGCCGACATCGTCGGCGACATCGGCGGAGAAAATCCCGGGAACAAAAAGAAAATAACGATCCAGGTCAGGATGAGAAAAGGCAGGGCCCAGAACAGAATGATTTCGCCGTCAGTGTTGCGCTTTTTGTTTGTCATTACTCACCCCATTCATAGCTGAGGTTAAGACCAATGATCCGTGGCTCTGAATAGATCGAGCTTTGGAAGTAGGTCAGGTTCCATTGGTTGCTGTTGGAGATGCGATAGAGCTTGTTCGCCAAGTTGCTGCCGTACAGTTGCAGGTCCAATTTTGTGTTCATGATGTCGCGCCAGCTCAGGCTGGCATTGAACAGTCCAACCGAAGGCAGCCATGCGCCGGGCTCTGCCTCTGGTGGAGAGGATTGGCCGCTGTACTGCTTATCGGTCCAGGTGTAGGTGAGCGAGGCTTCAACATTGCCGTACTTCGGATCCAGTGGCACGGCGTAGCGGCCCGACAAACTGAATTGTTGTTTGGGCGTGGACTGGAAGGGAATGCAGGCCAGATCAATCACATTGCCGGCGAGCTTTTCCTGGCCGCTGCAATCGAGCTGTGGCGTCGCGCCGGTGTAATCCACTTTGAATGTTTGATACTCGGCACGCGTGTAGCCATAGCTGCCAACGAAGCTGAAGTTTTCAGTTGGCTGAAGGGTCAGGTCCATTTCAAAACCTGCAACCCAAGCCTTGCCAACATTGAAAATCGATTGGCCCAGCTGTGGCACTGGACTCACCGAATTAGGTGGCACGTAGGCGTCGATACTGGCCTTCTGCAGATTGGTGTAGTTGGTGTAGTACACCGCGCTATTGAGGCGCGCCGGAATTTGGCCAACGGTGAATTCGGATTTTTGTCCAAGCTCGTAATTGGTGACGTACTCCGGCTTGTAGGTATAGCGCGCGGGGTTGACCGAGATCGGCGCGATGCCGCCGGTTTTGTAGCCGCGGCTGACTTTGCTGTAAATCAGATTGTGGCTTTCATCTCCATCAAGTTTGTAATCGAGTCCGGCGGTGTAAGTCCACACCGCGCTTTCCACTGCGGCGACAAAACTCTTGTCGACCAGTGGCACGAGGCCGACTGCAATCTGTGTGATTGATGCATGGCCGCTGGTCTTGTCGTTGGTGCGACGCGCGCCGAGCGTGAGATTGAGGCCTTCCAGAGGTTCAAACAAATGCCCAAGGTCGTAAGTGCCTTGGAAGAATGGCGCGAAGGATTTCTTGCTCTGTTCATACTGCTGGTCCACATCAACAAACATCAGCGACTTGGCAATGATGTGGCCCTTGGCTTTGGTTTTTTCATAGTAGCCACCGATCACAAAATTCAGCGCGTCATCAAAGCCCTTGCCTTGTAGTTGCAGTTCCTCGGTGATGGTGCGGACATCGGACTGCAACACGCCGTCAGGATTGATGAACTCATTCAGCGATGCGCGCGAGCCGTCGAGATCCCAGCGATAGCTGTGTCTGAACGTAGAGTAGCTGGCGATGTTGACCAAGCTCAGTGTGTCGCTCAGTGCGTAGCGGGCTTTGTCGATGATCGCGCCGGTCTTGAGCATGTCGGTGGGATCGCCGCTGAGTTGCACATGACGTTTGTCGCGTGCGGCTTGCTCATCGAGAATGTCTTGACCGCAGTTGGTCGACGGGCCAAAGAAATTCAGTACGGTGCAGCCGAGGTTGGCAGTTTGGGTGATGTCCAAGCCGGGAATAGCTTGAGCCAGCGCGCCCAAGCCAACGGCACCGGGTATCGCGCGATTAAGACCTTCGCGATTGATGCGTTCGATGACAGTAGCAGTGCCGTTGTCCTTGCTGCTGGTCCAGTAACTCATCAGATAATTGTCGAAAGCCTCCGTGGGTTTCCATAACAACCCTGCGCGCGCAGTCCAGTAATGCTTGCTGTCGTAATCCTTGCCGGTGACGACATCGTGGGTGAAGCCGGCGCGATCAAGATACTGGCCACCAACACGAACGAGTAGCGTGTCGCTGATGATCGGCGCATTGAACACGCCTTCGAGTTTTCGACCTGACAAATTACTGACGCCGGTACTGATCGAGGCTGAAAGATTATCTTCCGGTTTGTGTGGCTCTAGCAGCAATGCGCCACCGGTTGTGTTGCGACCGAATAGCGTGCCCTGCGAGCCTTTGAGAACTTGCACATTCGACAGATCAAAAAATTTGCCGGGGCCGCCTTGGTTGTTGGCGACTGGATCAGATGGAACCGCCACTTCGCCAATATAAATAACAACACCGGGGCTGGCGCCGAATTGCGCGCCCTGTCCGCGAATGGTTGGAGATTCCGTATTGCGCATCTGGCTGCCGCTGGTGATGACCAGTGACGGTATGCGTCCGTTCAAATCCTGTGGGCTGTTGATCTGTTCGCGCTGCAAGTCATTTGCGCTCAATGCCGAGATGGCGACGGGTACGTCCTGAATATTTTCTTCGGTGCGCCTGGCTGTGACGACAATTTCTTCTAATCCAGAACGTGGTTGTGGGTCTGTTTTCGCAGGAGGTGGCGCTTTGGCTTGCTCGGGAAGTGTGATGACTTCCAGTGGTGCGGTGTCTGCTGCAGCTTCATTGGCGGGCGCAGGTTCGGGCTGAGGCGCAGACGTGGATGCCGACTCTGGTGCCTTCTCTGGCACCGTCTCAACTGCGGGAGATTGTTTGCTCGCTTCGTTTGGATCGAGCGTATTCAGAAAGCTATCCAGCTCACTGTCGGATTGCGCAATAACAGCAGTCGGCGTTGCCAATGTGAGGCAAAGCGCGATTGGCGCAAGAAAATATTTCTTCGCGAGATTTTTCCGCATACATCTTCCCCTTCGCTGTACTGAGACTCGCGGGTGGTCCCGCGTATTGTTTAAAGCTAGAGGGGATCAGTATCAGGGTCTAGGCTGATTCTTGGCCTGCACATTGAAAGTGAGCCAGATGCTGACGAACGTTCAGGCCAGACTGGAATACTGCGACATGGCTTCGCGGTGTTGCCCCGGGGTTTTGCCCGTGGCGCGACGGAAGGCGACGCAGAAGTTTGAAGCGGAGGAAAAGCCCAGTGTCTCGGCGATGGCGGCGATACTCAGATCCTTGGCGAGCAGCTGTTCGGCGTGATCCATCTGGCTCATCGCTACATGAGAGCCGACGGTGCAACCGCGGGACGCACGAAATCCACGCGTGAGCTGGCGTACTGAAATGCCGCACAGCTCTGCGAGTTCAAGCAAGGTTGGCGCTTCACGGATGTCAATCAAGCGATCATCAATGCGTTTGAGTTGCCAAGGTGCGAGTCCATGCTGCCGTCTGAGTTCCGGAATCGCGTTGCCATAACGCAATAGCTCGACACTGATTTGTGTGGCCAGAGAATCCACCAAGATGCGGCTGCCAAAGCCCGGATGCTTAACCTCATTGGCCATGCGCAGAATCAGTCGCTTCAGATTCAGATCGCGAATATCTAATCCGGTCAGCAGAAAGTAATCAGACAGATCAGGCAATTCATCGAAGAGCGCGACCACCGGTTCCAATGCAAGGTGGCAGATCACCGAATCCATTGAATGGGTTTCATCGCTCTTTGCCGTCATATCAATGGTTGGCGGCAATACAAACAGTTCGCCGATGCGTTCGAAGCGATTCGAATTCCAGCGATCAGCAAAGCAGGCGCGCGCGCTGCGATGTCGCGGCGTCAGGCTGAGTTCGACACGGATGGTGTCTTCCATGCGGACCACGCTCTTGGGTGGTTCGCCGAAGTGATAGTGGACCAGCTGAACTTGTGCGCTGGGCACATTCAGTTCGGCTTCCACATTCATTTCTGCTTTTGCGCGAGCGTTCATCGTGTGGACGTTTATGGGCCGCAGACGTTCGAAATTATGGTGTCCCAATTATGCACCTCTGCTCTTTAGCGGCAATATCTTTTGTTGTTGTATATATAAAACAAGTATTGCACATTGACAACAAGAGTCA
Source organism: Pseudomonadota bacterium (assembly GCA_040387055.1). GTDB lineage: Bacteria > Pseudomonadota > Gammaproteobacteria > Nevskiales > Nevskiaceae > Stenotrophobium. The sequence continues at coordinate 9,359 of JAZKEM010000158.1, read as the reverse complement.
ATTTCTGTTTTCATGATTGAAAGAGCGGGCGTTGTTATGCCCACCCCAGAATTGAAGGATTGAGATGCCCAAGCTGACGGATTACACGAGCTATGCCGATGCACAGGCGCATTACTCGATGAAAGAGGTCTGGGCTTTGTTTGACGGGACGCCTGAGTCCTTCAACATCGCTCACGAGTGCATTGACCGACACGCCACTGATCCCAAGCGGATTGCAGTGAAGGTTGCGCATGCTGATGGTCGCGATGAAATCCTCAGCTTCAAAGAAATCTCGACCTGGTCTAGCCGCTTTGCCAACTGGCTGATTGCCCAAGGTGTGAAGCCTGGTGATCGCGTGGCCTTCATGCTTGATCCATCACTGGCCTTCTACATGGCCATGTTTGGTGCGATGAAAACGGGCGCAATCAGCGTGCCGTTGTTCACCCTGTTTGGACCTGAAGGTGTTCAACTGCGCGTGGCGGATTGCACGCCGACCATTCTGGTGACGAATACCGAGAAGGCCGATACGGCACGTACGTCAGCGAATACGCGCGTTGTGGTGGCAGACGATTCGCTGTTTGAAGAGCTGAAAAAATTCTCCGACACCTTTGTCGTCAATACCAAAGGCGATGATCTCGCAGCATTTCAGTACACCTCAGGCACTACGCGCGAGCTGCCTGCTGCGGTTAAGCACACGCATAAATCAATTGTCGTGCTCGCACTCGCTGCGCTGTACGGCACCGGCGTTCGTCCGGGTGATGATTTCTTCTGCCCTTCGTCGCCTGCATGGGGACATGGCATGTGGCACGGCACGCTGGCACCGCTTTCACTGGGCGTGACGACCGGCACCATGTCTGGCAAGTTCGCCGCGATTCGTTTGTTGCAGGCGCTGCAGGATTTCAAGATCACCAATCTTTCGGCAGCCGCAACTCACTACCGAATGATGAAGGCGACTGGCGAGGCTGAGAAGTTCAAGTTCTCGATTCAAAAGCTGTCTTACACCGGCGAGCCGATTGATACGGCCACGCTCGAATACGTTGAACCTCTGTTCGGTCATCCCGTCTGTAGCATGTACGGCACAACGGAAATTGGCGTGGTGCTGGTGAATTATCCCGGCGCGCCAGACTTCAAGGTCAAGCCGGGTTCACTCGGCAAAGCCATTCCCGGCCAGACGGTGGAAGTGCACGACCCCAGCGGCAATCGCTGCGCACCACGCGCGGTCGGTGAACTGAAACTGCTGCGTCGCGGCGAATGGGTTGCGACTAAGGACCTCGGCTACATCGACGAAGACGGTTATCTCTATCACGGCGGTCGCGCGGATGACGTCATCATTTCTGCTGGCTGGACGATGAGCGCGGTCGAAATCGAAAACGTATTGCTCAAGCATGCCGACGTGCGCGAAGCCGCAGTCATCGGTGTGAAGGATCAACTGCGCGGGCAGGTGGTCAAGGCTTTTGTCGTTAGCCCGCGTGCATCGGATGAAGCATTCATCCGCGAACTGCAGGACTTCACCCGCGAGCGCCTGAGTCAGCACGAGTATCCGCGCCAGATCGCCATCGTCGACGAATTACCCAAAACCCCGGCCGGCAAGGTCAATCGCAAAGTGCTGCGCGATCGCGAAAGCGCCGCTGCAGCTGCGTAACGAATATTTCAAGGAGAGTGGCATGTCAAAAGAGAAAGAGACTCTGTTTCCAAAAATCACCGATAAGGCGCTGGACGATCTTCGTTCGCGCATGGGTGTTGTTATCACTGACACCGTAGAGCCTTGGAATTACGAAGCCACGCGTGACGCGATCCGTCATTACGCGCACGGCATCGGCGATGACAACCCGCTCTGGTGCGATCCGGAATACGCAGCCAAGTCGCGCTTCGGTGGCATCGTTGCGTTGCCAAGCTTCCTGTTCACCACCAGCCGCATTATCTCGGGCTACGTTGGCGGCCTGTCAGGCACGCACGCGATGTGGGCCGGTGCGAACTGGCAGTGGCACTTGCCTGTGAATCGCAATGACACCATCACGACTGAAGCCAAGCTGAAAGATCTGATCGAACACCAGACCAAGTTTGCTGGCCGTTCGTTCCAGCAGATCTACAACGTCAAGTTCTTCAACCAGAAGGGCGAGTGCGTTGCAGAAGCTGACAGCTGGTGCTTCCGCACCGATCGCGACGTTGCTCGCGAAGAAGGCACCAAGTACAAGGAAGTGAAGGCGCGTGCTCCCAAGGTTTACACGGATGAAGAGCTGTCGAAGATCTTCGAACTGTATGCGAAGGAAGAAGTGCGTGGCGCCACGCCGCGTTACTGGAAGGACGTGAATGTTGGCGACAAGTTGCCGACGATGGTGACGGGCCCAATGACCGTCACCGGTTTCATCTGCTACGCGCAGGGCTGGGGCGGCTTGTACATCCGCGCCAACAAGCTCGCTTGGCAGCAGCACCACAAGCATCCGGGCCTCGGCATCAAGAACCGCTTCGGCATTCCAGATTGCCCAGAGCGCGTGCATTGGGAAGAAGAGTTTGCACTCAAGGTCGGTACGCCAGGTGCATACGATTACGGCCCAGAGCGCACCTCATGGCTGACGCATCACCTGACCAACTGGCAGGGTGACGCAGGTTTCCTGCGTAGCTCCAACACCCAGATTCGTCGACACAACCCAGAAGGCGACGTCATCTACATCAACGGCGAAGTGACCCGCAAGTTTGAAGAAGGTGGCCGCAAGCTGGTGGAAGTTACCCAGAAAGCGATCACGCACACGGGCGAACTTTCCGCGACCGGCGTGGGTATTGTCGAACTGCCGTAAGACCTAGCTGTAAATACGACGCCGCAGTGCCGGGATTCGGTACTGCGGCGTTTTTGTTTGTGGTGCTGGTTGGGATAATGGGAACCGCCTAGTCGACCTTCTCCAATCCGCTGACGCTCACTTCACAAGTAGAATGTGCGACTCGACCCTTCTCAACAGCCCTGCAGGTCAACAATGTCGTTCTTCTCGCGCCTTTTTCGCAAAGCGCCATCGCCTTCGCCAGTTCCAGCTGCAACTCCTTCCACGCCTAGCGCAGTTGATCGCGCAATGGCCGATTATGCGGAGGAGAAAGCTTTGCGCTCGGCCATTGATGCTGGGGACGTCCAGGCGGTTGCCCGGTTGGTCGTTGCGGGGACGTCGACCAAGATTCGCCAAGCCGCGGCTCAGACCATTGAAGATCCGGACCTGCTGCGCCAACTTATTCGCGATGTCCGCGGCGGCAATGACAAGGCGGTCTACAAAATCCTGACGTCCAAGCGCGATGCGCTGGTCGAACAGGCTCGCAAGCTCGAAGCTTTGCAGGCCGAGATCAATGCGGCCTCGGCAGATCTGGAGCGCCATAGCCAACGTGCCTACGACGCCTTGTCCAGTCCGAGACTGGATCAGTACGAGCGTCGCTGGGAAGCGGTTGCCGCGCAGGCCGATCCGGAGTTGCGCGGCAAAGTCGAACAATGGATCGCGCGTTCGCGAGAGATCGTTGCAGAACCTCTGCGTCTGGCAGCAGCTCAGGCTGCAAAGGAATTGGCTGCCGCCAACGCGGCTGCAGAGGCGCAGCGCCAGCGCGAGGAGCGGGCATCTGCCGCGCCTGCAGTTGAGTCAGAACCGGTTATCGAAGAGCAGAAGCCTGAGCTGACAGAGCAACAGCAGGCTGAGCAGCAGGCGGTTCGCCAGATCGGTGAATTGATCCGCAAGGCGCGTGCTGCACTGAGCGACGGCAGCAGCTCCCGTGCGGCCGGTGTGCGTCGGATCATTGAGGAGAAGCTCGCTGCAGCGCCGCCGTTGCCAGCGAAGATGCTCAGCCAGTTGCAGTTGCTCGACGCACAGCTCGACGAGTTGAAGGACTGGAAAAGTTTCTCAGTGGCGCCCAAGCGTGCCGAGCTGATTGAAGAAATGGAGTTGCTGGTCGAAGCAACGCTGGAGCCGTTGGCGCTCGCCGACAGGGTCAAGAGCTTGCAGGATGAGTGGCGCGCGCTTGGCAAGGGCGCTGGCGAGAATCATGAAGCCGATTGGCAGCGCTTCCACGCAGCAGCGCAGAAAGCGTATCAGCCCTGTGCTGAATATTTTGCCGCGCAGGCCGTGATCCTTGAGCAGAATCTGCAGCGTCGCGAAGCCTTGCTGGCCAAGCTGACGGAGTTCGAGGCCGGATACAACTGGGAGCAGCCGGATTGGCGAGCTGTTATCAGCACCTTGCGCGAGAGCAAAGAGCAGTGGCGCGGTTGCGCCCCGGTGGACCGTCGCGCGGGCAAGGAGCAACAGGAAAAATTCGCGACCCTCACATCGAGCCTGCAAGCCCGTGTGGATGCCGAGCACACTCACAACCTCAAGCAGAAGGAATCGTTGGTTGAACGTGCTCAGGCTTTGCTAGCGACTGAGGATGTTCGCAAGGCTATCGACGCGATCAAGAAGCTACAGCAAGAGTGGCAGAAAGTAGGTGCTGTGCCGCGCGAAGTGGATCAACGCCTCTGGGGAGAGTTCCGCCAGCACTGCGATGCTGTGTTCCAGAAGCGTGAGCAAGAGTCTGCCGCGTTCACGGCAGCACTCGAGAACAACAAAACCCAAGCGCTCGCTTTGTGCGAGCAAGTCGAGAAGATTGCCGCGCTCGAAGGGCCTGAATTGCTGGAAGGTGTGCGTGGGTTGAGCGAATTGCGCAATGCTTTTGCAGCGCTCGGCGAGTTTCCGCGTGCGGAGTCGCGTGAGCTGCACAGCCGGTTTGAACGGGCGCTGGATCGCTGCAAAGCGTCACAGTCGCGCCAACAAGCGCACGATGCCGAGCGTAGCTGGAATGATCTGTTCGAAGCCGCCAACCATGTGCGTGCTTACAAGCTCGCTGTGACGCGTGATCAGGATGCGCAGCAGCTCGATACTTTGAAGCAGGCTGCCGAAACCTTTATGGCTTCCGTTCAGCGCTGGCCCAAGAACGGGCTCAATGCCCTCAAGCAGGCGTTTGCTGCTGAGCCTTCCGCAAATCTGGTGGCGAATGAAGCGGCGCTGAAGATGCTCTGCATCCGCGCTGAATTATTCACTGACATACCGACGCCGCCAGAAGATCAGGCCTTGCGTCGCGAGTATCAGTTGCAACGTCTGGTGCAGAACCTAGGCCAAGGCTCCAAGGCGGATGAGACACAACTCGATGGCTTGGTCATCGAGTGGGTGGCTGCTGGCCCCGTAGAGGAGTCTGTGTATCAGCCGCTGCTACGGAGATTCCGACACTGTCGTGAGCGTGGTAATTCCAGAAATTAAGGGACAGAGTGGATCAGCATCTGAAATTTATTTGCTCTGACCTCTTTATTTAGCTGGGCTGTAAATGCAACGCCGCAGTGCCTTCTGGCACTGCGGCGTTTTTGTTTATGTAAAGCATGGCTGACTCCTTGAAATCCAATATATGAACCACTATGATTCATATCTAATGGCGTCCGCAGGGAGGGGTCCCTCGCGCCTGAAGAGTGAATCCCGTGAATCCTTCCAAGTTTCAAATCGAGTGTGATCGCAGCGTGAGCAAACCAATCATTGGCCGCATCGCGGCAGTTTTTCTTGTGGGAATGGCAGTGACGCTGCTGCCCGCGTGCGGCGGCAAAACCGACGCAGCCGTCGAGGCCAAGCCAGTAATGTCGGTTGAACTGGTTTCACCCAAGCAAGAGTCATGGGGCGATGAGATAAGCGCCAGCGGCGAAGTGACGCCATGGCAGGAAGCGATCATTGGCGCAGAAGTGGGTGGCGTGCGACTTGATGAAGTGCGCGCTGATGTGGGTGATCAAGTGAGCAAAGGCCAGCTCTTGGCTCGCTACAGCGAAGATGTATTGCGTGCGAATTTGTTGCGTCAGGATGCGGCTGTCGCCGAGGCTCAGGCGAATCTGGCGAAAGCCGCAGCTGATGTGGTGCGCGCGGATAAATTGGCGGAGTCCAATGCGCTCTCGGCTCAGGTCATCATGGGTTACCACACGCAGGCACAAGTGGCTGAAGCGATGCTCGCTTCAGCCAAGGCTCAGCAAAGAGTGCAGGCTTTGCAGCTGCGTTATGCACGCGTAGTTGCACCTGACGACGGCGTGATCTCATCGCGTTCAGCAACAGTCGGCTCTGTTGGCATGGTGGGCGTGGAATTGTTCCGTCTCGTGCGTCAAAACCGGTTGGAGTGGCGCGCGCAAGTTCCCGCTGCGGCATTGGCGCGATTGAAAGCAGGTATGGCCGTTACATTGACCGCTGTTGATGGATCGAAAGTGACCGGTAAGTTGAGACAGGTTTCGCCGACCGTTGATTCGAAGACACGTAATGGTTTTGCTTACGTCGATCTGCCATCTGCCAGCGGCTTGAGTGCAGGCGTGTTTGTTGCCGGTCGCTTTGCGCTGAGCAAGCGTGATGCGCTGACGCTGCCGGAGACCGCTGTTGTTCTTCGCGATGGCAATCGCTATCTGATGAAGGTTGATGCGCAGAATCGCGTGCATGAAGTGAAGGTGGATACGGGTCGCCGCGAAAGCAATGCCATTGAAATTTTGGGCAACGTTGCAATGTCGGATCGCTTCATCAGCTCGGGCGGCGCGTTCGTAGCAAACGGTGATCTCGTGACGGTCGTCGCTGCAGCAGGCAAGCCCGCACCGTGAATATTTCTACCTGGGCAATCCTCAAGCCCACGCCTTCAATTCTTCTCTTCATCATGCTGGCGATTGCCGGCATGGTGGGCTTCCATAACTTGGGCGTGCAAAACATGCCTGATATGGAGTTCCCTTCGGTCACCGTAACGCTGGTGATGCCCGGGGCCTCGCCGATACAGCTTGAGGCCGAAGTGGCCCGACCGGTCGAGGACTCCATTTCAAGTATCGGTGGCGTACGCCACGTTACGACGACGATCAGTGATGGCGCCGTCGCGATGGTTGTTGAATTGGCTTTCGATAAAAGCCTGCCGGAGGCCATGACGGATGTTCGCGACGCGATAACGCGCATCCGCTCAACGTTGCCCACCGCGCTGCAAGAACCGGTTATCACCCGCGTCAACATCGCTGGCCTGCCAGTGCTGATGTACGCGGTTTCATCGGACAACATGGACGAGTCGGATCTGTCTTGGTTTGTCGATGACATCATCACCAAGTCATTGCTACATGTCAGCGGTGTTTCGCAAGTGACGCGTCAGGGCGGTGTCTCACGTGAAGTTCGTGTTGAACTCGACCCGGTGCGTCTGCAATCACTCAATGTGACCGCAGGCGAAATTGGCCGACAGCTGCGCAGCATGCAGCAGGAATCACCGAGCGGCCGTGGTGAGCTGGGTGGTTTGCGCCAGCCGGTGCGCACACTGGGTACGGTGTCGAACGCAGAAGATCTTGGAAACCTGTCGTTCCCTCTGACAGATGGACGACGCGTACGCATCAATGACATCGCAAACGTGCGTGACACCACCGTCGAACGCCAACAGCTTGCGTTGCTTGATGGCAAACCCGTGGTGAGCTTCTCGATTGCTCGCGCACGCGGACACGATGAAGTGGCAACGGCAAAATCAGTACGTCTTGCGGTCGATCAATTGCGTGCGGCAAACCCGCGCGTGAAGATTTCTGAAATTTCCAACACTGTCGATTTCAGCGTTTCTGAGTATGAAGCGGCCATGCGCATGCTGTACGAGGGCGCAATCCTTGCCGTACTCGTGGTCTGGATATTTCTACGTGACTGGCGCGCAACGCTGGTGTCGGCAGTGGCGCTGCCGCTGTCGATCATTCCGACTTTCGCCGTCATGGCGCTGATGGGTTACAAGCTCAACACGGTGACGCTGCTAGCGCTGACGCTGGTCATCGGCATTTTGGTGGATGACGCGATTGTTGAAGTCGAAAACATCATGCGCCATCTGCGTATGGGCAAAGAGCCGAAGAAGGCAGCGATGGAAGCTGCAACTGAAATCGGTCTGGCGGTTGTTGCAACATCATTGACCTTGGTCGCGGTGTTCTTACCGACAGCGTTTGTTGGTGGATTAACCGGCGCTATTTTCCAGCAGTTCGGTTGGACTGCTTCAGCGGCCGTGCTGTTCTCGTTGGCAGTCGCGCGTTTACTGACGCCGATGATGGCTGCTGCATTCCTTAAGCCGCAGCCGCATGTTGAAGTAGACGGCGCGCTGATGCGTGGCTATCTCAGGTTGGTGACCTGGTGCCTCAAGCATCGTGCTGCCACAGTGACGGGTGCTGCCGTGATCTTCTTCGGATCGCTGATGATGATCAGCCAGATTCCGTCGGGATTCTTGTCGACCGAAGACAACACCATGGAGTTCGTGATTATTGGCGCTCCACCAGGCAGCAATCTGGAACAGACGACGGCATTGGCAGAACGTGCACGCGTTGTGCTGAAAACAATTCCTGAAGTGGAATCTGTCTTTGCCGCCATCGGCGCTGGCGTCAATGTAGGCAATATGCGCGCGGATTCTTCAACCGGTGATGTGCGCACGGCCCAGCTCACGATAGGGTTGTATCCACCTGAGCAGCGTAAGCGTAAGCATATTGAAGTGCAGGCAGACATCCGCAAAAAACTTTTCCTGATTCCAGGTGCTCAGATCAGTGTGGGTCGCGGATCACCCGGCGAAAAAATGAGTTTGATGTTGTCCGGTGATAATCCCGAAACGTTGATGAAAGCTGCGCGTGCTGTCGAAGCTGATCTGCGCTCGATGCCGAATATCGGTGGGGTCAAGACCTCTGCGGGCGTGCTGAGACCTGAAATTGTCATTCGCCCTGATTTTGCGCGTGCCTCAGAACTCGGCATTACATCTGCAGAAATTGGCCAAGCTGTTCGTGTGGCAACGACTGGCGACTATGACTTCAATCTTCCAAGATTGAATCTTCCAGGACGCCAGCTTTACGTACGCGTACAACTTGATCCAAGCGCGATGGGTGCGCTCGATACGATTGGTCAGCTGCGACTGATGAGCACAACGGGAGCTGCAGTGCCGCTGAGCAATATCGCGCAAATCAGCGTCGCTGATGGACCTGCACAGATTGATCGTTATGACCGTCACCGCTACGTCAGTCTCGCGGTAGACCTGCAAGGGCGCGCAGTTGGCGAAGTGCTGGAGCAGGCCAAGAAGTTGCCTACACTTAAAACGTTGCCACCTGATGTGAATCTGGTACTGGCTGGTGATCTCGAATACATGAGCGAGATGATGAGTGGCTTCATGTTGGCGATGCTGGCTGGCATCTTCTGCGTCTATGCAGTGATGGTGCTGCTGTTCCATGACTTCGGCCAACCCATCACCGTGCTTGCTGCCTTGCCTTTGGCCGCAACGGGCGCGCTGGGTTTGCTATGGGTATTCGATTACTCGATGTCGATGGCAGCCTTGATCGGTTTGCTGATGCTGATTGGTATCGTCAGCAAGAACTCAATTCTGTTGGTCGACTACGTGAT